>JAPOOU010000135.1 GCA_026713245.1 Chloroflexota bacterium
AAGAAAGTGGACGCGTCGTTTTTTCGGAAGGTCGGACTAAAGATATTAAAAAAAAGGAAAAAAAAAGAATTTCTTAGCCATATTGCGGGGGGGGGGGGGGTAGATTAATTGCTCTCCTGATAGTAGTCGCCCTTTTGGGCACGGCATACGGCCAGGACGAGAAAAAACAGATCGTTTTTTGGGATGAGCCATTCGGTCCTAGAGCCACTGCGGTCAAGGAAGAGTTGATAGCTAACTTTGAGGCGGCGCACCCTGATATCGAGATCGTAGTGGAATACTTGACTAACGCTGTCATACGTGACATCCTGAAGACCTCCATTCTTGCTGGTGAAGGACCCGACGTCATATACGGCGATATCGGTCCGTCCGCCGCCGGTCTCTGGGGTAGAGCAGGTCTCCTCCTGCCACTCGACGATGCATATAAGGAATATGGCTGGGACGAACGCCTCATCCCCAACTCCAGGGCAAATTCAACCTACGACGGTCACGCATATGCCGTCGGCCACGAAGTTGAGGGTTGGGGCCTCTACTGGAACAAGTCAATTTTTGCGGCAGAAGAATTGGGGCCGCCGGAAACCTTCGAGGAGTTTCTAGAATTGTGTGGAACATTCCAAGAGCTTGGCTATGATAACCCGGTGGCAGTGGGCTATGTTGCTGGATGGCCACTATCCCACCAATTTGCTGCGGTAATCACAAATGAAATAGGTGGTGACAAATTAGCGGCTGCTGTTTCCGCCGAGATCCCTTGGAACGATCCCGAAATAGTTGCGTCTATCGAGGTGATGACCCAGTTTAAGGGCGAGTGTTGGAGCGATGATGCTAACGCAATCGACTTCTTGGATGGCAATTTGGCATTTTACGCCGAGCAAGCGCCTATGATGGGGATGAGCACCTGGGCGATGCAATTCCTAACCTTTGACTTTCTTACTAATGATGAGTATGGGTTCATGCCCTTTCCGGCTCCCGAAGCGAAAGAGCAAGAATTCGTTCAATACCTTGGCGGCGGCTGGATGATCGCTGCAGATACCGAATACCCGGAAGAGACCGTGATGTTTCTGGACTACTTGGTGTCTGAAGAGGCGGTACCGTTGTGGGTCGAGGGGGCCTCCCTCGTCCCCGCTGTCAAAGGAGTCGATTATAGTGCCTACGATGCAAAGCCGGTGTTCAAGGACTTTCTCAACCTTGTCTCGACATGGGAACGGCCGACGGGCTTTCTTATTGATGTAATGGCGCCGGCGAATTTCCGCACCGTCTTGTTTGAAGGTATCGCCGAGGTAGCGGAGGGCAGGTTGACTGCCCAGGAAGCTGCCGACCGACTGGAGGCAGAGATGCAGAAAGCGGTCGAGGAAGGCACAGTTGCTGATCTCACACCGTAACTTGGGTAAGCGTGTGTAGAGGCGACCCGGTGGGCCGCGCGCACCCACATGTGCCGATGTAGAATCGGGCGACCCTGTGAGTCGCCCAGAAACCCAAATATCAAACATCAAATGTAGGGGCGACCCATTGGACGCTGTTGAAAATAGGATTTCATCTTAAAGAATGGTCTCTTCTGAACTGTTTGCACCCCTCCCCAATGCTTTGGGGAGGGGCCGGGGGAGGGGTTAGAGTAGAATTTCAACAGACCCCATTGGGTCGCCCGCCAATTGCCTAAAGGAGACGGAATGCCAATAAAAGCCGTTTTCAACGAAGCCCACGAGGCGGTCCTGCTGGAATACGACGAGCGCCCCTTGGCACCCAACGAGGTACGTATCCAGACCGAATACGCCTCGGGCAAACACGGCACGACCCTGTACATGATGGAAGGCAGCCAGCGACAGGGGCAGCGTTGGGCCCCCGCCACTCGCCTGTTTCTCCCGAGCGATCAGCCGGATCCGGATCCCGTTCCTTCCTCTAATGTCGGCACCAGCGGCGTGGGTACTATCAGCGAGATTGGGGCGAATGTCCGCGACTGGCAGGCCGGCGATCGCGTCTTCGGCTTCATGGACGTCAGCGAGACCAACATCATCACTGTCGATCGACCGGCCGATTTCATCTGGCCCGGCTTCGCCGATCCCTCGCCCTGGCTGATCTGGGACTTGGGAGATCTCGATCCGCTGCTGGCGCTGTGCTTTGAACCGGCTTATGTGGCGGTCAATAGCGTCCGCGAATCCAATGTTCGTTTCGGCGACGCCGTCGCCGTTGTCGGGCTGGGCGCTATCGGACTGCTGACCGTGCGCGTCGCCGCGCTGAGCGGCGCTGATTTGATCTTCGCCGTCGATCCCCTGCCGAAACGCCGGGCGCTGGCGCTGGAATATGGAGCGCATCATGCCATCGATCCCTTCGCTGTGGATGCCGCGCTGGAGATCAAAGAGCTGACCGGCGGCGCCGGCGTCGATGTCGCGATTGAGATCAGCGGGCACTATGCCGCGCTGGATACGGCGATACGGGCGGCGCGCTTCGGCGGCACGGTATGTCAAGCGGGCGCTATAAGCGGCAATGCGGCGGAATTGTGGCTGGGGCGTGAATTCCTCACGAACAGCTTGAAGATGATTGTCCCGCAAGGCAACGGCGCGATGGAATTCGCGCCGGCCGATTTTCCGTTGTGGGATCAGTACCGCATTTACGACACGATTGTGAGCATGATGAGACAAAATAAACTGACTGCCCCGGGGTTGATCGATCCGCTCGTCTCTATCGAGGACTTCCCCGATGTCTTTGAACAGATCAGGCACAACCCGAGCGAGCTGGTCAAATATGCTGTCCGCTTTTGATCTAACGATATTTTAGCAAGGAGAATTAAGATGGCTGCGCGCGCTGCGGTATCATGTGTAACGATCAATCGGCTTTTGGGTTTTGAGACCTTTTTGCTGGATGCCGAGAGCTCAAAAATGATGAAAGCGCCGGCCATTGATTCCACGCGACCGGATGGTTGGCAAACCGAGACGCCCAGCCATACCCTGCTGGAGTTGCCGGCCGAGATCGCCGCGCATGGCTTCGACTGCTACGATCTCACTATGCTGCATTTGCCCAGCATCGAGCGCGCCTACCTGGCCGATGTGCGCGCCGCCTTTGAAGAATCCAATGTAGAAATCTTCCAACTGCTCATCGACACCGGTGAGATCGGCAGCCCGGACCCGCAAGAAAGCAGCGCCGGCATCGAGCACACCAAGTTCTGGATCGAGATTGCCGCGGAGTTGGGCGCGAGCGGCGTGCGTTATGTTCCCGGTGACAGCGAACCGACGCCGGAAACCATGCCTTCCACCGCCGCAGCTTTCCGGGAGTTGTACGATTTTGCCGTCGAACGCGGACTGAAACCCGCCACCGAAAATTACCGAATCTTCACCAACGAGGCGGACGATCTGCTGCGGCTCGTCGAGCTTTCGGAGCGCGACTATGGATGGATTGCCGATAACGGCAACCCTAAAGGATCTGAAAAATATGATAACTTGGCGAAACTGTTTCCGGGCGCGACCTCGATGCACGCTTGGGCGCTGCCCGATGAAGACGGCAGACCTGACATAGACGAGTTTCGTCGCTGCTTGATCATGGCGCGCGATAGCGGCTTCGACGGACCCATTATGCTGCACGGCGCTTACACGATGGACAACTTCGCTTGGGCGCCCGATCTCTGGTCCGGCGTCGAGGAAATGCGCGCGGAAGTCCTCTCCGTTTTCGGTGAAAATTCCTGAGAGGACATTAGACAGTGACAACGCCGATTCGCGTCACCGTATGGAATGAGTTTTGGCATGAGAACCCCCTCCATTGGGACTACGTGCGGCGATCCTGGATGAGCCACGGCTATAGCGAACAGAGCGCCATCGAAGAAACCGAGGGCGTCCGCGCCATTTACCCTGACGGCATCCACGCCGCCATCGCCGCTCCCTTGCGCGAGCAGGGCTTTACTGTACGGACGGCGACCCTCGATGAACCGGAACATGGCTTGAGTAGTGCCGTTCTCGACCAGACCGATGTCTTGATCTGGTGGGGACACGCCGCCCACGACCAAGTCGAAGATGCCATCGCCGAGCGTGTCTGCCAGCGCATCGTCGACGGCGGCATGGGCTTCATCGCCTTCCATTGGGGCGCCGGTTCCAAAGTCTTCAAGAAGCTGATGGTCACGTCCTGCGCCGTGACGCCCATCGTCAATGCCGCGCCGGAACGGCTTTGGGTGATCGAGCCCGCGCATCCTGTCGCTAGCGGCCTCGAGACGTCCTTTGTCATCCCGCAAACGGAAATCTATTGCGAACCCTGGGACATCCCGACGCCCGACGCCGTCGTCTTCATCAGCTCCTGGCCCGGCGGCGAAGTCATGCGCAGCGGCTGCTGCTTTCAGCGCGGGCGCGGCAAAATCTTCTTCTTCCGGCCCGGGCACGAAACCTACCCGATCTACTATCAGAGCGAAGTCCAGCAGGTCATCGCCAATGCCGTGCGCTGGGCGGCGGCTGACCCATAACAGCAATTGCAAAAGGGTGAGAGTATGCCGCATAAGCTAGCCTTCGCCGGCGGACGTAAGATCGAAGTGGCCGAGTATCAGGAGCGGCTGCTCGCGCCTCATGAAGTTCGCGTGCGGACCGAATTTGCCTCGGGCAAGCATGGCACACCGCTGGCCATCATGTCGCACCGGGACGATCCCAGTCAGCGCTGGGATGACGAGGTACGCCTCTTCGTCCCGACTGACGAACCATCTGCGGAGAATCTGCTCGCCGGCGCGCCAGTCGGAACCAGCGGCGTCGGCACAATTGTCGAGGTAGGCTCTGGCCTTTCCGAATGGAACGTCGGCGATCGCGTCATCAGCTGTCTGGACGTCAGCGAGACCAATATCATATCGACCAAGCGAAAGCTGCCCTGGCAGGGGCCGCCGCTCTGGCTGGATGGCTGCATCTGGCATTTGGGCGATATCGACCCACTGACGGCGTTATGCTTTGAACCCGCCTTCGTCGCCTTCCACTGCATTCGCGAAGCCAACGCGCGCTTTGCCGACACCGTCGCCGTCATCGGGCTGGGCGCGATTGGTTTGCTGACGGTGCGCATGGCGGCACTCAGTGGCGCGGAACAAGTCTTCGCCGTCGATCCGCTTCCGAAACGCCGCGCGTTGGCGCTCGATTATGGTGCGCCATGCCCTCGATCCTTTCGAAGTGGATGCCGCGCTGGGACGATTATCGCGCCTACGACGCCATCATCAGCATGATGCGCCAGGATCTGCTGACCGCGCCCGGCTTGATTCAGCCCCTGGTTTCGCTGGATGAGGCTCCCGCAGTCTGGGACCTGGTTGTGAATGAGCCAGCGGAAGTGGTAAAGTTTGGCGTACGCTTCTGAGTGTGTGACTTAGCGAAAAGGGAGAAATCGCATGGTACGAGCAGGATTATCCAGTTTTTCCTTGCATTTGCCGGATGCCTTGGGCGATCCATGGTTCGAATTGGATGCTGGTGGCAAAGGCGTTTCCGGGTCCTGGCGCGGGACGCCGACCCTCGATCTGCTGGACTTCCCGGCCGAAGTTGCCGCGCATGGGATCAACTGCGTCGATCTCTGCATTCAACATATCCCCAACATCGCGCCCGGCTACTTGGCCGATTTGCGCGCTGCTTTCGAATCAGCGGACGTGGAATTGTATCAACTGCTGATTGATTTGGGAGAGGTCGCCAGTTCCGATCCCGACGAACGCAGCGCCGGCATCGCGCTGACCAAGCGCTGGATGGAGATCGGCGCCGAACTGGGGTCGACCGGCGTCCGTTACGTTCCGGGCGACAGCAAACCCACGCCGGAAACAATTCGCAAGAGCGGCGAAGCCTTCCGCGAGTTGTACGATTATTGCGTCGAATGCGGGCTGGAGCCGGCAACCGAAAACTATAAATTCTTCAACAATGAGGCCGACGACCTCTTACAGGTACTCGATATTGCTGAGCGCGACTATGGACTGGTCGCTGATTTTGGCAACGCCAACGGTCCGGACAAGTATGACATCCTGGAGAAGCTGATTCCGCGGGCGACCGCCATTCACCAGTGGGTCGCGATCGACGACGACGGAGCGCTCAATGTCGAGGATTCCCAGCGCTGCCTGAGTATGGCGCGCGACAGCGGCTTTGACGGACCTGTAATGCTCTTGGGCGGGCACCCCTATCAGCTTTACCGCGAAACGCGCGCGATGTGGGACGCCGTCGACGAACTGCGCGGCGAAGTGCAATCTGTATACGGGGCTGCGTTCCACGGCGGTGATTAGACAAAATTCAGCATCCTGCCACCGACGGCGATTAATGAAACCAGGTAGGGGCGACCGGCGGTCAGTGTCTACGCGACCCTTGGGTCCCTCAAATGCATGTTTATGAGAAAGAGAGAGGTGCTTTATGGTACGCGCAGCAGTATCAACAGTAACCCTGGCGAAGGCGCTCGGCAATCCACGATTTGAATTGGACGCAGACGGAGCCCAACAGGTCGGGTCTGCGGCGGAGCCGGCTACCATCGATCTACTTGACGTGCCAGCCGCGGCCGCCGCACGCGGCTTCCACAGCTTTGATCTCAGCGTCTATCACCTGCCCAGTATCGACAGCGGCTACCTCGTAGACTTGCGCTCCGCCTTTGAAGAAGCGCAGGTGGAACTGTTTCAACTGCTGATCGATACCGGCGAGGTCGCCAGTACAGATCCCGACGAGCGCGGCGCAGGGATCGCGCACATCAAGCGCTGGATGGAGATCGCCGTCAACTTGGGGGCGACTGGCGTGCGTTATGTCCCGGGCGACAGCGAACCTTCGCCCGAGACCATTCGCGCGAGCGTTGAAGCCTTCCGCGAATTGGCGGACTATGCGGTCGAATGTGGATTGAGGCCGGCCACAGAAAACTTTCGGCATTTCAACCTGAAGGCCGACGATCTGCTGGCTGTTCTTGAGGGTTCAGAGCGGGAGTATGGCCTGGTTGCCGACTTTGGCAACGCCAGAGGTCCGGACAAATATGAAAACCTGGAAAAGTTGATGCCATACGCGACTTCGATCCACGCCTGGGCTGAGGTCAACGACGACGGGGATCTCATCAGCGAAGATTTCCAACGCTGCTTGACCATGGCCCGCGACAAGGGCTTTGACGGGCCGATCATGTTGCAGAGCGGCTACCCGGTCGACGTATTCCAACGGACGCGCGAAGTCTGGACCCGCGCGGACGAAATGCGGGACGAACTGCGTTCCGTTTTCGGTCAAGCGCTCGAGGAAGGAGCCTAGCTCGTGTCAACGCCAATTCGCGTGACCGTATGGAATGAATTTTGGCACGAGAATCCAAAGCGCCATGCCGATGTGAAGTCGCGCTTGATGAACTACGGGTTCAGCGGAGAAAGCTTGATACGTGCGACCGAAGGCGTCCATCGCGTCTACCCGGACGGCATACACGCCGTCATCTCGGATCATTTGAATGGGCAGGGCTTCGCCGTGCGCGCGGCAACACTCGATGAACCGGAGCACGGTCTGACGGAAGCCGTATTGGACCAGACTGATGTCCTGACCTGGTGGGGCCACATCGCTCACGACGAAGTCAGCGATGAGATCGTCGAGCGCGTACACGAACGTGTGAACATGGGCGGCATGGGTCTCGTTGCGCTGCACTCCGCGCACTATTCAAATATATTCAAGAAGTTGATGGGTACCTCGTGCATGTTGAAGACGCGCGAAGCGGACGAGAAAGAACGTATCTGGGTGCTTGAGCAGGGACATCCCATAGCCAGGGGCTTGCCGGAATACTTCGAGATTCCGGAAACCGAGATGTATGGCGAGCCCTTTGACGTTCCCGCCCCGGATACGCTGGTCTTCGCAAGCTGGTTCCAGGGCGGCGAGATCTTCCGCAGTGGCTGCTGCTATCACCGCGGGCGCGGCAAAGTCTTCTATTTCCGGCCGGGCCACGAAACGCTGCCGATCTATTATCAGCCCGAGGTGCTGCGGGTGATCGCCAATGCCGTGGCTTGGGCGGCGCCATCCGGCGGTCCCGAATTGATCTTCGGCGATCATCCGCCGCTTGAGAAACTGGATTGACCCAGACCTTAACCGGTACCAGGAGGATTCGGGATTTATGAAACTGCTGACATACGATTCCGGCAGCGGTCCGCGTTGCGGGGTTTTGAGTGACAATCTGGTGCTCGACGTGACCGCCTTGCTGGGCGCCGATCACACGCTGAGAGACGTCCGCGCATTACTTGAATTCGGCGACTCGCCGATTGACCGCGTACGGGACGCCTTGGCGAGCAATGTCGCCGCGCCGGGTGTGCCTCTGCCCATGGTCCGGCTGCGCGCGCCCGTGCTCCAGCCGCCGACCTTGCGCGACTTCTTCAGTTTTGAAGCGCATGCCAGCGGACAGGGCGCGCGGACGCTGCACGAGGCTTGGTATCGGCTGCCGGTCTTCTACTTCTCCAACACTCTGCGCATCTTCGGACCCGAGGACGTGGTGCCCATCCCTTCGGCGACTGACCGACTGGACTACGAGATGGAGTTGGCCTGCGTTATCGGTCGTGAAGGGAGTGACATCGCCGCGGCCGATGCGCTGGACTATATCGCCGGCTTCTGCATACTCAACGATTGGAGCGCCCGCGACTTGCAGTTTGACGAAATGGCGGTTGGGCTCGGTCCTGCCAAGGGCAAGGACGCCGCCTCTTCGCTTGGTCCCTGGCTGGTCACCACCGATGAAATGGCGCCCTATTTGCGTGATGGCAAGCTGCAGGTCAAGTGCGCGGTCAGGGTCAACGGCGACGTCTGGCTGGATGAAGGCGATGGCGGCGCTGCCTATCATGGTTGGGGCGATTTTGTCGAGCGCGCATCCAAGGACAGCCGTATCGTGTCGGGCGACGTGCTGGGAAGCGGTACAGTTTCTGGCGGTTCGATCCCCGAGGCGATCGCATTAGGCATTGACACAGCCCGCTACCTGCAAGCCGGTGATGTGGTCGAGATGGAAGTAGAGGGGATAGGTACGCTGCGCAACAGACTCGGTCCCAAGGAAAACGTTGATCCCGACTATCGCTACAAGACGAAAGATTAGCTGCTTAGACGCCAAACCGCTTCTATCGCGCCGGTTGCGCCCTATTTTACTAATGAGGATAACGGAACGGAAAATCTATGGTGACAAAGGCGAGTGAAATTAGCCTGGTAGCCTGTGTTGGCGGCGGAACGATTGGTTTCTCCTGGGCAGTCCTTTTCGCCCAACATGGCCTCCAGGTCAACATCTACGATATCTCCGATGAAGCCCTTGATTGGACGATGCGGGAGATCCGCAGCGCCCATGGGACCCTCGTTGAAGCCGGGGTGATGACCGAAGAAGAAGTGGCAGCCGCCCAGAACCGGATCACGACCACAACTGACCTGGCCGTGGCCTTGAAAGATGTGGACTTTGTGCAGGAGTCCGGGCCCGAGCGCTATCGGATCAAGCGGGAGATCTACCGGGAACTGGACCGGCTAACCCGCCCGGAGGTCGTACTCGCTTCCAGTACATCCGCCATGCTGATGACGGAAATCCAGAAGGCGACGACCCATCCCGATCGTTGTGTGGTGGCGCATCCTTATAACCCGCCGCACATCGTGCCTTCGGTGGAGATCGTAGCGGGCGAATTGACCTCGGCTGAGACTGTCGCGCTGGCGCGGGATTTCATGGCGAGAATGGGCAGAGTACCGGTGGTGGCTCGCAAAGAATGCCGGGGCCATATCGTCAATCACATGCAAGCCGTGCTATACCGCGAAGCTTTGTGGCTGGTGGGTAACGGGGTTGCTACTGTTGATGAGATCGACCTCGCCTTTAGGACCGGGCCCGGCCTGCGCCTGGCGCTGATGGGCCCCTTTGCCGTCGGCATGATGACCAGTCCCGGCGGCTTGCAGGATACCATGGTCGACCGGAAGCTCGACCACAGCTTGGAAGATGACATTCCCTCGCGCATTGAGCGTGAGGCGCCGCCGCGCACGCCGGAACTGGCGCGAGAATGGGCGAAGATCTGCGTCGCGCAAATGGAAGCGGAACTGGCGGGCAAGGATATGGAGCAAGTGAAAAAGTGGCGCGATGCCAAATTGCTGCAGATTCTCGATGTGATTGCCGCTGAATAGTCTAACGCGCTAAAGTTTCCGGAGCGAAAAGAAGTCTGGATCATTATTGGAAGCTGAACAGAACAGTAGATAATGGAGCATGCCAATGAAAGCGGCAGTCCTTTACGAAGCGAATACCCCACTGGTGATTGAACAATTTGATTTGCCCGACATCAAAGACGATCAGGTTCGCGTCCGGCTGATGGCCAGCGGCGTCTGCCACTCGGACTGGCATATCGTCAAGGGAGAATGGGTGGATATTAACCGTCCGCCCGTGATTCTGGGTCACGAGGGAGCGGGCTTGGTCGAGGAAGTTGGCTCGGCGGTTCAGGGTGTCAAAGCGGGCGATCATGTCGTGCTGTCCTGGACGCGCAACTGCGGTCTTTGCGAGATGTGCCAGGTGGGCTACTCCAATCTCTGTGAGGAGCCCTGGGACCACCGGGGGCAGCCCCTCTTCGTGGACAGTGACCGCCCCATGAAACGGATGAATGCGCTCGGTACTTTTAGCACCGAGACCATCGTTCCCCAAGATGTCGCCATCCCGATTGACCGCGAGATCCCTTTTGCACAGGCTGCGCTGGTCGGCTGTGGCGTGATGACCGGGGTGGGCGCCGCCCTGAACACCGGCAATGTTCAGGCCGGCAAGTCGGCGGCTGTCTTCGGCTGTGGCGGCGTCGGGCTGAACGTGATCCAGGGCGCCGCGATCGCCGGCGCCGAGCCGATTATCGCCGTCGATATCCTGGATAACAAACTCGAAATGGGCAAGGTATTTGGCGCCACCCACACGGTCAATTCGGCTCATGTCGACCCGGTCGCCGCCATCAAGGAACTGACGGACGGCAAGGGCGTCCACTACGCCTTTGAGGCTATCGGCCTGGCGCCAGAGCCCTATAAACAAGCCATACTTTGTACCCGACGACGAGGCGTCATTGTGCTCGTCGGCCATGCCCCCGACAACACCCCGCTTGATTTCGACGCCAAGATTCTAGCGCTCGAGAAGATGGTCATCGGCTCATTGTATGGCAGTTGCCGCCCCCGGCTGGATTTTCCCCGTATATTCAGCCTTTACAAAGCGGGCAAGCTCAAGCTGGACGAGTTGGTGACGCGCGTCTATCCCCTCGAAGGAGTCAATGAGGCCTTTGACGCCATGGCTAAGGGTGAGGTGGCGCGCAGTGTCCTGGATCTGACGTGATTGCTTCGGCTGGAGTTTGACTGTTCAATGGACAGAAGAACGCGCGACTGTCATCCCTCTCAAGCAAACTATTGGCAAGGCGTCCGACCAAGGCGCTTGTCCTGATCGAGAGCCGCTGATGCTAATCAAAGGCAAAACAGTAATCGTCACCGGCGCCGCTCGTGGAATCGGGCGGGGTATAGCCGAAGCATTTGCCCGGGAGGGCGCAAGGGTTGTCGCCGCTGATCTGGGTTCGCTGGCGGTTGAAGCGGGGTCAGATTGGCATTACTCGCTTTCCGCCAAATCCGAATTGGAAGCGGCCGCAAGCGCAATCAACGAGCGTGGCGGAACATGCATTGCGATTGAAGTCGACGTATCAGACCGCGCTTCATGTCAGAATCTTGTTGAAAATTCGGTCGAGGCATTTGGCGGATTAGATATTCTGGTGAACAATGCGGGCATTATTCAGACGGGACCGATCGTAAACTTTGCCGAGTCCGATTGGGAACGTGTCTTTGCGGTAAACGTCAAGGGCATCTTCTTGATGTCGCAGGCGGCGATTCCCCACCTGACACAAAATGGCGGCCTTATCATCAACATTGCCTCGGTCGCCGGCAAGAGAGGATTTCCCTACATGGGCGCTTACTGCGCCTCGAAATTCGCGGCGATTGGTTTGACTCAGTCTATGGCTGCCGAGCTTGCCGAATTCTCGATCCGAGTGAATGCCATCTGCCCCGGCAATGTCGATACATCGATGTGGTTTGATCATCTTTCAAAATCAAAGCGGCGACAGCAAGAACACGGTACAGATACGGTTGAAGACACTTTTGCTGCCGTCATCCAGGATCATGTTCCGTTACGTCGAGAACAAACGCCCCGCGATATGGCTGAAGCGGCGCTGTATCTAACGCGCGCTGACAATGTGACGGGCATTTCGCTTACTATATCCGGCGGCTTCGAGATGAATTGACCGTTGGAATTCAACCTAGAAAACAGGATTCGAGAATGAATTCAACAAGCAAATTCGATGTCATCATTGTCGGCGCCGGTATTTCCGGCATGTATATGCTATACCGCATGCGCAAGTTGGGCTTGGCGGCGCGCGTCATCGAGGCGGGCAGCGGCGTCGGCGGCACCTGGTACTGGAACCGCTACCCGGGCGCGCGCTGCGATACGGACACCTTGGAGTACTCATACAGTTTTGACGAAGATCTCCAACAAGAGTGGGAGTGGCCGGAACGATATCCCACCCAGCCCGAGATTCTCAAGTATCTGAACCACGTCGCTGATCGTTTTGATCTGCGCCGCGATATTAGTTTCGACACCAGGGTCGAAGCGGCGATATATGACGAAGCGAACAGCCGCTGGCGGATCGCCATCGATGACGGCGCCGAGCTGTCAGCGCAGTTTCTGGTTATGGCCACGGGCAGCATTTCAGCGCCCAACATACCAGCCATCGAAGGCATGGACAGCTTCAGCGGTCCCATCCACCACACCGCGCGCTGGCCGCATGAGGGCGTCGACCTCAGCGGGCTGCGCGTCGGCATCATCGGTACCGGCTCGTCGGCAGTGCAGGCGATTCCGGTTATCGCCGAGCAAGCGGCGCATCTCACAGTTTTTCAGCGCTCGCCACAATGGTCAGTACCGGCCCATAATCGCCCTTCTGATCCCGAAATGGTGGCTGACATCAAGGCCGACTACGCTGGCTTCCGCGCCCGCAATCGGCTGCAGTCCGGCGCTCAATTGTCGCACATCCCCGCCAACGACTTTTCGGCCGCGGAGGTGAGCGCAGAAGAACGAGGGCGCGTCTTGGAGGAGCGCTGGCAGCTCGGCGGCTTCCCTTTCTTCGGCGCTTTCAACGACATCACAGTCAATCCCGATAGCAACAGAGCGACGGCGGATTTCGTACGGGCGAAGATCCACGATATTGTGAATGACCCGAAAGTCGCCGAAATGCTAACCCCCGACTATACGATTCATTGTAAACGCCCGGTTCTGGATAGCGGCTACTTCGAAACCTACAATCGATCCAACGTGTTACTGGTCGATATCAACACCACCCCCATTGATGCGATCACGCCCAGTGGCATCCGCACGTGCGACGCCGACTATGATCTCGACCTCATCGTGCTCGCCACCGGCTTCGATGCCATGACCGGCGCTTTGCTCGGGATAGACATTCGCGGTCGTAACGGGCTGCCCCTGCGCGAAATATGGGCGCGCGGTCCGGTCAATTACCTGGGCCTTCAAGTATCTGGCTTCCCCAACCTCTTTACTATAACGGGGCCGGGCAGCCCGTCGGTGTTGACGAATATGATGGTGGCCATCGAGCAGCATGTCGAGTGGGTCACCGACTGCCTTGGCTTTCTGGTGGAAAACGACCACGCCAGCATCGAAGCGACCGAAGCCGCCCAGGAAGCTTGGGTCGCTCACGTAAATGAGGTGGCAAACCAAACCCTGTGGGTATCCTGCCAGAATTGGTACCAGGGGCATAACATTCCCGGCAAGCCACGGGTTTTCATGCCCTTGCCGGGCTTCCCGCCCTACGTCGAAAAATGCGAAGAGGTCGTCGCCAAGGGCTACGAGGGCTTCGTGCTGTCGTAATCATGGAGGTAGCGCAGAATGATTGACTTGACACGCCCTGAGGATCTTGGATTGTCTTCGGCTCGTCTTAACATTATCGCGGACCATTTCGACCGCTATGTCGATGAGGGCAAGATACCCGGTTATCTCGTCCTGGCCGCCCGGCGCGGGAAAGCCGCTTACCTGCATCGTTACGGCTTGAGAGATGTCGAAGCCGGGCTGCCCGTCGAAGAAGATACCATCTTTCGCATTTATTCGATGACCAAGCCGATCACCTCGGTCGGCGTGATGATGCTATACGAGTGCGGCTTGCTTCAACTCGATGATCCTGTGTCCGAGTTTATTCCCGGGTTTCGGCAGCTTGAAGTCTTCGAGTCCGGTAATGCCGAGAGCTATCTGACCGTTCCCGTCGAGCGCGAAATGACCATCCGCGACTTGCTGACCCACACATCCGGCTTAACCTATGGCCATATGCATGCGCATCCTGTCGACGCCATGTATCGCGACCGCGACCTCCTCGGGGAAAACATGTCCTTGCGTGACTTGATCGGCCATCTCAGCCAGCTCCCGCTGCTGTTCTCGCCCGGGACTCGCTGGAGCTACAGCGTCGCCACCGATGTCCTGGGCTATGTGATCGAAGTAATATCGGGTCAACCGCTCGACCGCTTTTTCGCCGAACAGATCCTGGAGCCACTGGGCATGGTGGATACGGCCTTCACGCTGTCGCCGGAAAAAGTGGACCGCTTTGCGGCGAACTACGAACGCGACGGAAACGGTTTTCGCCTCATCGACAAGCCGGACGAAAGCACGTACTTGAATGGGGCAAAGCTGTTCTCCGGCGGCGGCGGTCTGGTCTCGACCGTCGGCGATTATTTGCGCTTTTGCCAAATGCTGCTCAACAAGGGCGCGCTCGATACTGTGCGTTTGCTCGGGCGCAAAACTGTTGAATTGATGACCAGCAACCATTTGCCGGGTAACTGTGATCTGTCGAGCATGGGCTACGTACTCACGAGCCAAACGCGCCTGCAAGCCGTTGCTGTTGGTCTTGGCGCTAGATACAACCTGCGCCTTGGCGGCCTGCGCAGCGAAACGCGTCACGATGGCATCGGTTTTGGCCTGGGAGGCGCTGTCTTGCTGGACCCGGCGGCGGCTCATTTTTTGGGCTCGCCGGGCGAGTTTTCCTGGGGCGGCGCGGCGAGCACGGCCTTCTGGGTTGATCCCAAGGAGCAGTTGGCCGTCATCTTTTTGACCCAGCTAATGCCCTCGTCGTCATATCCCATCCGGCGCGCCTTGCGCGTGCTGGCAAACCAGGCGATTGAAGACTGACATTAGACTTTCTGACTTTAGTGAGGTGCTCCGGCGTCATTACTGAGGGCGCATAAAACTCTTCGTTGATTTCACGGTGGATCTCACAATCGACAGCGTCATCATCAGTTTGGTCATCCGTAACTCGTGATGGCGAATTAGCCAGACTCCGTCGCCGGGTCTAGAAACTCTAGCCAACTGCAATATTCGCCGACTCCATTTTCGTCGACATATCCAATGCGGCACTCGCTTAACTCTTCGTCAGTTAGCTGTTGTTGCTCTACCAATTGGATGAATTCATCGCGATCAGGCGATTCTATGCCAGTCCGGACGACATCAATATAGCGCACTTCGACCAGCTTGCCGTAAGCAAAGCCGCGCACTAAATTCCCACCGGGTTCGTACAAGACATACGTTTTTCGCGACATTTTTGATCCCTGCTCTTATACCACTCTTGAACATAGGGCCAAAATGCAGATGGTGAAAAGTGAATGATATATTGTTCGTATCCTACAAGCGTAACATCATATACATATTCACTGCTATGGTCAATAGACGCTGAAATATAGCCAATGCTTACAACTGTTACTCTATCTCGACTGTTGAATTTTTTCTCTGTGTCCTATCAAGTGTCATCCCGTGAACGATGATATTCCTTACGGCTCTAGCGATGCATCCGATATCCCACCCAAGCGCAACTGGCTGGTCCGCTCGATGTCTGATGATCTTGGAAAAACCATTATCGAAGCGTTCTAGTGTTTCGCTGCCTTCCCCAACCAACTCAAAGAGGTTGGAGATGATAAGCGTCATCGCCCAAAAATGCCGATCATCGCGCAGCGTATACAACAGATTGCCCGAATACACCGCCATGTCAATCGCAGCGTCTCGGTCAGTCCCCATAGAAGCGACCGGCACATCGCTCAAATTAGTCCCTCCAGCCGATCCACCAAGCCTTCTAGGACCTTGAAGGTCTCCTCGACTGCCTTAGGCGTCGACATATCCACGCCAGCGTCGCGCAGCACATTGATGGGATAGTCGGCGTTGCCGGCGCGCAAGAATGCTTGGTACCGCCCGACGGCGTCGGCGTCACCAGCCCCCAGGATGGCGTTGGCGAGGGCGTGCGCCGCCGAGATACCGGTGGCGTATTGGAAGGTGTAGTATGGCTCGTACAAGTGGCCGAATTGCGCCCAGGTGCAGCCGGTGCGGCGCGGATCATCGGTCATAGTCTCGCCGTAGCCTTCGGCGTAAAAGCCCGACATGATGTCGTTGAGCATGTCTGGAGTCAGCGGTTCATCCTTTTCCATACGCGTATGCACTTCAAACTCGAAGCGCGCCAGCGTGGGCATGATAAAGAAGTAGCGGTGGATGTTGTCCATCGCCTCTTGAATTAGCGCCAACTGGAAATCTCGATCGCTGTTATTGGCGAAGAGCTGCGCGCGCACCATGGCTTGATTGAAATTGGAGGCGACCTCGGCCACGAACATGGAGTAGTGGCTGTAGACAAAGGGCTGATGCGCGCGCGTGTAATGGCTGTGCAGGGAATGACCCAGTTCGTGCGCCAAAGTGCCCATCGAACTCAAGCTGCCGTCAAAGCTCATCATGATGAAGGGATGGCTGTCGTAGGCGCCGTAGGAAAAAGCGCCCTCGGACTTGCCGTCGTTGATCGCGTAATCCACCCAGCGCTGTTCCAGACAGCCGCGTCGCAGCGTCGCCACATATTCCTCGCCCAGCGGCGCCATGCCCGCCGAGATCATGTCGACGGCATCCGCAAACGACAGCTCGGGATCCTCCCTCGTCAGTGGCGCCCACAGATCGTAGGGATGGATCATCTCGTAGCCGAGCGCCCGCCGCCGCACATCCCAATAGCGATGCCAAGTGGGAATATGTCGTTTGTAGGTGTCGATCAAGTTGTGGAAGACCTCGACCGGGATGTTGTTGGGCGTCAGTTTCGCATGCAGGACGCTGTCATAGCCGCGCAGCCGCGCCATGACCACATTTCGTTTGACTGATGCCAGGTAGGTCGTCGCCAGCGTATTATTGAACTTGAGGAAGCTGTCGGCGTAGTTGTTCCAGGCGCTTTTTCGCGCTTCGCGGTCGCCGCTCGAGAGCAGTTTGTCGCGCGTGCTTTGCACCAGCGGCAGTTCCGCGCCCGCGCTGTCGACCGCGACGCTAAACGTCATGTCCATATCGGTGAGGGCGCCGCGGATGCCTTCGATGCGACCCAAGGGATCGGAGAGCAAACCCAACACCGCCTCTACCTCGGTCGAGAGCACATGTTTCTTCGTCCGCAAAAGGTCGTCGACGCTCTGGCGATAGACCTTGAGGTCCGCCTGTTCTTCAATCCAACTTGTGAGCGTCCCCTCGTCCATCGCCAACAACTCGGGATTTTCGAAGGACGCGGCCGAGATATATTGTCCCGCCAGCCCTTGCGCCTGGCCGACCATGCCCTTGATCTCTTCGTGGTTGCCGTCGCAGGCCTGCCACATCACCGGGTACATGTATAGCTTCCAGACCCGGCGCGCCAGCGCAGCGTTGAAGTCGAACCATTCCGCCAGCCGCGCCGGACTGTCGGAGAGGCCCCCCTTGTATTGGTCAATCTCCGGGATAAGGGTGACGACGGCTTGATATTCCTCGCGCCAGGCGTCGAAGGAGGGGAAGACGCTTTCGTGGTTCCAGGTGGATTCGACGGGGACGTCAGAGCGGGCGGGTACTGTTGTCATGGGCAGTTGTCCTTTGTGTTAGATGAAAAAGCCGGAGAGCTGCAAGTAACAGCGCTCTTCGTTCGTACCCGGTTGCCGCCACCAACGCGCCAAAGACAGATGGAGCAAACTCCCCGGTGCTATTCTCGAAACTGGTGCCGCCAATCCAACGTATCGCAGTCGAAACTTCTTAAGCGAGTCGGGATCTTCATATTCGTAATAGATCTTGTGCTGCTCTTGGCACATGGACAAGCCATAGACAGGACACCAAAACTCATGGCTATAGCCCGGCACCCCCGTTCGCTTGCTGACATAGGCACTGCCTGGTCCGGTATAGCGCAAAAGCCCATCAAACAAGGCAGACTTGTGACTGCGTTCTAGGTCAAGACGCTCCAAGAGGAACTCTCGCATATTCGGTACGCGGCGCAGCAAACGATGGGGCATAACCAGCATGTCCTCAGTGTGTGGCTTTCTCATGTGCTGCTTGGGGGTTAACTGACACTCCCAAATATCGCCAACGGAAAAATTTGTGTCCTGCGGCTGATTGCGTCCCTCTGGTGTCAATAAACGTATTTTCTCGTAACTTCCCCGCACTAAGCCACCCAAACATAGCTCGGTTTTCATCCGAGTCTTGCAAACTACCAATACTTGCGTCATCGTAATAACTCCAATTATGCGATTATATCTATGATCCCTACCCCCAGTTGTCGCCTCATCTCGTCGGCTGCCAAACTGCGATGACAGGCGCGCGGTTCGCCTTCGACGCAGAACAGCACGGGCCGCTTCAATTCCTGCACATCAGGATAGTTCGCCAACTCTCGCGCTTCCGCCAACACCGCGTCGGCGTGGAACTTGCGCTCTGGTTTGCGCTTGTACAGGCGCAGCACGTCGCGCTTGTATTCGCGCACGTATTCCTTGCACCGCTGCTGGCG
>JAPOOU010000144.1 GCA_026713245.1 Chloroflexota bacterium
GGAGCTTAGTAAGCCATTATGAGCTATTATGAGCTTTTGTTCTTATGCAGCGGTGACAGAGCTTGGTCGTAAATCGTGATTTTCAACAGAGTCTGATAGGTCGCCCCTACAAGGCTCACTTTTCGTTGCGCGACTTACCTGGACTTACTGAGAGCACAGAGAAGAGTCTTTCATTTATAAAATTGTGAAATTGCGCTGCTATTTTGGATGCCGGTACAGGCATTTTTACCCATTAGCGCCAAGATCCTACGAGGAGTTCTGCCTTGAATAAAATCAAACTCGGTGTTGACGGTCAGTGTCGACGGGCTGTGTCTACGCGCCCTACGCGAGCCTCGGCGCCCTCGGTGGTTACGGAAAATGTGCTGCGATTGCTCGGCGCGCTGGAGCGCGTGTGATTGACTATACTAATGCCTGATGTATAATCAGCGAACCTTATGTATTAATTCTGTTGCGCGCGAAATGAATAGAAACGACTCTAGTGAATGGGTCAGCCTGCGACGCGCCGCCGAAATACTCGGAGTGCATCCGGCGACGGTCCGCAACTGGGCGGAGAGCGGCAAGTTGCCCTTTCGGCGCACGGCTGGCAAACACCGGCGCTTCAACGTGAACGACTTGCAGCACCATGCCCAATCCCAGGGCGATGTTCAGCCCGTGGAGCTGCAGGTGATCATTCAAAACGCCCTGGGTCAAACACGTATGCAAGTGGGCGGATCTCAATTGGAGCAAGCGCCTTGGTATATCGCCATGAGCGATGACAGCAAGCAGCACTTGCGAAAGCAGGGCAGGCGCGTATTGGAATCCATACGTGACTACGTAGCGGCGGGCGCGCCAGACAGTGGTCTGTCGGTGGCTATCAGACTGGGGAAAGACTACGCGACGCAACTGATCGAAGACGGACTAAGTTTGCCGCAAGCCCTGCGCGGGTTCTTTTATTTTGGAGATTTTGTCCTGGACTCGATCTTGACCTGGTCGGAAGTTTCGCAGCCGCGCAATTCCTCGGAATGGTCGATGCATTTGCGCCAGGTCAATACCTTCATGCATGCTATGCTGCTCTCCATCGTCGAATTCTATGAAGCGGACTGATGTTTCATCAAGGACACAGTGGCTAGCGCTCAGCCTCTTGCCAAACATTGGCGCCAAGACCCTGCGCAATCTGCTCGCGCATTTTGACTGTGACCTGACCGCCGTCTTCAGCGCGGACACGACTGAGTTGCGCAAGGTGCCGGGTATCGGCGCCAAGACCGCCCGCGAATTAAAAAACGCAGACCTCGCCAGGCTCGCGGATGAGCAGGCGCAATGGGAGGGCTGTGGCGTCCAGACGTTGACCGCGAATGACGCCCTGTATCCCGCGCGTCTCAAGGATGCGGATGATCATCCGCCGACGGTTTTCCTACGTGGTTGTCTTCAGCCGGAAGCCTGGAAGAATTGCTTGTCAATCGTTGGCACGCGCTACCCGTCGCAAGTGGCGAAGCTCCTGACGCTGCAACTGTCGATGAAACTGGCGCGGGCTGGCGTCACGATCGTTAGCGGCCTGGCGCTGGGCATTGATGCCGCGGCGCACGCCAGCGCCCTGGAAGTCGGCGGAACAAGTATCGCCGTTCTCGGCAGCGGCGTCCTCAACGTCTATCCGCCGCAGAACAGGTTGATCGCGGGTCGGATTCTCAAGTCGGGCGCCTTGCTAAGCGAGGTGCATCCGCGCCTGGCGCCCAACGCCCAGCGCCTGGTATCTCGCAATCGCATCATCAGCGCGCTTGGCGAGGCTGTGATCGTCGTCGAGTCCGACGCTGACGGAGGCGCCATGCATAGCGCCCGTTTTGCCCGCGACCAAGGACGCAAGGTATTCACCTTTCGATTGCCTGCAAGCGGCAACCGGCAGTTGATGCGCGACGGCGCCGCTGTGCTGCCCAGCGACCTGGATCAAGCCCTCGGCTACTTGCTCAGTTGGATCGGCAAGCCCGATAGATGAACCTGCGCAGGGGGCCCGATTGACTTTTTCGTCTCCGATGCCGCATGGAAACAGCGTTTGCCGTCTAGTTATCGATTGGATACTGGAGATTCGCATGTAGCCGCTCGGCGGCAGCGAAATGGTCCCAGGAATGTCGCGCTCACGCAAAATCGTAAGCCATCCCGTCGCATGAGCGACGCGGTTTACGTAAACAGTAGCGTACTGAATTCGGTTGAAACTGAGAACAACAGCCACCTGACAGCCGGTAGGGGCGATCCGATGGATCGCCCGACGAATAGCTGCTGAACGAATATCGGGCGGCTCACCGCTGCGGGTAGACACCTACTAGGAGGTCTGTCGCCCCTACCAGATCGTTGGTATTTTGGGTTAAGGATCTCGTGTCGCGGATTGGTTACGAAGTATTCAAACTGAAAAGGATACACTACATTCGCGAATAGAACATTTGACATACAAACATATGTTCGTGTATACTATGATATAGTTGGAAAAATGAATGCTCCAATAGCAGCGCAGGTTGGCGATCAGTTGGGCAGGTGAGATGCGGGGGTTAACCCATGAAGGACTTCAAGAAGCTGTCGCGACGGCAGCAAAACATGCTTCGGTTCATGTCCGAATACACGGGGAAACGCGGCTTCCCGCCGACGATCCGCGAAATCGGAGAAAGGTGTGATATCGCCTCGACTTCGGTGGTCAACTACAACCTCAACAAACTGGTTGACGCCGGGTACTTGCTACGATCGGGGAAGGTGTCGCGCGGGCTGCGCATCATAGGCGATATTCCCGGCGTCACGCCTCTGCCCAGACTTGGGACAAACAGCAACTCTCCACGCGTCGCGCTGGTCGGGCGGATTGCCGCGGGCGAACCGATTTCCCTGCCGGAAGATATCGGGCATCATATTGACGAAGATGACTACGTCGCTGTCCCGCAGGAATTTCTGCAGGGCTTCGACGAGAACGAAGTATTCGCCTTGACCGTTCGCGGCGACTCGATGATTGACTCGATGATCCAGGACGGCGACATCGTTATTCTGCGACAGCAGAGTACCGCAGATAATGGCGAAATGGTTGCGGCCTGGCTGCCCGAGGACAGCGAAACGACGCTCAAGCACTTTTATCGTGAATCTGATTCCATTCGGCTGCAACCGGCGAACGCGGCTTATGATCCGATTTTCGTTCACCCGGCGAATTGCCAAATCAAGGGAAAAGTACTGTCTGTCATGCGCAGCTACGGCTAGCCGCTATACGCCGCAAAACAAGGACTACTTGGCCAGTTCCCGGCGCGCGCTCTGGCACAGACGACTTCCTCCCGCTTCGAGCCACAAATCGAGCGTCTCGCTCCGGGCGCTTCCGGCCGCGGCGTCACTATATATGCCAACACCCCAGCGATAATAGTTTTGCGTCTCCCGCGGCCAACGTTCACGCGGCTGGCTGATAGCGCCGGGTCCGCCATTGTAACAGGCTAGAGCCAGTCCAATCACGCTGTCCGAGGCGCCAAAACAATAATTCAGATAGGTCGCGCCGCGCCGGGCATTGGTATCGGGATCCAGCATGTCTTCGTCGGCGGAAAAATGAAAAGGCATGACCTGGAACAAGCCACGCGCGCCGGCGCCGCTGACGACAGTAGGGTGGCCGCAAGATTCGATTTGCATAATCGTCGCCAGCAGGTCGCGATCCACGGTGTATTGATATGCCCATTCGTTGATTTTGCCCGACCAATGCTGTACAGAGGGCGCGAAGAATGCGGGCAACTGGCCCTGATTGCCCGGCCGCATAACGGCTATTCCGCGTTTGGCAAGATGAGCGGCATCGTCCCAGACCGGCATCGTCGCCATAACAAGCGCCAGGACGACGGGCAGCCAAAGCGGGATGTAGAAGACTTGATTTCGCTTAATGAGCAGAGGGCCGCGGCGAAGCTGTCGCCGGCACAGCCCCAGCAAACGCAGCAACTGATCGCGGATGACTCGAAACTGTCTTTTGAGCAATTGCGTTGATCGCCGCGTCATAATCTATTTACCCTGACTCGCCCCACCAGCAATGGTAGAACAGCGCTTTGACGCCTGTCAATCCCGCCGGCTTTCGTGCGCGCAAATCTGACTATTGGCAATTAATCACCGAGGACACCGAGATTTAACCTCTTGCCCGCCACAAATGTAGCAACGCAGGGGTGTTTGACGGTCAGTGTCGGCGGTCAGTGTCTACGCGACCTACGCGACCCGTTGAATCGCATGCAAATCACAAGTCATTTTCACGGGCGACTCACAAGTCGCTGTTGAAGAACCTCTTCAGCCCCCACCGGGGTCCCATAAAGAGGGAGGGGCTTTAACGGCTCATTATCGGTCATAACGCTCCCCTTCCCTCCTTGTGGGGCCAGGGGCCGGGGGATGAGGGGTGGAAATACAGCTGCATACACCGCAGTTCCGAATAAGCCCTACATACTCCAGATATGTGTGACATGCGACATATAATTGTTCTGGCGCGTTTGCCTTGTCAAATGGTCCGCTGTCAATAGAATGGCTCTCGCTTTTGCGCTACACTATCTGCCATGCTTACCATGCCAAGAGACAAACCATGAGCAAACTGCCGTTTCGTGACCGTCTACAATTGCCCCGGCCGTTGCTGGCGGATGGCGCGATGGGCACGATGTTGCATCAAGAATCTGACGCCCGCGCCGACGCCTGCTTCGATGCCATGAATGTCGAAGCGCCCGAAGTGGTGCTCGCCGTTCACAAAGCTTATATCGAAGCCGGGGCCGATCTTGTCGAAACGAATACTTTCGGCGCGAATGTTTTCAAACTTGGCAATGCCGGTCGCGCGCCCTTGGTCGAACGCTACAACCAGCGTGGGGTCGAGTTGGCGCGTTTGGCGATAGCGGAAAGTGGCCGGGGCGATCTCTATATCGGCGGTTCGGTCGGTCCTTTGGGCGTCGGCGTTTCTCCCTATGGTCGACTGTCGCAGGAAGAAGCGATTGAGGCTTATACCGAACAACTGACCGCATTGGTCGCGGCGGGCGTCGACGTCATCGTCTTTGAGACCTTCAACGAACATCGCGAGCTGATATTGGCGGTCAGGGTATTGCAGGACATAGATCCGAACCTGCCCGTTATCGCGCAGAGCACCTTTTATCACGAGAACCTAAGTTACGCCGGTTTCCCGCCGGCGCGGGTGGCGAACGATCTGTACAAGGCGGGCGTTGACGTCATCGGCGTCAATTGCGGCAGCGGGCCGGCTGGCATCGCCGAGGTGCTGCAGCAGATGTCTTATGCCATACCGGAAGCGCGCTTTTCCGCCATGCCAAATGCCGGTTTCCCCGAGGTGACGGGCGGCAGAATCCTCTATCCGGCAAGCGCCGAGTACTTCGGCGATTGCGCCGCGGCGCTGGTCGAATTCGGCGCTTCGATCATCGGCGGTTGCTGCGGCACCCGGCCCGAACACATCGCGGCCATGCGCGCCGCGCTCGACGATCCTTCCGGTCATGTCGTTGACTTGCACGTGAGTGACGTCTATGTTCATCACGAGGTGATGGATCCCGACCATCCGACCGAGTTGTCCGATCGCTTGAGCGATGGCCAGTTTACGGTGACCGTCGAGATGGCGCCGCCCCGCAGCTATCACACTGAAGCCCTGTTGCGGGCGGCGCGCCGATTGCGGTCGGCGGGCGCCGACTTGATTAACGTGGCCGATACCCCCGCCGCCCGTATGAAAATGAGCGCTTGGGCGGTGGCGCATCTGCTGCAATCGCAGATCGGCATCGAAACGGTTTTGCACTTCCCCACGCGAGGACGCAATATGCTGCGCGTGCAAGGCGATTTGCTGGCGTCGCACGCCCTGGGCCTGCGCAATCTGTTCGTTGTCATGGGCGACCCCACCCGGATCGGCGATTTTCCCGATGCCAGCGATGTCTATGATGTGGCGCCCTCCCGTTTGATTGATGTCATCAAAGGGGGCATGAATCAAGGCGTGGACATGGCTGGGCACAGCATCGGCAAACCCAGTAATTTCACGGTGGGCTGCGCGCTTAATATGGGCGCGGACGATATCGACCACGAGATTAGAATTCTCAAGAAAAAGCTGGAAGCCGGCGCCGATTTCGCGCTGGGTCAAGCGATTTTCGAGCCGGGGCGTATTCAGCGCTTCCATGAACGCTTCTTGGAGCTGGAGGGCCGACCCTTCGAGCTGCCCGTGCTGATAGCGATCATGCCCTTGCACAGCCCGCGCCAGGCTCGTTTTTTGAATAACGAAGTTCCCGGTATCACTATCCCCGAAGCCATCATGAGGCGCGTCTCGCAGGCTGGGGACGACGCGCCGAGCGCCGGTGTAGAGATCGCTAAGGAGTTGCTGGATCAAATGGCTGGTCTGGTGCAAGGCGCTTACATCATTCCTTCCCACAGCGACTACGATCGCGCGGCGGAAGTCGTCGCTTATATCAAAGGAAACGAGAGGACATAGCTGACGATGAGCCGCCGGACGCAGGCGAGGCAGCGGAAAGGAAGTGGGGCGCGATCTCCCCGAAGAGCGGCCAAGACGGTGGTCCGAAACTGCGGAATCGGTGAAGTCGATCTGCGCGTTGCGATCATCGACAGTGACCGCTACGCGCTGAATGCCATAAACGCTTATCTCGCCTGGGATCGTCGGACGCGAGTCGTCTTGAAGACGGACTATTTGGCCGAGCTTAGGGCCAAGCTTGATGAATGGCGCGAGTTTGCATATCCGGATGTGGTGATTCTCGATGCCAACTATATAGATGGCGTTGGCAGTTTATTCTCCGCCATAAGCGAACTGCGCCGGTCGATTCCAGGCGTGATGGTGATATGTCTGGCGCAGATAGTTGACTTGAACAGGATGTTTGAAGCGATTAATGGCGGCGCGCGCGCTTTTTTCCTAAAGGATGACCTTAGGCTGCATATCGGTTGGGCGCTCTATTTTTCGGCGATTGTCGACAAGCGCTGTTTCTTCATCAGCAGCGGCTTGGTCGATGCCTGCAAAAAGCTCAGCCATGCGCGCCTGCGCGATACAAAGTTGCTGCCCGGACCGCGAAACTACCCGGGATTAACCCCGCGCCTGCGCGAGGCGATCATACTCTATGCCATCGAAGGCATGCGTCCGCGACTGATCGCGCACGAGATGGGCATCAGCGAGATCACAGTGCGCGACTACATCAAGAAGGCTTATCGAATCCTCGAATCCGCCGCCGACGATTGCGACTATCCCGCGGACATGAGCCAGCAGGAAGTCGCCTTTATGCGCTTAACCGCGCTGGATGCAATCGCAATCGAATGTGATTAGGCAGGGGAAGGGAAATCGGGCCTGTCTTTGGATCAGGTTATCTGCGAACAGGTCTCGGATGGATCTGGATCCTCGGGCTCGGCTTTGTCGATGGCTTCTGGGGGCCGCGTATTGCGCACCTGTTTTCGGGTCAGCAGTACCGACTGATCGTCTTCGCTTTTCAGCGCCTCGGGTACGTGTACGCGCTCCTCTTCCAGGTAGGTCTTAAGCGCGCCGCTGAATGACTGCACGGGCGCTCGATCGCCATATTGATGGCGCAGATCGAGCAGATTGTTCATCAGCCACAGGAATAGATCGCCCTCGGTACGCGCTGTATGCTTGCCCTTGGCTAGCTCAAGCACACGGTATTTGCGAATCAATTGAATAGCCGGCTCATAGACATGGTGATACCAATCGGCGGTCACTTCTTCCGTCGTCAAGGGATGGCCTTCGACTTTTTCCTGGACGCGTTCGTGCAGGAAGATATAGCCCATCAACTCGTGATAACGCGCTGGCGCGGTAAGTTCAATCGACTCGTGACCAGGCACCGCGCGCGACAAGCCGGTTTCTTCCAGGAAGTTGGCATAGGCCTCCACGGTCTCGATTTCCCGGTCGCTCATTCTCGGCCGCAGCGGCACTGTCGTGGGCAACTCGATCACATGCGCCTGTATCGTCTTGCTGCCCAGCTGGTGCGCCACAGAAACGCGGTGATTGCCGTCACGGACGAAATAGACTTCGCCGACCTTGTAAAGCTCGATTGGCGGCGGGCCTTCCAGGCTATTCGCCAGGGCGTAAATCCGGCTCCAGCGCTCTTGCATCTCGGCTTTCTTGGGCAGAAATGACGCCGTAAAGTCCTTGTAGCGCCCGACGCTGCCTGCGATCTGATTCAACGGCACATCGTGTACGCCCTGGTAATGTTCCTCATGAAGATGCAAGCGGCTGCGAATTTCGTCAAAGTTCAGCAACTCGTTATGTTTGCCAGTGAAATGGTGCAGTATTTCTTGCCAGAACGCCTTGTTGCGTACCGAGCGGAATTTGCTTATCCCTTCGTTGTAGCTGGTGCGGAACGTATTCTCGTTTGCCATCCTGTCCTCTTTCATTCCAGTGATATCGTTTACGTAAGCGACATCACCGTCCATCTTCTCAAGACTGTTGGCGATCCGTACCGGCACTTGATTCATCATCCGTCCGTACAGTGAGTCCCCAACAGCGAAATAAATCACATCAACAACTGTCAGGGCAACACTTCTACGGCATATACACACTATAACATATCTTCTGTTGCAGTCCGCAGAATCCGCACTGGACCTGTTTGTGGTTCTGTTGATCGCAGCCAAATAGCGAAGGAATGGGAAATAGAGGAAAACTCTATTGAGATGTTATGATATAGATGGGCTGGCATCTCCCGATCTTACCTCTATTTCCGGGGCAATCCGACGTGGACCAGGCTATGCGTACCCGCTTGAACCAGATCAACCAGGCATTCTATGCCAGGGTGGCGGCAGAATTCGATGCGACGCGAAAGCGAGCTTGGCCCGGCTGGTTTCAGGCGCTTTCCAGAATCGACTCGCCGATCCAATCTGTGATAGACATTGGCTGCGGTAACGGACGCTTCGCCCTGTTTCTTTCGGAGCGTCAGCCGACCTCTTTTGATTACACAGGCATCGACAGCAGTCAAGGTTTGCTCGGATTGGCGCGCGCCAGACTCTCCAGGCTCGGGCAGGCGGAGATACGATTGATCGAACATGACCTGGTTGAAGATGAACTTCCGGATATGCAAGCCCAGTTGGTCGTCCTCTTTGGAGTCCTGCATCATATACCGGGTTTTCGGCAACGCCGGGAGCTGCTAGTTCGCTGCGCGGAGTTGCTAGGACCGGGCGGCCATTTGGTTTTCGCGGCCTGGCGCTTCTATGAAGAAGAACGCTTCCAGGCTCGGATCGTGCCCTGGGATAGCGACTTTCCTGTGGAATACAACGACTATCTTTTGGATTGGCGCCGCGGCGAGCGCGCCCTGCGATATTGTCATTACGTTGATGACGCCGAACATGACGATCTTGTCGCGGCGACAGCTTTGTCAGCCAAAGCCGATTTTCGCGCCGACGGGGCGAACGGGACGCTCAATCGTTATACCGTGTTGAGTAGCGGAAAAGAGGGATGAACAGAAGAACACCCCTCTTGTATTGACGAAAACTAGCAGCCGCCGCGCCTTAAGATGTACGCTGCGGTCGCACCGTGATTGTCGCCCTCATTGGTTTCCGACACCTGATTGTGGATATCGAGGAACAGATTCACGTGATGCTCTTCCTCAACATATTGGTTCTGTGTCAGGCGTCCGAAAGCGGACCTTGACTGGCCAGCGGGAATCGGAGGGTAGCCGATCTGCGTGGTTACTTGCCCTTCGCCGGTACCCCTGCGTGAGTCTCTAACTTCGACGTTGAATCCCCCAGAATCGCCATTGCCATTGTTGTGGATCATGACGTGAATGGTGTAAGTCTCGTTGCAAATCGCTGGGTGAGGCTCCATCCGTATCTCGCCAAAGACCAGGTTGGGGCCGCTGGCGGGCGCGGCGGGCGCGGCGGGCGGCGCTTCTACCGGTATCGCCGTCGGTATGGGAATCGGCGTCGGTGGCAATGGAGGCGGCGCGATGCGCTCCAGATTACTCAGATCGCCTTCAGCCCTGACGATGTTTGGATGTATGAATCCGCGGGCTCCATTGTCCAGCTCGATGAAGTACCAACTGGTGCCGCGGCTGCTAGTGCCAAGGATTTTGGCGCTTTTCCCCTCGAGCAAGAATCCGACGACCTGATACAAGGTATTGTCTCCGGCGCGGACATTGCTATTGACCTGAGCGACCACGCGCGGCGAATCGTCGAGGGCCTCATCAACGGGTTCTGATTCTTGCTCGGCGGTCGGATCTTGCGGCTCCTCAACTTGCGGCTCCTCAACTTGCGGCTGCTCAACTTCCGGCTGCTCCTCAACTTCCGTCTGCATCTCAACTTCCGTCTGCGTCGTTTCTTCAACAAAGGGCGGCGGATTGTTCTCGACGCGGATCGGGCTTAGACGCACGTATTGAGGACCGTCCCCAGTGTTAATTTTCAAGCGCAACTCGTAAAGACCGTCACGCGCCATCATCGTATTCCAGGTACCGAGAATATCGTCGACGACGCTCAAACGCTGCGGTACAGTTCCCGGTGACCACGGTTCTTCTGGCTGGTCGTCCGTATCCATCTTGTCGACAATCAGTGGACGGAATTCGACGAAAAAGCTCAAGATATTCGGCAGGTTCACCGTACCGCGAATATCAACGCTGTCGCGCACCACATATACCGGGGGCGGGAAGCTGATGTTCACGTCGGGGTTCACCATCATTTCGTCGTACGGTTCAATCACGCTGTTGCCGTCCTGTCCTAGCGCCAGGGGAACCAACAGCAACATTACGATTATCAGGAATCCTGGAAACCTTGCTCGCATTACTTCACCTCCTGAGAAATAGGCTTAAACCGCCCGGAACATGTCCGTTCGCCAAGTGACGCATCAAGCACGTTGGCCGGATTATCGTTACTGGCGCCGACTGGCAATAGATCATAAGCGCGGTCTACTGTTGGCAAGCCTTTATCTTTGCACAATTTATGATAAACCGAAACGAGATTAGCTGCCCGCCGCATTGCCTACGAATCCGCATCGGAGTTCATAATTAAGACTATTGATCTTGTTGAATTCAGGGCGCCTGCCAAAGCCAGAGACCCTTTGTCAGGATCTCATCATAGCCCTAAAAGATGATACAATAACCGCCATTGATCACTGTGCAGGGCGACTATGGAACCCGTTGTCATAGTTCGTATTCAAGATCTGCTGAAGACATATACTGAAGGCGGCCACCGACGCCTCGTGTTCAATTGCGTCAATATCGAAATTGTCCAAGGCGAGTTCTTTGTCATGCTCGGCAAGAGCGGCAGCGGCAAGAGTACCTTGCTCAACATGCTAAGCGGCATCGACAGTCCCGATGACGGTCGAGTGCTGATCGACGGCGTCGATATCACGGGAATGAGTGATACGCAACAGACACTGTTCCGCCGCGACTATATCGGCATCATATTCCAGTTCTTCAATTTGATACCGATGCTTACAGTCTTGGAAAACATCACGCTGCCCCAGGAACTCCGTCGCGACCGCAGCAAGGAGAATGAAATGCGCGCCCGCGCATTGCTCGAACGCGTTGGCCTGGCGGACCGCGCGGATTCCTTCCCGGACAAGCTCAGTGGCGGCGAGCAGCAACGTGTTGCCATCGCCCGCGCGCTGGTACACGAACCGAAGGTATTGCTGGCGGACGAGCCAACCGGCAATCTCGACGAAGATACCGGGCAACAGATCTTGCAGCTCTTGCTAGAACTGACGCGAGAAGCGGGCAAGACCTTGATCATGGCGACCCACAATCCGGAGATTGTGCCCTTCGCCGATCGTGTCTGCCGCATTCACGAGGGACGGCTCTACGTCAGCGACAGCCACGCTTTTGATAGCATGTCGGGACCTGTCGAGATGGCCGTCGAGGGCTAAGACATCTTCTGCGCGATGCAGGATTCCGTTGCATTGCCAGCCAAATTTCATAGAAACTTATGATATGCGATTTGTTAGAGAAAAAGGTACAATATTCTTGAGCGCGAGCGATCGCTGCCGCCAACGGCGGCGCGTAGCGCTGCTCGGGCAAGCGGAGGAAAACACGGAAATATACGAAGACACGAGCAGTGTACAATCCGGAGTGATACAGTCGATTTGATGGTAAACCCGAAAAGAGGAATACCGCATTCGCAGACAGTTTTTTGCCGCCCCATATGTTAGTGCCGGTCTGATTATTGAAAGAGTCCCGGGGCATCGTTTCAACCGAGCAGGCGAAAGGCAGACGCCAATGATCGACCCAGATAGCCCGAACACCGTTCACGTGATCCTTACCGAGTTGCGTGATATCAACAAAGACAGGCGGCGCACGGCAGTAATCAAGCTAGGCATGCTTGGTGGCGACAAGGCTGTGCGAACGCTCATGGATATCGTGGAAAACCAGCAAGAAGATTTGATCGTGCGCGGGCGAGCCGCGCTCATGCTCGGCAAGTTAAGGGACGATCGCGCGGTTACTGCGCTAATCCACGCCCTGGACGCACCCGGGTTTCAGACCCCGTACAACGCCGCGATCGCGCTGGGCAAGATCGGTGATCCGCGCGCCATTGATGCTCTTCTCAACTTCGCCGATAGCAGCCGAGACAAGACTAGACAGGCCGCTCTGCAGGCGCTGCGCCAATTGGGATACGAATTCGAGCGCCCGCTATATGCGGACGGGCAACCCAAGATCTGATTGTCGGCGCGAAGCGCGCGACAAGTTAACTGAACCCGGCAGCAGGCCCCCCACATTCGCCGTCGACGGAGAGGCATTTGTCCATTCAGAACAAGCTTGCCCGCCCAAGTTCGCTCCTAGCCCTGTTAATGCTGATAGCCTATGGCCTTCGACTGCTCCTGATCATAAACGGCGGACAGCTATTTCATCCGGACGAGCTCCGCTACTACCGCTCCATAGAAACGACAAAACACATATTCAACGCCGATTTCAAAAATGCCGCCAAGACACTTTTGAAATACGAGTTCCATCAAGGCATTGCGCTTGCCAAGCTCGTCCCGGCACTGTTTCACCGGCTAATCCACAGCCTTAACCACGACGACAACTTGCTGTGGAAAGATCTATGGCACACGCCACCTCAGAATTTCCGTTTGCCCGCGCTGATCTTTGCGCTGCCTTCCGTTCTTTGCATTGGCATGATTTATCTGATCGGGCGACAGGCTGGCGCCAATGAAGGCGAAGCGCTATTGAGCGCCTATCTGCTAGCGACTTCCCAGTCGTTTTTCTTCTTTGCCAAGCATCTTCTTCCCTATGACATTGCAACTCTCATCGGATTAATCGCCATTTACTTTGCGTTTCGCCTGCGCGGCTGGCGCATAATGAACGCGTTATTCGTCGGTTGGCTGGCGTTTCTCGTTTTCTGGATTTACAACGGTTACATCACCTTGACCATCACCATAGGCATTTTGTACTGCGTTCTTTTGGCTGCGGACCCGCGCGACGCCATTCGCAGAGCTATTGGCATGGCGGGCGGCGCCCTGCTGTTTTTCCTCCCGATCGTACTCTTCAACCTGGTTATCCTGAACGAAAATGTCGTTCTGCAGATGATGACCTTTTCCGAAACCGTCGATCACGGGTCGTTTTCCGAAGGCCCGATCTTCCCGTTTCTGTATTTCCGCGATGTTGAAGGCGCAATGAGTATAGTCTGGATATTCGGGCTGGTCTTGGCCGCATGGGCTTGGCGCGGCCGCTGTCTTTCGAATGACCGTCGGCGCGCCTGGACGTGGTTTGCCTGTCTATTCAGTCTCTATCTGATGCTCTCGCTATTGTCCGCGGGTTTGCAGCTTTTTGTTGTATACGGCCGTGTGGTACGCTCGCTAGTGCCATTTATCGCACTGGCATGCGCCTATGGCTATTCAGCGTGCTATTTGCGCTTTGGGCGCGGCGTTCTCACATTGTTAGTTGTCGGCCTTGGCGCCCTGTCGATCGCCAATTTTGTTCCGGCGATCGCGCAGCAGTATCCTTTGGAAGTCGCTTGGGAGGTGTATCAGACTTACGAAGATGTCTCGTTCGAGACGACCGTTGAAACAAGCGAGAATCCGGTATTCAGTTGGTGGGATCTGCGGCCGGAGGCGCCTGATGCCCGCTACCGATTGTTCAATGCAGCCAATTACTACCCGATAGGAGACATCCGCGGCGACCTGCCTGAGGGGAAAATTTTGCTGGAAGTCTCCCATCCCTTCAACTATAAACCGTGGCAATACGAAGGCATGACCCCGGAAATGCGAGAAATAGTCAACCGGAGCGACTTCAAGATTTGGTTGATCGACACCGAGCCGCCCCCCGATTGAAGCAGGAATATGGGGCGAGGGGTGGTTACGCGCGCCGCACTTGGGAGTTATTCACGTAAAGGGAAACATGATCATTGCTCATGCAGTAGAGAATGAAGAGACGGTGTTCGATTGCGTGCCGAGGAGTAGCAAGTTTCGATTTGCAGCAGGGGCGTGAAGGTTTAATATAGTCAGGTGGGCGAACCAACTGTAGAGCAGCATACACAGGCAACGCTATGACCTTGAGTTTGCGCGCGACGCATGCCTTGTCACTAATGATGCTGGCGGCTTACCTGCTGCGTCTGTTACTAATCGTCAACGGCGGCCAATTCTATTTCCCCGACGAGAGTCGCTATCAACGTCGCTCTGTCAACGCTGCGGAGTCTCTGTTTCAGGCAGACTTTCGCAGCGCAATTGACCAAGTATTGGCCTACGACAAACATCACGGTTTTACCGCCGTCGGGCTTGTTCCTGCTATCGTTCATCGCGCGATCTTTTATTTGAACCCGCCGCCCGGCTTTTCCTGGACAACCTACTGGCTAAGTCGCGACAATGACTATCGTGTCTCGGCGCTGATATTCGCGATTCCTTCGGCGCTTTCAATCGGCTTGATTTACTTGCTTGCGCGTCGAGCCGGCGCTGGCGAAACTGAAGCGCTGATCGCGGCATTCTTGCTGGCGGCGTCCAACACCTTTTTTATCTTTTCCAAGCACTTCTTGCCCTTGGATTCCTCGCTGCTGATCGGCCTGGCAGCTCTCTGGCTCGCAATTGACAAGCGCGAAACAAGCCCAAAGCATGCGATTGCGGTTGGAATCGCGACCTTCCTATGCGTATGGGTGTATTATGGCCATATCACGTTTGTCCTTATGATCGTCATGATCTTCTGTGGTTATTTTGCTCCCAATTTGCGCGCTGCAGCAAGTCGAGCGTTCGGTATGGCCGCTGGCGCCCTGCTGATAGCGATGCCGTTATTCCTCTATAGCAGCTTTGTCCTTGATATCGACATCGTTTCTGAGGCAATCGAGTTTTCGGAATCTGTAGCACAAGGCGAGTATTTCGATGGCAGCGTTTTTCCCATTCTGTACTTGGGCAATGCAGAAGCCGGCATCGCCCTGGTTTGGATGATAGGAGTCATCATCGCGGCTGGTATGCTCGCTCGCCAACCGCGATCACCTGACCTGCAGCGAGTCAAATTGTGGTTCGCTATCCTGATTACTCTGTACTTGCTGATGGTTCTATTCTCTGCAGGGTTGCAGATGTTTGTTGTTTACGGCCGTATCGCGCGAACGCTTGTGCCGTTCCTGGTCATGTTAAGCGCGTTTGCACTTACGCCGTGTTTGATGAGCCGTGGCAAGAAAGCGTTCGCAGTCTTTGTTGGCGTAATCAGCATTCTTGCGCTCGCCAATTTTGTCCCGGCGATCAGACTAGAGTACTTCATTGAAGTTGCCAAGCGAGCCGAACAGGATTACGGCGAATTGTCATACGAGACAGAGTTGAGCTATCCAGCCTTGCCCTTCGGGGTATATGGAGAAGAGAATCCGCTTTTGCGCTATAAGCTTCTTAACGCGGGCTACTATTATCCGATAAGCGAACCGCGCGATCTTCCGCAGGGAGAAGTTCTTATGCAGGTCGCGCATCCCTTCAATCACAGACCCTGGCAATATGAAGGCATGACGCGGGAAATGCGCGAAATCATTAATCGGGATGGATTGTACATCTGGATCATAGACCAGGATTCGTCGTCCGAAGAGTAGCCCGGCCGATGCGAATTCTCGTATATTGGAGTAATAGTTTTCCTTCAGGAGTCGCACTTGACCAGAGATAGTCATTCTTTGAACGATCGTTCAGGATTCTCATCAGCAGCTTTCGTGTTCTGGTCAAAACGCCTTCTTCCTAAGCATGCGCTGCTGATCATCATGCTCGCGGCCTACCTGCTGCGATTATTGCTCCTCGCCAACGAGGGACAATTCCGTTTTGTCGACGAAAACCGTTACCGGCGCGCGACACATGCCGCGGATTTGATCTTTCAAGGCGATATCACAGGCGCATTTCAAAGCCTGCTCATTTACGGGCAACATCCAGGATTCACAGTCGCTGGCCTTATACCGGCTCTCTTTCATCGCGCGGTTTATCAACTAGTACCCCCAAGTGACGAGACTTGGGAAGACTATTGGTATAGTCGATATAGCGACTTTCGTATTTCTTCGCTGTTATTCGTCATACCTTCGGTGTTGGCAATCGGCGTGATTTATCTCATCGCTCGTCAGGCCGGCGCCCCGGAAAGCGAGGCTTTGCTCGCGGCGTTTATGCTGTCGGCCTGCAACACCTTCTTTATGTATTCGCAGCATTTTCTTCCTTACGACATATCGATTCTGTTAGGGCTTTGCGCTCTGTTGCTCGCGATTCGTCCGCACGAACCCGGCTTCAAATATGCGATGGCAGTCGGTGGTTTGGCATTTCTAACTTTCTGGGTTTATAACGGATATCTCACCTTCGTCATCATGTTGGGCCTGATCTACTGTTTCTTTATCGATCGCGATCCTCGTATAGCTATCCTGCGCGCGTTAGGAATGTTGACGGGCGCAGCGGCGATTTTGGCTCCAGTATATTTCTTCAATCTTTTGATCATGGATATAAACATTGTTGACCAGTTGAGCGAATTCTCGGCAACGATCACTCATGGAGAATACGCAGAAGGTATTGTGCTTCCATTCAAGTATTTCGCGCACGCCGAAGGGGGCATTGCTCTGATTTGGTGCGCGGGCTTGGGGATCGCGGCTTGGAGGATATGGCGTAATCGGACATCAGAGGCAAGGCATCGCGTGTTTTTGTGGATTGCCTGTCTGCTGCATCTCTATTTTCTGATGTCATTTCTTTCAACTGGCTTAGAAATGTTTGTCGTCTATGGACGGGTCGCGCGTACGATGGTTCCCTTCATAGTCTTGCTTTGCGCATACGGTTTTGAGCCGCTATTTATACGCTACGGAAGCCGAGCGACAGGGATTTCTGTCGCAGTAGTTAGCTTGTTGGCTCTCGCCAATTTCGCCCCTATCATTAGTCTGCATCACTACCGTATGGTGCAACGCCATGTCTACAGCAACTATAAGGGTGTCTCATTTGAGTCAACCTTTGGGCCCGATAGCAAAGCCCATGGCTATCGCGGCGCCTATGTACCGACCGAAAGATTCAAACTGGTGAATGCTGGCGTCTTTTATCCAGTCACCGAAATTACCGAGCGCCCGGCGGGAAAGGTGCTGCTCGAAATCCCACATTACGCGAAAGTCAAGGCTTTGCAATACGAGGGTATGACGGCCGAAGTGAGAGATCTTTTCAACAACAACGACCTGAAAATGTGGCTGATCGACACTGAAAACCTGGATGGCTGACAGAATGTCCCTGGCGCTGTATTGTGAAAACCGAGGCTCTGGATTGGAAGCTCGATGTAATGGACCATGTGATAATCGTGGATGCCATCCGCGGTCCGTTGGGACACGTTAGTAAAGTCGCGCTATAGATTCGTCAACCCCCACAAAACATAGCTTCCCGAACTTGTTCTAATTTAGAACATAAGTCATTGGCCAGCGCTTGTCGTAATATTTGACTGCTGGTAAAGTGTAAGAATTGACAATAGAGAAGCCTGTATTGGCGGGACACAGGGACATTGTCTTCGCGGGGGATCTTAAATATATCGATTCGTTTTCGACCCGTCCACGCGCTGCTAATTGTCATGTTCATTGCCTTCGCGCTAAGGCTGCTCCTGCTTGCCGACGGTGGTCAACGATATTTCCCCGACGAACACCGCTATTATCATTTCACAATTGCTTTCGCTGACACCATATTTGAGGGAGACGTATTAAGTGGATTCGGCAGCCTGCTGGAATATCGGACGCATCCCGGCGCATATGCTGCGACAATTATTCCGGCATTCATTCATCGTATAGTTTTTGAACTGAGCGCCGACAATGAATTAACTTGGCGAGATTACTGGAAAGATCAAACTGGGGACTTCCGATTTTCCGCGATTTTCTTCGCGATTCCCTCAGTGCTTTCAATCGGCCTCATTTATTGCATTGCCCTAAGGGCGGGCGCTGATGATTTAGAAGGTCTAATAGCAGCGTTTCTGCTCGCGGCATCCAATTCCTGGTTTATTTGGTCGCGACATTTTCTCACATACGATGTTTCTATGCTTTTCGCGCTCGCCGCCCTCTACGTCGCTTTGCGTCCGCGTGAGGTAGACCTTCGAGGCGGGCTTCTGACAGGGTTTTTCCTTTTTTGTGCGTTCTGGATATATACGAATCATGTGTTCCTGGTGTGTACAATCGGATTTTTGTACTGTCTGCATCTGGCTAGCAATCCACGGGTGATGATCGTAAGGCTATGCTTTGTATCGATCGGCGCCTCGCTACTGCTGATTCCGATTCTGATTTACAACTATGCTGTCTTGAATATCGATGTATTCGCGGGATTGCTCTCACAGGTGGAGGGGATTACTCAAGGCAGATACGAGGAAGGAGCAGTTCTTCCTTTTATTTATCTTCTGGAGACGGAAGGCTTGGTATCTCTGGTCTGGGTTCTTGGACTCATGTTGGCGTCCTGGGATGTTTTAAGCCGCCGTCCGAACAGGCGGCGACACCGTATCATGCTTTGGCTTGTGGCATTGGTTGTTCTCTACGGACCGATGGCGCTTCTTTCAACAGGACTGCATGTTGTCGTTCTATTTGGACGAACTGTTCGCACACTTGTGCCCTTTATCGCGCTGATCTGCGCCTTTGCATTTGCGCCGCTCGCCAAGCGGTGTGGTTACAGGCTAACAGCTTTGAGCGTTGCGGGCATAACCGTAGTGGCCTTGATGAACTTTATAGGGGTGATTAGCCAGCAGTATCACATGGAGCTGACCCGTCAAGTCCGCGACGAATATGGAGCGGTGTCCCTAACCACAACGTTTAGTCCGCCGTCAAGGAGCCATCCATTCAAAAATCCTGTCCTCGAAGGGGCGCGATATGAGTTCGTGAACGCCGGTTATTATTATCCAATTACGGAAATGACGGACCTCCCGGACGGTAAAGTCCTATTGAAAGTCGCGCATCCCTTCAACTACAAGCCTTGGCAGTACGAGGGCATGACACCTGAAATGCGCGAAATAATCAATCGTGACGGGCTGTACATGTGGCTCATTGACAAAGGACCTTCCGTAGAAGAGTAGCCAAGCCGCTGGGCAACTGGTATATTGCTTTCAACTGTAGCGGGGAGGGAAACTCTATGGTCGAAGTTGTCATCGTCGACGCCATTCGCAGTCCTCTGGGCAAGCGCAATGGCTGGCTGCGCGAGCAGCATCCTGTCAAGCTGGGATCTCACGTCGTTAGAGCGCTGCTAGAACGTAGCGGACTGGACGGAGCCGTAGTCGACCATGTGATCTTCGGTTGCGTCAGCCAGGTCGCTGAGCAGACACTCAACATTGCTCGCAATGTCGTGCTGGATGCCGAGCTTCCCGTTGAGGTGCCAGCTACGGCGATCGATTTCCAATGCGGCAGCAGCCAGCAGTCGATCCATCTCGCTGCGGCAATGGTGAGTTCGGGGCAAGCGGATACAGTCATCGCTGGTGGCGTGGAAAGCATGACGCGGGTGCCGATGGGTTCGAGCCTGGGCATTGGCGGCGCATCGCCGTTTACGGACAACATTATGGAGTCCCACAATATGATCCCGCAAGGCATCGCCTCGGACGAAATCGCCGCAAAGTGGGGCATCACTCGCCTGGAAATGGATGAATTGAGCCTGACGAGCCACCGACGGGCCTGGAAAGCCACCGAAGCCGGCCTGTTGAGAAGAGAAATCGCGCCTGTTCAGGGTGTTGATGATGCGGGCAACTCGTTCCTGGTCGAGCGAGATCAAGGCATTCGCCCCTCGACGACGCTGGAAAAAATGGCGCAACTCGAGCCCGTATTTACGCCGGACGGCGTCACCACCGCCGGCAACAGCAGTCAGATCAGTGACGGAGCGGCGGCTGTCCTGGTGATGAGCGCTGCAAAGGCGGCGCAGTTGTCCTTAGAACCGCGCGCGCGCATAGTGGAGGCGACAACTGTCGGCAGCGACCCGCATCTGATGCTTACCGGGCCGATACCCGCCACAGAAAAGGTGCTGCGGCGCGCCGGAATGGCCCTCGGGGAAATTGACCTCTTCGAGGTCAACGAGGCATTCGCGTCGGTACCGCGGATCTGGGAGCGGGACGTCGGCGGCGATCTCAGTCGTGTCAACATTCATGGCGGCGCCATCGCCCTGGGGCACCCGCTGGGCGGGTCCGGCGCGCGATTGATGACCGCGCTGATCAACGCGCTGGAAACGACTGGCTCGCGTTTTGGCTTACAGACCATGTGCTGCGGCGGCGGCATGGCGACCGCGACCATCATCGAGCGGATCGAGAGCTGACGCGGCCCGGTCCTGGCGGGCGGCAAAGTCGTTGCACTGGAAATTCAGCGATTACTGCGTTGGCGCTTAACCTGTCTGGCCGACAGGCGCGGGCGTCGGGCGTACGCCAACGCCGACAGGCGCGCTCTCGTTGCCGACGCCGGCGCTTGTCCCCGGCGACGTAACCGTCTGGTTGGGCGCCGGGCACAACTCATTTGCCTTGTCGCGTTTGTCCGCGATGGTGGCGCGGCCGATAGTCGTCACTGCCGGCTGCAATGCCAAGGCTGCCTCGTACTGGTCGCGCGCCCGGCAGTGATCACCCCGGAAGGACAGCGCATCCCCGTAATTTCGATGCGCCCCCTGCAATTCGGTCATGATCTGGCCGTTCAAGTAATTCCCGAGGCGATGTTCGTAGGCGATGATACTGAGAAGGCGGACGGCTTCGCCAGGATTGGCGATCTTCAATTGCAGGCCTCTCAGGTAGAGTTCGGCAACAGTGCGCTCGTAGTTTAACCCTTCGAGATCGCCGTAGTTTTCAGCGCGTCCCGTCGTCAAGATCGCCTCGGATAATCTTCCGCCGCGGAAGAGCCTGGTCGCTTGGGACGTGAGCGCGGCAAACAAGAGTTCGCGCACGCGATCACGTTGAAAGCTCTGGTCAAGCGCGATAATGGCATCCAGCGTGTCCACTGCGCGCTGGTATTCCTGCGACACGATATTTGCCTGCGCCTCCAGCAGCAAAGCTTCCAAATCGTATACCGGGCTATCCTCTATTGTCGCCGCCGCAATCGCCGCTCGAGACGGCATGGTGGCAGTGGGCTGGACCGGCTCTGTTGGCTGTGGAATAGCGGTCGGCTGAGACCGTTGATAAAGGGCGGTCGCCGCTGGGATGATTTCGCTGAGGCAGGGCGGCGCCGGCGTTATCATGAGCAAAAAAGCGAGCCTTGTCCGCAACAATTGCTGGTTGCCGGCGTCCATATCAACCTGAATGCGCTCGCACTGTTCTCTCGTATCCGCTTCTCCAGTGGCGGTCGCGTTTTCGCGCGCGACTGCGATGCCGGAATTCCAGCCGGCATAGGCGGATGCCAAGGCGATCAGGGCCGCGAGGACGGTGCAGACGAATACAACCATTGCCCAGAGCAGACAGCCCAGGCCTTGGCGCGAAGCGCGCCTCTCGTCGTGATTCGTGATCTGCCCGGGCTGGTACGGATTGCCGGGTTGGTGGTCTGCTGATGATTGCGTCAAGCGAGCGGGTCCCGTCCCTAGGCGGAGAAGCGGCGAGTATTGTAGCCGACGGTCATGTTCTGCGCTAGCCGACGCCTGCCCGATTGCCCGGTGCGGTAGCGTATCGAAGTCTGTTGAAATATAGAACAACAGCCGCCTGACAGCCGGTAGGGACTACTTCTGTGAGTCGCCCGCATAACATGCAAAAAGGCGCAAGTTATGTCACGGTAGTCCGGTCATAAAAGCCTGTCATGTACTCAGCGTCTCACGGGGGAAGTTGAACCCAGCGCCGATTCACAATCTCATACCGCCAAGCCGCCCCGGCTTATCGAGTCAGAAATAATTCATGCCGCGGTCACAACGCGAATTCAATGGACTGCGAACAGCCGGATAATACTCGGCGACTGTGGGGCTGTATTGAGGGTTTAACGGGTGTATACGGGTTGATAAGCGGGTCTTTAGGGCTTGTTGCTGCGCCGCCGGCATTAGGCGCGCGGTCGTTGCTCAGATCAACCTTGTCTGCAATTGCGGCAAAAGAACCTCGCTGATCTTCAAATCATGCCGCTGTCGATCAAGGAAATAGCTGACCGATTCGTAACCGACGCTTTCGAGCTTGTCAAGCGCTTTGTCGAAGTCGGCGCCTACACGGTACGCGTCATGCGAGTCGGAGCCGAGCACGACCGGGATATTTCGCCCCGCCATCTCCCGCAAGATCTCCATGCCGGGATTCATTTCCGGGTAGGGTTTGTTGACGCCGCTAGTATTGAGTTCCATAGCGATGCCGGCGCGCGCAACGCGATCCAGAGCGCGACGAATCGTATCAAGATGATCGGCGACGTCGTATTGTTTGGGATGCACGATCTTGACGATGTCGGGATGGCTAAGACAGTCGAACAGGCCGGATTCCGCCGCATTTGTCAGGTTCTCGAAGTAGCTCCGTTCGTATGCCAGGCGCGACGCGCCTTCGAGATAGATCGCTTGGTATTCCTGAGTCTGTGGGTGGACCGAGCCCAGGATATAGCTGAAATCGGCTTTCTTGTGCAAATCCTCCAGCCAACTCTCCATACCGGGCATGTAATCGCTTTCCAGGCCCAGGCGCACATCGACGCGCCCCGCAAAATCCTCGCGCGTTTTTTCGATCATGGCCACATATTGAGGCAGTTGATTGATGCTCATGCGCGCGCCGGGGTTCCAGCCAAAAGGCATGGGACTGTGGCAAGTGAAGCTGATGCCGCGCAAGCCCTTCTTCTCGGCTTCCGCCGCGTAATCGGCGGGAGCGCCACGGGCGTGTTTGCACAGGGGAGTGTGCATATGAGAATCGTACATGTTTGGCTCAATGGGCATGGCGGCTCCAGGGACTGAATGCGGACGCAACAACGGCGCCCATTTTGGCCTAGAAGCGGGGAGATGTCTATTGCGGGTTTGATGCCCTATTAGTTCGACATGGTTGCCAGCAGGCGCCTGCGATGTCGGTTATCGCGTTAGAGATTGTGATCAACTGGATTAAGGCCGTCGCATGTCCTCAGCTCGTCGCCGCCCGCACAATGTCTGCGATCCTGGCTTCGGTCGCCTCGTCCAACTCGGGCTCGGCAAGGAACCAGGCGTTGGCGATGAGCTTGTCGGGCGCATCCTCGTCGATGAGTATGTTCGCTTTTTCGGTGAGGCCAAAGGTGACATAATCGTCCATACGAATGAAAACCAGGACCGGACCGCTCTTGGCGTAGCCTGGCATGCCGTACCACAGTCTCGGCTTGAGATCGGGATTGGCCGCCATGATGATTTCATGCAGGCGCTGGCCTATCGAGGCCTGGGCGCCGAACATTTGCGGGATTTTCTCGAGTACCGCCGCTAAATTGTCGGCATCCTTCTGCGCTTTTTTGGTTGCCATATAAGCTCCTTTTCTTCAAGCAAGAACACCATAGAGACCTGTGCGCATATGCAGAAGTATTCGGGAAGATTCTTCATTAGTCAAGTTGTCGCTACTGGCGGATTGCCGCTGCCCGGGGGCGAGGCGCGCGAACCGAGGCGTAGACGCGTTCCGGCGCCACTCAGGTAAACCGGGACAGCCGGCGCATGTTCCGTCGATTGTCTCGGTAGAGATCGCGATAAATGGAATAGAGTTCGTCGTAAATCGCTTTCCTCCCCGAGTTGGGCAGAATGCGGCGGTCAATCCGCACCCAGGCGTCGTGTAGAGGAGCGAAATCATCAAAAATGCCGGCCGCCATTCCGGCCAGGTAGGCATCGCCATAAGCCGCGCCAATCGTTTGGCGCGGTATGTCTTGCGGCAAGCCCGCGACGTCGCTGCATATTTGCAGCCAAAGCGGATCCTGCACGCCGCCGCCGATGGCAACCAGGCGCTGCGGCCGAGCCTCGATTTCACTCATGGCTTCAATGTTGTGGCGCAAGCCATAGCCGATGCTTTCGAGAAGGCTGCGGTAGAGATGCGCGCGACTGTGGCTGAGGCTCAAGCCGAAGATCATGCCCTTGGCATGCACATCGTTAATGGGGGTGCGCTCGCCGCTGAAATAGGGCAGGGTGATCAAGCCGTCGCTGCCGGCGTCGATGCGCGAGGCGATCTTTGAAAGCAAGGCGAAGGCGTTCACGCCTTCTTCCTCCGCTCGCTGCCGCTCGGCATGTGCCAGTTCATCGCGGAACCAGGTCAGCAGCGCGCCCGATGTCGACAAGCCCGCCGCCAGAATGGCGCTGCCCGGCACAATACCCACGGAGGCCCAGAGATCGCGGTGCGGGCGATAGGCTGCCGTGGTCTGGATGAGGAAAAGCGTCGTGCCGTACATCACCATCAGATCGCCGGTGTTGGTCGCCCCCGCGGCAATCGCCTCGGCGAGCGCGTCGGCCGTGCCGGCAGCGACAGGCGTGCCGAGGGGGATTCCAGTCTCATCGGCGGCTTGCGCTGTGATCGCGCCGGCTTGCTCCCCGGACCAGAGTGTCTCCGGCAACCATTCTATGGGACAAATCCGCTCGACCCAGTCCCGGCGCCAGGCCAGTTGATGCACGTCGAAGAAGGGAGCGAAGTAAGGCGCGACATAGTTGTCGACGACAAAGCGGCCGGTCAGGCGGTAAACAAGGTAGGTTGACGCGGTGACGATCTTGCGGGTGCGCTCGAATAGCTCGGGCTGATGGCGGCGGTACCAAAGTACTTTGGGGCCCACTGACTGCGCCGAGAGCGATTGACCGGCGCGCGCGAAAATCTCATCTTCTCCCAGTTCCGCTGTCAGGTCGTCGATCTCTTGACCGGCGCGGGTGTCGATGCCGTAGAGGATGGAGGGACGCAGTGGATTGTAGCTTGAGTCGAGCGGGAGCATGGTGGGCGCAATTGCGCTGGTGGCGACGCCGGCGATGCGCGCCGGATCAATAGCCGCAGTGTCGATCAGAGCGCGGGAAATCGTACAAAAGTCGCGCCACCAGACAGCGTCCGCATCTTGTTCCGCCCAGCCGGGCTGCGGGATATCAAAGCCGTGCGGCGTCGTGTGCTCGGCGAGCGCCTGGCCATCAAGGCCGACCAGTACGCCCTTGGAACTGGAAGTGCCAATATCAATGCCCAGCAGCAGCCGATCGTCCTTCATTAGCCCCGCATTTCTACTCTAAGTCGACGGGTTTGCCGGTACGCGCCGATTCTTCGACTGCGCAGAGCACGCGCGTGACCAGCGCCGCTTCGGCGCCCGTCGCCAGCACGGGCTTGTCCTGAACAACGGCATCGACGAAGCGGGCGATAGCTTCCAGCACGAAGCCGCTCATGCGTGCCGAACTGGCGTCGAGCGTGAAACCCAGTACATCGGGCAGACTGACCGAATCGCGCGTGTACTTCTCGACAGTACGGTGATCGGAGGTGTTGATGTAGAGCACGCCTTCGCTGCCCAATACTTCCATCTTGAAGTTGAAGACATTGGGCTCGGTCTCGGGCAGGATCCAACTGTTCTCAAGCGTGACGACCGCGCCCTTTGCGAACTCAACAATAGCGACATGGAAATCTTGCGTATCGACGCCTTGGCCGCGCAAGACGCCCGAACGACTGACGGCATAGACGCGAACTGGCTTGTCATTCAGCAGCCAATGGGACATATCAAATGTGTGACTGGCCAGGAACCAGAGCGCCGAGCTCTTGTCTGCCCAGGGCAGCATTTGCCTGGGCACAAATGTCGTATTGCTCAGGCGAGCGTAAATGTATTTGAGATCGCCGAGTTCGCCGTCCAGAACACTTTGCCGCGCCTGAACAAACGGCGGATTAACGCGGTTGTGAAAGTCGACCATGAGCTTGACACCGGCTTTTTCGACAGCTTCCAGGATGGCGTCAGCATCTTCGACGGTGGTGGCCAGCGGCTTTTCTACCAGGATATGTTTGCCGGCCTTTGCAGCGGCCACGGCCAGATCGCGATGCGCGAAATCGGGCGTGGCGATGGATACGGCGGCGATATCGTCCCGCGCCAGCAGTTCGCGATAGTCGGTGTAAACGTGGGGCACGCTGTATCGCTCCGCGATTTCGCGCGCCCTTTCCTCGTCCAGATCGCAGACGGCGAGCAGGTCCGCTTGTGGCATATTATGGTAGACGTGCGCATGCCAGGCGCCGCCGACAATGCCCGTCCCGATCACGCCGAATCCTGTTTGACTCATGTCAACTCCTTCTCGATGAAAACGTGAATCACAAACTCATGTCATTACCGGTATTATTAGCTGTTTTCGAGTTTGCCTAGCATTTGCTTGAAATTTGCTTCGACATCCCTTATACTGGCGACTGACGCGTGGATGCCATTTTCCAAGGAACCTTCATGGACATTGAAGACAAGTTAAACCAGCACGAACGCAGCATTGGGTGGATCGAGGGGAAATTAGAATCCCTGGCCACAAAAGAATTCGTCCGTAAGGAAGTCAATGACGCCGTCAAAGCGATCGATGCAAAGATTGATGCGTTGAATACAGACATAAGCGACCAGATAAAACAATTGAGTAATAATATTGAGAAAGAGCGTAGCTGGCGCATGAAAGTCACTGGCGGCGTCAGTATTCTGGCGCTGGTCTTGGTTGCTATTTCCAGTCTAGTGACGACTCTCGTTAGTCTTGGCATCATCACCGCCTAATGTAACCATATTTCACGCGTGACGCCACAAAGCCAAGCCTGCCGATATGTTTGCCACCGGGCGACGGACGGCTAGCCCTTCACCGCGCCAAATGTCAAGCCGCGCACCACGTAGCGCCCCAGAACCAGGAAAATGAGCATTGGCGGCAGCATGGCCACTACGGCTGTCGCCGCGATCTGATTCCAGTAGACGCCAGTAGAGGCGAAAAAGCTGATGGTGCCGACCGGCAGCGTCGTCGTGCTTTGCTTGCTGAGAATGAGCGGGAAAAGCACGTTGTTCCAACTAAAGACGAAGGTGAACATGGACGTGACGATGATGCCGGGCAAGGCAAGCGGAATTATGATGCGGAAGAAGGCGGACAAGCGCGTGGCGCCGTCGACCCAAGCGGCTTCTTCCAAATCAAGCGGCACTTCGTCCATGAAGCTCTTGAGCAGCCAGACCGAGAAAGGAATCGCCAGCGTCTGCAAAGTGAGGATCATCGCCTGGTAAGTGCCGGCCCAGCCGATGCGCGACATGAGGATGAAATAAGGGATGACAAAGACGATCGGAGGCGCGATCAGCAGGCTGATGTACCAGTTCATGATGAAGTCCTTGCCGCGCAGGGCGAAACGCGAAAGCGCGTAAGCGGCCGACATGGCAAAAGGCAAGCTGAGCAAGGTGGCCCCCGTGCTGACGATAACGCTGTTGAACACTTGCGGCCGGTTGTTGCCCGGGTCAACGAATGTACGCTCGAAGGATTGCAGCGTCGGCTCGAAGAAGAGCTGCGGCGGGATGGTATAGGCTTCGCTGGGATGCCGGAACGCCAAGAGGATGAACCAGAGAATGGGACCGAGGAAGAAGATCATGACCAGCGCCATGAGCGCGTAAATTACAATACGATGCCGGGTCCGCAGCGTCTTCATGACCTACCATTCCCGCTTGCGGAAGATGAATATGATGTACAGATTGATGATGACGGTGACGATGATGACCACCAGCCAGGTCATGGCGGCGGTCAAGCCGATGTTGTAATTGACCAGACCTTCGCGATAGAGATTGAAGCTGAGCGTGCGCGACGAGGTGCCGGGTCCGCCGCCGGTCAAAACGAAGACCAGATCAAAGCTGTTGAATAGCTGCATGAAGCGGATCATGACCAGGAAGGCGGCAATGGGGCGCAGCAGCGGCAGCGTTATCGACCAGAACATGCGCCAGGGGGAAGCGCCGTCCACTTGCGCCGCTTCCTTGACTTCTTCCGATATCGACAGCAAACCAGCATAAAGCACAATTGCGAAAAAGGGCGTCCATTGCCAGGTATCCACCATGCCGATGGCAAAGAGGGCGCTGCCGGCGTAACCCAGAATACCTTGCGGCGGCACGGGAAAGCCAATGCCTTCCAGCAGCCAGGGCAGCAATCCTCCCTTGGGCTCCAGCAAGTAGCGGAAGAGAAAACCCGCCACCACCGGCGCCAGTGTGGTCGGCATAATGAGCAGAGCGCGGCAGAAGCCCATGCCGCGCAAGTGGGTATGCAGCAGGAGCGCGACGCCCATCCCAAGCCAGAATTGCGCCAAAGTGCCCAGACCAGCCAGCAGAAGCGTGTTCTTCAGCGCTTCGGTAAAGGGCGTGACCTGGAAGACCATGCGATAGTTGTCCAGGCCGGAGTGATAAAGCGGGACGGCGCTGGTCTGCAAGTTCCAGAACCAGAAGCTGTTGCGCAGGGCGAAGCCCAGCGGATACAAAATCAGCGCCAGCAAAATGATGATTGACGGCGCGAGCAGCAGGTATGGCAGTCGTCTGTTGAGATTGTGGCGGTTCTGCAAACCCCTCCCCCCAACCCCCTCCCCAATGCATTGGAGAGGGGGAGTTGAAGCGCAAATACGATGGAAATGAGTTGTGAAAGCGCTCGTCGATCCGTGTTACATAGAGGACAAGCTGGCGATCAATGCCTTGGTGTTATCCAGCGTATCGTCGAAACTCTCGACATTGTACGGGATCATTTGGTTGCCGCTCAAGATGTTCTGGAAGAGCGTCTGCGTGGTCTCCAGCGCCTGTTCCGGCGTGACTGCGCCGGTCATGGCCTGGTTGATCTGCAAGCCATAAACGCCTTCCAGCGAGGTGTAGATCGGCGCCGGCGGACGCGCCACCTTGGCATCGCCCAGCTTCATCATCTCAAGCTGTGTGCCCAGGAAGGGATATATCGCGTTCAAATCGGCATCGTCGTAGTTGGACTTGCGGCTGAAATCGGCGAATTGATGACCCGCGACATTGACCTGTCCCATCGCCTTCTGGCCATCGGAACCGGTCGCCCACTTGATGAACTGCCAGGCGGCGTCTTGGTTGGCGGAGGTGGAGGGCATACCCAGGGACCAGCCGCCGAGGCTGACGACTTGATCGCCGCCGGCGGTCCGCGTCGGCAGCACGGCTGTCTCGAACTTGTCGACCACTGGCGAGGGCGTGCCGGTCAGATAGCCATCGTTGTTGACCAGGTAGAAATAGGGCGTCCAGTGATAGAACATGCCGATATCGCCTTGCGAGAAGCGCGTGCCGGCATCAAACCAGAGGTAGTTGATCGATTCGGGCGGCGACCAGCCATATAGGCGGTTCCAGTCGTGCAAGGCAGCGAGGTTGGACTCGCTGTTGATGGTGGGGCTGAAGTCCCAGGGCGCCTCGGGGAATTGTGTGAACCAGCGTGTGCCGTAGCTGGCGGAAAGCCCCGTGTACATGTGAACGACGGGCACGGGCTGCGCGCCGATGACCGTGGTGCCGTACATTGAAGTGCCATCGAGGTCCATGCCGTTGATCTGGTCGAGGATGCCGAAATAGTCTTCCCAGGTCCAGTCGCCGGCGTCGGCCACGGACGAGGGCAGCGGATCGAGGCCGGCCGCTTCGAAGAGATCGGTGCGGTACATGATGCCCTGGGCGTAGGAGGCGATGGGCAGCGTCCAGACGTGATTGCGCCAGGTGCTCAAGGAATAGAGGCATTCCGGCACGAAGTCGTCGACGGCGGAATCGGAATCGGCCGATATGAATTCATCCAGCGAGCGAATCCAGCCATTGTCGGCATATTGGCTGATCCACATCTGGTCGACCGCGATAACATCGGCATCCGCGCTTTGGGTGAGGAATGCGTTGATCAAGCGCGCTTGCAAGGCCGTATAACCCAGGGACTCGATATTGACGCCGATGCCAGTCATTTCGGTGAATTGATCGACCACGCTTTGCAGGGCCAGATCCCAGGGATCGCCGACCGTCAAGACGTTGACGGTGGTATCGCTTTGGGCGGCCACGCGCGGAAGATTCGCCAAAGGCGACAAGCCCCCGGCGACAGCAGCGCCGGCCGCGCCACTCACGCGCAGAAAATCGCGGCGACTCAAGTTTTTCTTGGACATCGTAAACTCCTTCTTGCTGTGTCTGTAAGTAAGTGACAAATTGCGATGGGATTTTTCAGTATAGGCCTCCTTGCCCAAGTTTCAGATCAAGATCTTGCCATCCGCCAATACAGGCGCGCCATCGACAAAGACCGCGCCAGTCTGACGCAGGTCCTTGATCAAATCCCAGTGAATGCTGGACTTATTGACACCGCCGCATTCGGGATAGGCTCTGCCCAGCGCCAGATGGATCGTGCCGCCGATTTTTTCGTCAATAAGTATATCCTTGCAGAAGCGGTTGACGTAGGGATTCATACCAAACGCAAACTCGCCCAGCTTGCTCGAGCCGGCGTCCGTCCCCAGAATGCGCCGCAGGAAGTCTTCGTTCGACGAGGCGCTGGCGTCAATGAGCTCCCCATCTTTCCAAGCCAGGCGAATGTCATGCACCAACTGGCCGCCGAGCACGCCGGGCAGCTCGAAGTGGATCTTGCCGTTTAGCGTCTTGTTGACCGGCGCGGTATAGATCTCGCCGTCGGGCAGGTTGATCTTGCCGTCGAAAACCTTCCATTGCCGCCCGCGCACGGAAAATTCGAGGTCGGTTTCATCACCGCTGACGATGCGCACGGTCTCGCCCCCTGCGAGCTGTGCGGCTTGCCGCTGCCACTGTTTCGCGGCGGCGGGATAATCCATCAGGCAAGCGGCGAAGAACATGTTTTCGATGGTTTCGAGGTCGGTCTCGGCTTGTCGCGCCAACTCTCCGTTAGGCACGCGGACCAGGCACCAGCGCGTCTTCTCCCAGCGCAGGGTCGAGACTTTGCCCATGGCCGCTTGATTGGCCGCCAGCGCCGCCGCCGGGATGTCGTCGTGCATGCGCAAATCGTAAGCGCCGCGCAAGCCGAAGTAGACATCGGCCCAGTCCATGCCGTAAGCCTCGATTTCCGGCAGCCAGTTAAGCTGTTCGGCTGAGCCGAATTCGAGCAGGCAGTGGCGCAGTTTTTCCGAGAGCAATTGCACTTGCGGGTAAGCGCCGGCTTGGATGCAGGATTCGTAGACGGCATGAGCCAGGGGAAAAGTTTCAATTTCGCCCATGGCGATCATGACGCGCTGGCCGGGCTGGACGGCGGCCGAGTAGTGTACGAGGACATCGGCGACGGCTTTCCAGCGGGGGTCGGTTGCGGGCATGGCTGGTTTCCTGTGGGTGCTGTTGCTGGGAGTATAGCATGGGGCTGGGGGTGGGGGCGAAACACTGAGCGTAATGTCGCCCGGACGCGCCCGACGGCATCATCCACAGGATGCTTTTAAGCACCCCATCTCAAAATACCAGAGGCGGCGGACGTCGACTTATTGCCCAGAGAATTTGACCGGTGGGAGTGAGAAGTTTGGACAATAAGCCGAATGGATCTATGCCAATGTGCTTGGCCAGATTCTTCAATCGAGCTTGGTGATGCTGTAGGACCAAGATTTTGCATGCCAACCTCTAGCCACACTGAGGTCGCCTATCTTCAGAGTCCCCTTAATATGACAACGGCGCTTTACTTCAAGCTGTGTAGGCATACTAAAGTAGCGCCCAAAGGTACCAAAACATTTGTAACCGTCAGGCTTACTGCTCGCCACATATAGCGAAGCAGAATCCGGCCCTTGATGTTTCTCAAATCGGTAAATACCTGCTTCAAACATGACCTCAACTGGAATATGTGCAGCGCCTATACCACTTTCTGACCACCCATTTGCCTTTGAAACCGATGGCAGTTCTTCCGATTCTCTCCTGATTGAGAATGCCCACGACTTGTCATTGTTTTGGGAGAAGTTATTTCCAATGTCTACTTCAAGGGTCGCATGAATGGAGCATTCTCGCTCCACGCGTACCGATGAAGGGAAGGTTACTTCCTCCCAGGTAAAGCAAGAATTGGGTACGCTTACAATCTCTTTCAATTGAGCGTAATTGTCTGCACCGGACGACCATAATTGAGAATATAAACTGTACATCCCTCGACTCAACTTAACGGATATTGATAATTCAGACGGCCCTTGTCCCTCTGCAGACCAAATTGGCCCGCTCTGGGTTGCAGTGGGCGCAAGCGTCTCCGCAGGCTTTAGACAGTCTTCACCCTTGACACTAAGATAGGCTGTCAAGCTGTTGCCATGCGCCGCATGAATCTTTCTCAATGCTTCGCAGATCGCGTCGTCTTGCCCCGAAACCGCTCCCGCGATTGTGGCAAGAAAGACCAGACAGATGACTGTGCGTATGTACTTCGACATTAGAATATCTCCTATTACTTGCTACGGGAGAATAGCATAAGGATGGAGAGTTGGCGAAAAGCCAATAAGAATCTAATTTTACGCAAACCAAAGCGTAAAACCAACAACCTCACCTTAATGTACTCACGCAACTAAATAGCGAAACCCCGGTTTCCCGGGGCTTCCGATATTAAAGGTCATGGACTCTGCGATACAGTTACATATTCTCCCCGCCTATATCTCGCCAATGGTCTATTGCCGACTCAAGGAAATCCTCGACCATGGCAAAATCTTGCTCATATTCAGCAATTTGTTTGGCTTCCATTGCAGGTGCTTCCGACCACCCATCATTCAGTAGCCATTCGTGTACGTGTTCGGGATTGTATTCCACACCTGATTTTATCAAACGGCGGAACGTAAGCACAATTCGTCTGCGGTCGTTGGGGTGCATTGGAGGAACTGTATTGCAATCTCTTAGACGGATTAGCGCTCCCAATACAGCAGTATCTAGGTTTGAGTCCAATTTGATGCCCCTTACTCCTGATTCAGAATCTATTATACATCGCTTGTCAAGAGGTGTCTGGTATGGATATTTTATTAGATAACTCTCATAATTTCCATCGTTTTGGTATGTCCGCATTCACTGTGATGCGACAAGTTTTTCGCACTCTGAATTGAACAGTACTTCTGAGATACAAGATTTGGTCCACTACACAATCTCACCCTCGGCGCGGGGCTGGCCGAGGTATTGCCGCTCCTGCTCGACGATCTCCGGATCCAACTTCACGAAAAGCGGCGACGGCTCCCGCAGCTTCTGACCCGGCGAAAGGTCGCTCGTTTTCCATTCGCCCATCGCCTTCCCCCCGTCATAAACCAGCGCCAGGTGATCGCGCGTTTCTTCGCTGTAATTCTCGATCGATAGCTCGCCGAAGAGCTGCCCGTCGTAACCGAGCATCTCGTGCACTTGCTGGGAACTGAATGGCGTGAAGGGGGCGAAGAGGATTTTCAGGTTGTCGATGCAGCGCAGCGCGGCGTAAACCGAGCGCGCGGCGTCGGCGCGGTCGGCTTTGATCATCTTCCAGGGTTCGCGCTCGTTGAGCCAGGCGTTGACATCGCGCGCCAGGCTCAGCGTCTCTTCCAGCGCTTCTTTCAGTCGCACTTGCTCCAGCAGCGCGCCGACCGAGTCGAAGCCGGCTTCGGTTGCCGCGATGATGTCGCGGTCGGCGGCGGTCAACTCATCATAGGCGGGGACAGCGCCATCAAAGCGCTTGAAAGCGAAACCGAGCATGCGATTGACCAGATTGCCCCATGCCGCAAGCAATTCGTTGTTGACCCGCGCCAGAAAGCCTTCCCAGGAAAAGTCGCTGTCTTGCCGCTCGGGGAAGCTGCGCGCGACATAAAAGCGCAGGGCGTCGGCTTGGTAGCGCTCCAGCAGGTCGGGCAGCCAGACCGCCCAATTGCGCGAAGTCGAGAATTGCTGGCCCTCGATATTCATGAATTCGTTGGCGGGCACATCGTAGGGCAACTGCAGCGGGATCTCGCCATAGTCGGGATCATTCTGGTTGTAGATGCCGTCTATGCCGAGCAGTTCCGCCTGCCAGATGATGGTATGGAAGGGGATATTGTCCTTGCCGATGAAGTTGTAGATTTTTGCTTCCGGGTTGTACCACCATTTCTTCCATTCGTCGGGCGCCCCGATATTCTTCGCCCATTCTATGCTGGCGGTGAAATAACCCATGACCGCGTCAAACCAAACGTACAGCCGTTTGTCTTCCCAGCCTTCCAGCGGTACGCGCACGCCCCAATCGATATCGCGGGTGATGGGCCGTCCGCGCAGCCCATCCTTGACGAAGTTCTGGCTGAATGTGCTGACGTTGGGTCGCCAATGGTGCGCGTGCGCCGCGAGGTAGGCCAGGATCTCCTCGGTGAACCCGCCAAGATCGAGAAAATAATGCTCGGATTCGCGCGGTATCAACTTGTCATCGGGATTGTTGAGGCTATGCGGATCAATCAACTGGATGGCGTCCATCAGATTGCCGCAGTTTTCGCATTGATCGCCGCGCGCGCCGTCATAACCGCAGATATAGCAAGTGCCTTCGACATAGCGATCGGGCAGAAAGCGCTTTTCGCTCTCGCTATAGAGCAGGGTCTGCTTCTCTTTGTACAGGTGGCCGCGTTCCAGCAGCGTGATAAAAATGTCCTGCGCTACTTGATGATGATTCTCGGTGTCGGTGTGGGTGAAGAGATCGTAGCTGACGCCGATCTTGCGCTGCGTCTGCAAGAAGCGTTCATGATAATGTTCGAAGACCGCGAGCGGCGTCGTGCCGCGCTTGTCGGCTTCGACTGTGATCGGCGTGCCGTGGCTGTCCGATCCGCTGACCATCAGCACGTGATTCCCCCGCAAGCGGTGGTAGCGCGCGAAGATATCCGCCGGCAGATAGGCGCCCGCCAGGTGCCCGATATGCAGGTCGCCATTGGCGTAAGGCCAAGCCACCGATACGTGAATATATTGTGCTGACATCGCGTTTCCCCTTTTCAGCGAGCCTTTCGTCATCGGCTCCGTGTGCAACTCAGTGCCAATAAAAAACCGCCTGTCGACGACAGACGGTATCAAGTTTAGGCCAAGTATCACCTAGGCGAACGACAGCCTCCGTCTGTCCCGGGGGACGGTCGGCATCCGCATAGGCATTACAGCGCTCGTTCCTACAACCATGCGGTGAGTGTAACATGGCGCTTCTTTTCCCGTCAAGCGCTTGATCATCGGTGGGGCGCTTTACAAAACCGCCCCCCGCTCGACGCCGCCATACTCTTTCACCAGCGCTTGCCAAGCCAGACCGATCCTGCGGAAGCCCTCGCTGATCACATTCGGCTTATGAATGCCGTAATTCAATCGCATGGCCTGCGAGCCGCCGTCGCCGGTGTAAAACATGCTGCCGATGGCGAAGGCAACATCATGCTGGATGGCGCTGATGAAGGTTTCCGCCGCGCTGGGACCATCGGCGGGCAGCTCCACCCACAGGTACAAGCCCCCTTGGGGCGAATACCAGGCGCTGCCGGGCGGCAAGTGCCGTTCGGCGGCAATTAGCGCCGCATCGCGGCGGCGGCGCAACTCCAGGCGATTATGTTCCAACTGTTTGGCCAGGACGCCACGCTCCAACAGCAGGTGAATGGTGCGCTGGTTCAAGCCCGAGGTGGAGATATCGGCCGCTTGTTTGACGCGCACGAGTCGCTGGTAGTATGGTCCGGCGGCGATCAAGTAGCCGATGCGCATGCCCGGCAGCAGCATCTTGGTGAAGGCGTTGGCGTGGATGACAACACCGCTTTCGTCCAGGGCTTTCAATGGTGGCAGGGACTCGCCATCAAAGCGGAATTCGCGATAGACTTCATCTTCCAGGATGGGAATGCCATGTTGTTCGGCCAGGCGAACGAGTTGACGACGGCGGTACATGGGCATCAGGTGCCCGGTGGGATTCTGGAAACTGGGCATGACATAAATCAGGCGCGGACGATGGCTTTCCAGCGCCTGGGCCAAAACGTCGATGCGAATACCCTCTTCGTCGATGGGAATGCCCTGGATCTGCACGCGGCGGGCCCCGGCAATATCCATGATGCCGAGATAGGTGGGGCTGGCTGTGACCAGTGTTTCGCCATCGCTCATCAGCGATTGCAGGACGAGATCGATGGCTTGCTGGGCGCCGCCCGTAATCAGCACATCATCGTGACGACACTCGATGCCGATGGCGCGCACATAATCGCGCACGGCGACCCGCAGCGGCAAATAGCCTTCCGGCACTTCATACGAGAGGGCGTCGGCGCCATCGCGTTCGATGACGTGGTTGATGGCGTCTTGCATGTGACGGATGGGGAAGAATTCCTTGGGCGGCGCGCCGTGGCCGAAATTGATAACGCCGGGCTTGCGCGCGAGACGCATCATGTCGCGGACGGACGAAGCGCGGCGCGATGTCGCCCGGCCCGGAGGTGGCGCGCCATCGACGCGTTGGGATATTTCACGTTCTCTGGCGACGAAGGTGCCACGTCCGGCATGCGCGCTGAGAAGACCCGACTCGCGCAGATCGCCATAGGCGCTGACCACGCTGATGCGGCTGACGCCGAGTTGACGGGCGAGATCTCGACTGGCGGGCAGACGCGCCCCCGCTGGCAATAGCCCCCGGTCGATATGCCCCCGAATTTGTCGAATGAGTTGTCGATAAATCGGCTCTTCGCTCTCGCGGTCGAGGGAGATGCTGAAGGTTGGATTTTGCATAGGGGTCTACTCTAATTGATATTTGAGTTGTATTGTAGCAAGCCCTACAGTCCAATTTTATAACCATCTAAGTCCATTTTGGATAGTTGGATGGTTGTTTTTGCTACATGTTTTTTCCGACCATCTTGCCCGCGCAAGGAGCGGGCAGTTTTCGACAGGCGGTTGATTGCGAGGCGTGAGCGCTCTGTGAGGCGCAATGTGCCCTCAAATGCTCGGAAGATGCCCTCATTTTGCCCCCCTTTTTGGGTGACAGTATAGATACAGTATGTGTACGGGGGGGGGTACCCCCTCCCCAGATCGGAAGCTGGGGACAGGCCAGGTTGACAGCGGCAGGCTGTCGGCAGGAAACCGGGAAATTCTGTAGCGATTGCGGGCGAGCCAGGGGTCACGTAGACATAGACCTTCGGGCGCGTAGGTCGCGTCGACACAGACCGTCGACTTTGTCCGCCGGCCCGCCCCTCCAGATATTCGTCATAAGAGATGCCTAGCGATCGACGTAGGTTCGGCTTTGAAGTTTGTCCGTCTTTGTCCATTTGCGGACCCGGCAATATCGTTTTGGGACAATAGCGCTTCATTTTGAACAATGTCGCTTGGTTTGAGCCGGGGGCGGGTTTGAAAAGCCGCGGTCCAGGCTGGGCGGCTGCGTGTGTTGCAAAGCAAGGATACAGTAAGGCGGGGAGAAAAGGGCGACTATATGGTCGCGTAGGGCGCGTAGGTCGCGTAGACACTGACCGCCGACACAGCCCGCCGACACTGACCGCCGGTCGCGGTTTCGGCATAGAGTCGCGGGCTAGCGGGAGGGGCGGCGAGTCAGCTGACGGAAAGTGTCCGCTCCTCAGCAGTGAGTTGGGGAGGGGTGTAAACAGTTCAGAAAAGACCATTCTTTAAGACGAAATCCTATTTTCAACAGCGTCTGGTATGTCGCCCCTACATTGCGACCTTTCGTCGAGTTTCGCATGACTAACTTGGAACTACTTCTGTGGTGAATTTTGCCTTGAATCTGCGACAGTTTGAGGAACTATGATTTTGATGCGATTGTCCTGCTAACGAATGGCAAGCGACAACTGATTATGGTAGAGTGGATTTGTCAGTTGCTTCAATGTTGTTCGTTATTTCAATTCACGGTGGCTCATCATGAAAAGAGCAAGTTTGGCATTTCTCCTGGTTTCCTTTTCACTCTATTTCCTCTCGTTTTTGCAAAAGGCAAGCATACAAGCCCAGAGTTGTCCCGATCTAACTATTACCTATTCCGTCAAAGGTTTGAGCGTGACCTTTACAGTGGAGCATGCGACCGATGACGCTCGATCTATTACCGACGGTAGCTGGACATTTGGGGATGCGGCCACCGGCACCGGCGTAACTAGCAGCCACACTTATGAGGCTTATGGAAGCTATAACGTGAGTGTTACCGCGAGCGTCGCGGAAACAAGTGAGACGTGCAGCGCGAGTAGGAAGATTAGACTCGCCCGCCGCTCTGCGAAGCGCGATACGCCGCCCCGAGCGACACCCACGCCAGCGCCAACACCTACCTTGGCTCGAACCTGCCTGTCCCTGCCGAGCAGCATCCGTATCACCACGACCGGGATTACCCAATGTCAGCAGGTTGACGCCGGCGGGGGTGGGAATTCTTCGGTGATTGAAGCCGGCATTATCGATGCCGTCGATGTCTTTAGCGATATGGGAGCGGGGGCGGAGGTCTGCTTCCGCGCCTTCGGATCGCTGATCTTGCTGGACGCGACTACCGCGCCCCGCGCGCGGATGGCGCTGCCGTCTTATGAGAAAGACGGCATGACTTGCGGCTGGCTGGACCGGCCCGGCACAGTCGTGTTGATTTCCCCGGTGGAAACCAGACCCGCGACCGCGACCGCGACCGCGACCGCAGTTCCGAGCAAGCGCCTGGAAGACTGCATGGTCACCTTGACCGACATCCTCAACTTCCGTGACCGTCCTGGCGGGAACATAATTATAGAGCTTCCCGCCTTCATCACCCTGACCGCCCTCATGCGTACAGCGGGCTGGTTTGAAGTCGATCTGCACGGTGAAAAAGGTTGGATCAGCGCCGATTATGTGAACGCGATCGGGAATTGCGGTTAAGATCATCCAGCAGGATTCGACAAGAGTTAGGGCTGTGCAATGGCGATACGCGGTGACACGGCAGGCACAGAAAAGCGCTACGTGCTGGATATGCTGCCGGCTCAATGCAATCGCATTCTGGAAATCGGTTGCGGCGACGGACGTCTGACCTGGCAGTATGCCGAGTTGGCTGATTCGATTGTCGCTATCGACGTGACACCCGATACCTTGGCAGAAGCTTTACGGGAGCGGCCGGAGCGATTCCGCGAATCGATAAGCATCCTGGAAGCGAGTGGCGTTCATCTGCCCTTCAAATCCGACAGTTTCGATCATGCGCTTTTTTCCTTATCCCTGTGATGAATTGAGCCAGAGGGCATGGTCCATGCCCTGGAAGAGACGCGCCGGGTGCTGCGGGAGGGGGGCAGCTTTCTTGACCTGCGCCCAGCCAGCAAGAATCGGCGGGTTGAACTTGAAGTCTCCGGCGCGCGCTTCCACATTGGCGAGATCGATTCCTCCGCTACATTTGCCGATCAGTGGGCGGCCGACGCGGCTCTGGAGATCTTGCTGGATCAGGGCCTGATCGCGCCAGAGCACGATGCGCAATTCCTGGTGACCACCGACCTGGACAGCGTCGAAGACTTGCGCGCCTATGCGGCGACATTGCGTCGCAGCGTCATGGCGGAGGAATTGCCGGAGCGCATCGAGTCGCTAATAGCCGGGGAAGCCCAGGACATCCTCATCCACACCCGCCGGGAGATGATAATCAGAAGGTATCGCTGCCTGGAACCTTGAAACTCGCCGCGCGTCGGCCGGGACTTTGGACAGAATTCCGAACACTCGCGATGCAGTCGCTTCGCATTATTCTGTTGAGACTACTTTAATTTGAATTTCTCGGGACGTGGATTCTTAGTTGGCGCGGTCGGTTTGCAGGGCGGTATCAATGGAGGCGCGCGGCATATCATGTTGCCTGCGATCAACGACAGACCGCTGAGATAATTCTACTTGCCCAGCGAAAAGAATTTGTTACACTCGGAGCTACGGCGTCCTGTCGTGAATTGACCTGTTGAAGATTCAGTTGTTGGAGGACTCTATGTTCCGCAAATTGGCTTTATTGTCACTGGTTTTTGCACTTGTAGGAGTTCTGATCGCGCCGGTCGCGGCGCAGGACGAAATCGTATTTGGCGTTGTTTTGGTGGGTCCGAATGACGATCGGGGTTGGAGTACCTCGCATTATGAAGCCGGGCTCTATGTCGAAGAGAATATGCCCGGCGCCACAATGCTCTTCTTCGAGAGTTTGAATCCGGCGGATTCGCCGGAAACCACGTTGATGGACGTGGTTGAGTTCATGGTCGACGAGAAAGCATCGGTCATTTTCACCACCTCGGACAGCTTTGAAGAAGATACCAACGTGGTGGCGGCCGCCTTCCCCGATGTCACCTTCATCAACATCACCGGTAGTAACGCGATCGCAGGCAGTTCGGTTGCCGAGGGCGAACATGCCATCATGCATGAACTGCCGGAAATGGCGCCGGCCAATGTCGGCAACTTCAACGTGTATATGGAATTGCCGCGCTTGATCGCCGGTTGCGCCGCGGCGCTGACCAGTGAGAGCGGCAGCATCGGTTATCTGGGCGCGCTGATCAATCCCGAGACGCGTCGTCTGGCGGCGTCCAGCTATTTGGGCGCGCGCTACTGCGCGGACAACTACCGCGATGACATGTCCGCCGACGACATCAGCTTCGAGGTAGTTTGGATCGGTTTCTGGTTCAATATCCCGGGCGTGACGCTGGACCCGACCGAGGTGGCGACCGGCTTCCTCGACGGCGGCGCCGATGTCATCATCTCCGGCATTGACACCACCGAGGCGATCACGGTCGCTGGCCAGTACATGGCCGAGGGCGATACCAGCTACGGCGTGCCCTACGGCAATGTCAACGGCTGTTCCGAAGCGCCGGACGCCTGCCTGGGCGCGGCATACTACAATTGGGGTCCTGCCTATCTCGATGTTGTCAAGCGCGTCGCCGATGGCAGTTGGTCGCAGGAATGGCTGTGGCTGGAGCCGAAGTGGGACGAGATCAATGATGACGGCCTTTATACCGATGGCGATACCAGCGTCGCCGGATACAAATTCGGAAACGCCTTGAGTATGGAAACGATTGAGAGCCTGCAGGCCTTCGCCCAAGAGATCCATGACTTCCAGACCGACCCCATGCATTCCGGCGAGATGTTCTTGTGGAGCGGACCGCTGAACTTGCAAGACGGCACGGAATTGGCCGGCGACGGCGAAGCTGTGACCTTGCTGGATATCTGGTTCGTCCCGCAATTGCTGGAAGGCATGGTCGGCGCAAGCGAATAGCGCTAAGCATGTATTACGGGCGGTCTGATTCTGGATCGCCCGTCTCGTTTTCGCTGCCGGCCTCTGCAAACATCATGTTTGCGAGGGGCAAATTGTGATATAATCTCAATGTGCATCAAACAGACAGGGGAATGGATGTGGCTAGTGAATCAATGACGAATTCGCTATCGGACTTGGCAACGCGCGTAACAAAGATCGAGGCCGGTCGCGAAGCGGAGCGTCCGCACATGGCCACAAAGGCGGATATAATATCAATGGAAGCGAAGTTGATTCGCTGGATCGTAGGTACCGGTATCGCGCTGTTTGCCGCGCTTGTTGCTGTCGCAACGCCTATCGTGCTGTACATCATCAGCCGGCTCTCCTAAAGTAGTACATTTACCCCCGCTAATTAGACATTAAGCGATGCGAAATTTCCTCTTGCTCTTTTGGCTTTGCTTGGGGACGATTTTCGGCGCTTCGGCGCAGGAAGAGCCGCCGCTATTGCTCTCGAACACGCGGGTGGGGACGCAGGCGGACGGATTCGGCGGGGAAAGGCCCGTGGTCTCCGGCGACATTTACAACTACGGCAGCCAAGCTTACGCCAATATCAATCTCCTGGTTGACGCCTATGACGCCGACGGCGAACTGATTGGCGAGGGATTTGGTTTCCTGGTGGATGCCTGTGGAACGGCATTGCTGGGCTATGCTCTGCCCCCGGAAGGTCTTCAGGCCTTCAGCGCGCCATTCGAGCTATTTGAAGATGGCAGCGTGTCCAACGTGCAAGTGCGGATCAAGGCCGATGCTGTTGATCACAGGCTGGGGGCGGCGGCCACGTCCCCGGCGTCGCGCTTGATCGCGCGTGCCGAAGCGGTGCAGCTCCAATGGCTGGATGACGAGACGCTGCTCTACGGGGTGGGCTGCGCCGGCGCGGTCTTCACTGAACTGGAGTGGTGGCGCTACAGCGTCCCTGACCACGCGCTCTCGCTGACTGAACATCCGGCCGCGCAACATATCAACGCTCCGATGATCGAGCGCAGCGGCGCGGCGATGATCACACAATCGGGCGACCAGAATCCCGATCTGTTTTACGGCTCGCAAATGACGTTTCCGCCGAAGGCCCGGCGCGTCGTCTACCAGAACGACCTGCACACCATCCTCTCCGCCGAGCCGGACGGCAGTTTCAAGCGGCTGATCCACGACGCGCTGCACAAGCACAGTCTGCGCGGCTTCATTTGGGCGGAAAAGCCCAGTGTATTTTTGGCCTATTACTTCGGCGCCTACGGCGAGCCGGTGCATTATTTCACCGGCGATGTCGAGGGAAAGACGCTGATGGGTCGTCTGGAAGATCTGGAACCGTCCCTGATCGTGCCGGGTCCGGCGGCCGATGGACTGTCAGCGGTGGTCGGCTGGCGGATCGACGATCGGGAAGGATACTACCTGCGCTACGCCTACGGGAGCCGGGAACTGCTTTTCGAGGCGGCATTGCCGGGCAACAACTATCCGGCGCCGATTGTCACGCGGCAGGGCGAGCGGCGATTGATCTACGTCATTCGCGATGTGGACGGCGTACCGAGCTTGCAATGCTTCGACCGCGGGACGAAGGAGTTGCGGACGCTGACGCCCCTGCCCCTGCGCTTGACGCGGGAGTCGCGGTCCTGGTCGGCGCTGTCGCCGGACGGGAGCAAGCTGGCGCTGGCGGCCAATGGGACCGACGGCGGGGTTTGGTGGGTGGATTTGGCTGGGGGCTGCGGGTAGAATCTCACCACAAAAGACGAAGAGCGCGAAGATAAGATTTATGTTATAGCGTCGAGGGCGCAGAAACTATGGATAGTTTTTCACGACGCGGCGGATTTCCGCATCAGGCAAATCAGCAGTTTGCGTCTTCGACCAGATTAGCAGAAGGAATACAGTATCCTCTTTCACACGGTAAATGACACGAAAACCGCCGCGTGTCCCGATTCTGGCGGAAGTGTTAGGTATTCTGGCTTTGTAGACATCTGCCGCACCGATATTTGGCAACTTTCTGTCCTGAGGACGGGGACCATTCAGTAGCGAAAGTGCCAAATTTTTGACGTCGCGATCAGCTTGACGATACCTCTTGAGGAGTTTCCGGATTTGGGCTTCGAACTCCGTCGACGTTCTGATTATCATTAGCTTCGGCTTCGCGCTCCAAGCGCAGTTCTTCCAGGAATTCCCCCACGGGTCGCGTTTCGCCGCGGGCGACTTGCTGCAAGCTGCGTTCGAGGCTGCGCAGGAGTTCCTGCTGTTCGGGGCTGAGATTAGGGCTGGGAGCGTCTGGCTCTGGCGTCTGCGTTTTTGCCGGTTCAGACTGTCTCATTGGATCCATGCGATTTCGCCTATCCTATTCTGCGCTAAGGTTATAATATTTCGGCGGCCTTTGCAAGCGCGTTCGCCACAGCGGGCACAGTGATTTATTGAACTACAGCCGCTCGGCGGCAGCGAAAAAGTCCGCCGCGCTCACACAAAATAACAAGCTTTCTCGTCGCATGAGCGACGCGGTTTATTAAAAAAGAGGCACAGAAGTAAATCCAAGTAAGTAATGCAATTCTAATACTTGTATGGATTCGTAGGGGCGAGCCTTGGCTCGCCCAATGTTAATTGATTTCCACAGATCGGGCGACTCAGCGAGTCGCCCCTACCGTTTTACTTATTTAGTTAGGTTTACTGAGAACGCAGAGAAAAGGGCGTTGGAATGGCCGAACTCATCCGTGACGGCAAATTCCATAAAGACGTCAAGCGAGTCGCGACGCCGCGCCAGCTTGACCTCTTCGCCAGCGACGAATGGTGGGTGGGTTTGGCCGGGGGATGCGGTTAGTTCAAGCCCCCAAAGCCCACTCGACCGCGGCCAGCGCATGCAAGTAAGTCGTATCGTAACTGGGGATGGGGCAATCTTCCGGCTTGATCAGCAAGCCGATTTCCGTGCAGCCGAGAATGACCGCTTCTGCGCCATCCTCTTGCAGCTTGTCGATCACCGCTTGATATAAGGCGCGCGACTCCGGGTTGATCAGTCCCCGCACGAGTTCTTCGTAGATGATGCCATGCACGATGTCGCGGCCCGCCGCGTCGGGAATCAGCACGCGCAAGCCAAAGCGGTCTGTCATGCGCCCTTTGTAAAAGTCCTGCTCCAAGGTGTAGCGCGTGCCGAGCAAGCCGACGGTTCCCAGCCCGCCGCCCAGGATGACCTCGGCGGTGGCGTCGGCGATGTGAATCAGCGGTTGATCGACGGCGGCCGCAACGTCGTCCGCCATGCGGTGCATGGTGTTGCTACAGATGACGATGCAGTCCGCGCCGGCGCCTTCGAGGTTTCGCGCTGCGGCGATCATGCGCGCTGTGGCCGCCTCCCAATCGCCGGCTTCTTGCAGGGCTTCGATTTCGGCGAAGTCGAAGGAGTGCATCAGGCACTTGGCGGAATGAAGGCCGCCCAGGCGCTTCTGCGTTTCCTGGTTGATGATGCGGTAGTATTCGATGCTGGATTCCCAGCTGAGCCCGCCGATCAGCCCGATCGTTTTCATGGTCGCTTCTCTTCAGTGGCGACAGCGGGCAACTCATCGAGTCGCCCCTACCGACAAGTTACGCATTCTCTCGTTTCACGCTAAAGTCGTCCTAGCTGATGCAAACTGATATCATGCCGCGTCGAGCCGTTCTGCGCCAGATCGGCCATGATCTCGCCGATGACGCTCGCCATTTTGAAGCCATGACCGCTAAAGCCCGCGGCCATCGACACTTGCGGCGCGCCGGGAAGCGTATCCAGGACCCAATGTTCATCGACGGTATTGGTAAACATGCAAGTGGACATGCGCAAGGTTTCGCCGGCCCCGGCGGGAAAATAGCGCTCGGCGAATTGGCGCAGCAGAGCTTCATCTTCGGGATATGTACCGCGGTCAACTGTGTCGGGATCACAGCTTTCTTCGCGGTGATGCCAGCGCCCGAACTTCATGCCCGGCGTCGCGCCGTTTGGATTGAATTCTGGGAAGCCGTAATAGCGCCCTTCGTCGACCAGCGCGTTCCAAACCGGAAAGCGCTCCGGCCTGAAGAGCTCCGGCTGCTTCGCGCGCAGCCAGATCAGCACCTGGCGTTCCGGGACGGCTTTGCCCCGCAACGCCGGGATCAGCTTGTAGGCCCAGGCGCCGCCACAAACGACGAGCTTGTCGGCGCTGTATTGTCCGCGCTCAGTCCGCACGCAGAGACGTTCATCATCGAGGACCTCCCAGCCGGACACCCGCTCGCCGGCGCGTATGCTAGCGCCGTGCCGTTGCGCCAGTCGAGCATAGGCGGCAATACAACGTTCGGGAACGAGCAAGCCGCCCTGGGGCTGATAGACCGCCATCGTATCGCCCGGCAGCCGGTATCCTGGAAAGCGCTCGCTCAGTTGCCGGCTGTTCAGGACCTCGTAATCGAGATCGTGTTCGAGGCAGCTTTGCAAGCTGCCGGCGAAGACATCGCTGTCTTCGGGCCCCATATCGATGCTGCCGGTTCGATAAAAGAGTCTTTCGCCCGCTTCGCTTTCCAGTTGATCCCAGAGTTCATAAGCGCGTCTCAACAGCGGCACATAGGACGGATCCTCATAGTATGCCAGGCGAATGATGCGCGTCAGACCGTGAGACGAGCCCATTTCGTGCGGAACCTCGAATTGCTCTATGCCAAGCGCCTTCCAGCCGCGCCTGGCGAGGTGATAGAGCGCCGCGCTGCCCATCGCGCCGATGCCGATGACAATAGCGTCATAATGCTTCATTAACTGTTCGCCTCCCGCGGCAGCTTGGCGAAGAGATCGACGCCAAATTGCCGAAAGGTATCGATCATGTCGATCAGCACCCAATTCTCGCTGAGCAAATCTCCCTCGCGTCGCCAGAAATCCATTACGCGGAACTCAATGCGCGCGCCCGTGGGAGGGCGCCCAAGGTAATTGCCGCTGTGCGTGGCGATGACCTCGCGCCAGCCGGCGGTGGCGGCATAAATACCGTCGGCGAACATGGGCGATTCCCAGACGACTTGACGATCGGGAAAAGCGCGCAGCCAGGGCAACTGATGATTCTCTTCGAATTCATTCAGGTCGCGCGTGGCGCCGATGCCGGCGGGACCAAACCAGTGCATGTTGTCGTGCCAGTAGCGCGAGAATTGCATACTCTTCTTGTGCTCTTGGTCAAAACTGTTCATTCCCTGGAAGAGCATATCGTAGGCGATTTGGAAAGTCTTTGCCGATTCGGCGGGCGGCTGGTCAGCTAGCTGGACGCCGTCGGCGGCGCGCGGCGGCGGCACGAATCCGGCCAGGCCGAGACTCGGCGGAAGGGGATCGCAGCCGGCTTGCTGCATTACTTCAATCAGGTCATAAAGCGCGTAGGCCTTATTTATCTTGCCAGCTTCAATCTGGTAAAATTCGCCAAAGCGGAGGTAAGTTTGCCGGTCATTTGGGGCGATGCCCAGCCATTCCCGCTCGAAGCGGCCGAACAGATAGCCGCTGCTGGCGACCCAGTATTCAGCTTCGCACGTGCCTCCGAGCAAGATATCGACGCGACGCCGAAGGCCGGAAAAGCTCGCAAACAAGGGTCCCCAAAATGTCTGCCAAAGCGCGTCAATGCCCACCTGGGTATCGAAGGGGGCGCAGCCATGCCAGAGCACATCGTCCGCGAAATAATCATGCAGCGACGCGGACGAATGGCGGAAGCGCTCGACCTGCGTTAAGAATTCATAAACAAGTCTTTTGTTCGCCAGGGTTTGCTGTCCCATATCGAAAGACATCCTCCATTATGCATTTAGAGCGCCGCCGCTCGCATTCGCGATAACTATGAGCAGGCGGGCGGGCGCGCCAAGATTCCAGGACATGGCTCTCGTGCCGGGCGCCGTACAAGTTAGCCAACCACCGAGGATACTGAGAGCTTAGAGGTTGTTCCAAAAAGCTGACGAGAAGTATATATCATCAATGATTGTCAGGCAGCGTAATAATCTCCGCGGACTGAGCGCACTTCAATGTCGTGGCGGAAAGGGCCAAGGCAGTCGTACCACAATCAGTATACGTCAAGTATCGCACAAGTCTGGCAAAATGTAGCCGCTCGGCGACAGCGAAAAGGAATCCCGCGCTCACGCAAGATCGTTATCCTTCTTGTCGCAAAAGCGCCGCCGTTTCCGTAGATAGGGGCTTATGGTAGTTTGTGTCTGCGGTCAGTGTCTACGCGCCCGACGCGACCCTCACTGTCCTCGGGGATTAATCGCCAATAATCTGAAATGCCCCCGCGGACCGCGGAATTTGCAATTGCCGCCACAACATGTTAAGGTATTGCACTTGTCGAAAACGTTTTCGAGTCGGGCCGTTTCGACACGCGCTGCCCCCCGTATCACGTCTTCGAACTCATTCATTCAAAGAGCGCAGCGTAAGGCCGTCAGACTCTCAATATTGCAGCAATTTCGAACAAACAGATGCAAAAGATAATTCAGGTGAGCAAATGGCAGAAGACAAGCGAGCTTCAAAGAAATTGGATGTGAAGAATATCTGCGACGAGGAGCAAAAGCGGATTACCTTGCCGAAGCTGGTTGACATTCAGTTTATGGACGATGCGGACGGCGGGTCGGCGCAGCCAATGGAGGGTTACAACCCGCGTTACAAAAACATCGTCGATTATATTATCGGCGTCACGCATGAGATTTGGGAAGAGCATGGCATCGGCAAACTGTATGAGTATTACGCCAATACGGTTAAAATGCATACGGCGAACGGATTGAAGTTTGGGCGCGAGGCGGTCATCGCAGCCACTATCGAATCGCAGGCCTCCTTCCCCGATCGACGTCTGTTTGGCGAAGAAGTGATCTGGAGCGGCAACAATGTCGATGGTTTTTATACGTCGCACCGGCTGCGGCATGAGGGAACCAATCGAGGCTGGACGCCATATGGTCCGCCAACGGGCAAACGCGTCAGTTATCGCGCCATCGCCGATTGTGTCTGCGTACAAAATATGATGGTGGAAGAGTGGATCTCGCGCGATGAGTTGACGCTGATCATGCAGTTGGGCTTGGATCCGCTGCCGACCGCCAAAGAGATGGTAGCCAAGGAAAAGGACAGTGACCTGCAATTGCGCGTCCCCGGCGATATCGACCATCGGGTTGGGCAGCTTCCGCCGGAACCCTGGCCCGAAGCGCAATCCGAGCACTTTGATCCGGAAGACTTCATCGGCCGGATGATGCATGAGATTTGGAATTGGCGAATGCTCAATAAGGCGCGCGAATATTATCATGAGAACTTCGTCTTTGACGGCCCGTCGGGGCGCTCGTTCAAGGGCATTGGCGAATTTCAGACTTACGCGCTGTCGCTGCTCTCCCCATTCCCCGATCTTTCAATTCACCTCGATCACTTCTGCCATGTCGGGGATGAACGCGCCGGTTACCGCGTGGCCACGCGCTGGTTGATGCGCGGGACGCACACAGGTTACGGCGTATATGGCGAGCCGACGGGCAATCCGATCCGGCTGATGGGTTTCAGTCACCATGTGATCAGGGACGGCCGCATTGAAAGCGAGTCGACCGTGTTTGACGAATTCGTCTTGCTCAAGCAGATCGTCGCTTGAGCCGGGTTTAGGAATCCTTCGCCTCCCGGTCCCCCGTCCCTCATCTCCAAGGCGAGCATCACTGGGAAAAAGGGAGAGCGAATAGCGCGGCGTATAGGCGAGTGTTCACCAAGGCGGGCGACTCGCAGGGTCGCGTAGGTCGCGTAAACACAGACCGCAGACACCGAAAGTCTGTAGTTCCTACCTGTTTCGATTTGGCCATTAGCTAGATGGACGAGCGGCAATGACACCTGCGACGGATAAGTATTTCACCACGTCGTTTCAATACAGTCCGGTTGACCAGGCGCAAAACATCACCAATAAGCGCCGCGTGATCGATATCACGCGCGCGCTGAGCGAAGCGCCGCTTGCTGACCTGCCGGAAGTCGCGCGGGGCGGATACGAGCGAGACGTCTCGCTCAATGTGACGCACCCGATTAATGAACTGACGGGAATTGCCGCCGGCCTGCAAGGGTTGTGGCTGCCGCTGCGGCGATCCCTGCCGGATATGGAGCGGCGCGATCACTTCGTGGCGGGCGGGCGCTACCGCGACGCGGACTGGATCGCTTGTATGGGCCACTTCATGGGCAATTTCGAGCGCGATCTGCTGGGCATACCGGCCACGCGCGGCGTAGTCTGCCTGCGATATTGCGAGGGGCACGAACTGCGCGATGGCAAGATCGCCACCAGTTATATCTTCATCGACTTCCTGGATTTGATGCGGCAAGCCGGTTACGTACCGATCGCGCCCAGTCTGGGCAGCGAGATGCGCTGGATGCCGCCGCAAACGCTTGATGGCGTTATCTTAAGTCCGCAAGACGAAGCTCGCTCCAGGAAGACCATCGAGACCATTCTCAAGATGCACGCTGCCCTGGGCTATTACAGCGGCAAGCCGCCGACGCGCGCCGTGCTCGACGAAATGGAACAGGTCAAGCACTGGCACAAGAATTTCATGTGGTATGGACCGTCGGGCATCGGCAGCACTCGCGGCTTGAAAGGTTTCGAAGACTATCATCAGATTCCTTTTCTGGTGGCTTTTCCCGACCGAGGCGGATCCGAACAGGGGCATTTTATACGCATTGGCGACGGTTATTTCGCTGTGACCGGCGGCTGGGGTTATCTGCGGGCGACACACACCGGCGGCGAATTATTCGGCGTCCCGCCGACCGGGACCCCGCTCAAAATGCGCGTGATGGACTTTTATCGCTGCGACGACGAAACCATTGTGGAAAACTGGGTTCCCATCGATGTGCCGCATATACTGCTGCAGATGGGCGTTGATGTCTTCGGGCGCATGCGGCATCAGTTCCGCCAGCACCAAGCTATCAGCGCCAGCGAATGGCTGGTCAATTCAGAAGGCTGAGTCCCGGCCGACGCAGCCTCCGAGTTGGGCGGACGCAAGCCCGGAACGGTAGCCAGACGAAAATGTCGATTCACAACCGAAACAAGGAATTCATCGGGAGGCTGCGCGCCGCGCTCTACGATATTGACGCGCGCAACCTGCAGCGGCAGTTGCGAGAGCTTTTCGCCGCCGACTGCAAAGCGCGCCTCGCGCACCCGCTTGAATCTCTGCATGGCGTCGACGCGCTCTATGAAAGGGCCTATCTGCCGCTGCTAAATGCCGCGCCCGATCTGGAGCGGCGCGATTTCATCGTCATGGCCGGCGCGACCCGGGGACAGAATTGGGTCGGCTGCGCCGGGCATTATGTGGGTGTCTTTGAGCAGTCCTGGTTGGATATCCCCCCGACCAAGCACTTGATGGCGATGCGCTATCACGAATTCTTTCGCATCGAGGACGAGCGGATCGTAGAATTGCAGGCGCTATGGGATATCCCGCAGGTGATGATGGCGGCGGGCGCCTGGCCGCTGGCGCCGAGCCTGGCTGTCGAGTGGATTGTGCCCGGGCCGGCGACGACTGACGGCATCATCACGAGCGACTATGACGAGGCGGGATCGGCGGTTAGCGTACGGCTGGTCGGCGATATGCTGAGCGCGCTCGGGAATTCGCCCCAAGGTGAAGCCGCCATGGCGCTCGACCGTTACTGGCATCCCAAGATGATGTGGTATGGACCGGCGGGCATCGGTTCCATGCGGCGGATTTCGGGTTTCCGCCACTGGCACCAGATCCCCTTCTTGAAGGCGATGCCGGACCGCGCGGCTCTGATGGACAAGGGCATCTTCTTCGGCGACGCCGCGTATGTCGGCTTCACGGCTTTTCCCGGCATGACCATGACCATCAGCGGCGACGGCTGGCTGGGAATCGCGCCTTCCAAGCAAGCGATCACCATGCGCAGCTTGGATTTCTGGCGCTGTGAGAAGGGCATGATCCGCGAGAACTGGGTCTTGGTCGATCTGCTGGATGTCTATCATCAGCTTGGCGTCGATGTCTTCGAGCGCATGCGGGAGTTGACGGCCGCGCGGCGCCCGGATTTTGCGATCTGATGATACCCAACTATTGAGGTTGCGCGTCCCCCGGCAGATTCGCGATCAGCGGATTGTTGCGATCGCGAATTGACAAGTGCGGTTCTTTGACGCCCCAGTCGATGCCGACCTGCGGATCGTCCCAGGCGATGCCGTATTCGTCCCCGCCACCATCATAATAATTGTTAACGATGTACATGAGCGTGCAGTCGGTCAGCGCGGCGAAACCGTGGGCCACGCCTTCGGGGATGAATATGCCTAGTGGATTGTCTTCGCCGATGTCGATGGTCGCGGATGCCAGGTAGGTCGGCGAGGACAGGCGCAGATCCACCAAGCCCACGCGGATACGTCCTCTGGTAGCGTACCAATAGTCAACCTGTTTGAAGTGGTAATGCAAGCCGCGCAAGACGCCGGCCTTGCTGTCGCTGCGGTTGTTCTGCAGGCGATCCCAGTTGACGCCCGGGAACCACTCAACGCGGAAGGTCTCCATGAAGCGCCCGCGTTCGTCGCCGAAAGCGTTTAGCGCTACGGTCATGACGTCGCGGATGGGCTCGAATGGTTGGGTGGGAGAAACTGGCACCAAGTGTCCTTTTCACATTGTCCGATTCGCATTGTAACCAGAAACAGTTGATCGCGCTTTAAGGTCTTACGCAGGAATCAAGATAACGCCTTTGCCGCAAAGCGCAGCATCAATTCTTGATGTTCGATGTTTTGCTCGATAGCGCGGGAGCCGTGGCCGGCGTCGAACCAGTGAACGTCGATAGACTTGCCCAGGTCCTTCAGTTTTTGCTCGAAGACTTTCATCTGTCTCGCCGGGCAGCGCGTATCGTTGGCGCCTTGAATCACAAGCAGATCGGCTTGGAAGTTCCGCGCATAAGTGATCGGGGAGGACTTCTTGTGCGCTTCCGGCTTGTCCTCCGGCGTGCCGCCAAACATACTGCGCTGATAGCCGCGCAGGGTACCGGCCTGATCTTCGTACATCAGGGTCCAGTCGGCGATGGCCACCATCGCCATGCCGCCCGCCCAGAGATCAGGTCGTTTACCCAGGGAGAGCAAGGTCAAGTACCCGCCATATGAAGCGCCGGTCTTTAGGAACGCGCCGGGATCGGCGATGCCATTGGCGATCAGCCAGTTGACGCCGGCCGCGATGTCCTCAACTTCAAGTTCACCCAGATTGCCGTCGATGGCGTGCTGGAAGTCGTAGCCGAAGGTGGTGGAGCCGCGAAAGTTGGGGCTGAAAAAGGCGAAGCCGTGATCAAGCCAGGATTGGGCCTCCGGCGACCAGGCATTGGTCCGCACGGCGGTGGGACCGCCATGGGTATGCACGATGGTAGGGAACGGACCTTCGCCGGGCGGCGTCGCCAGCCAGGCTTGAATCGGCGTCCCGTCGCCGGAGCGGTATGTGACCGAGCGCCAGGGAATACTCTCGGGCAAGTCCGACTTGAGATCAATTACATCGCGCAGATAGTCTCCGGTCGCCCCGTCGATTTCAATCAAGCCTGATGGGCTCGCGGCATCGCTCCAGTGCAGGAAAACATTGCCGTTTTGCGCGAAATAGCCGGCGGCGCCCCCCGAGCCGGGCGGCACGTTCAGCGGGTTCACTCGGTCCTGCGCGATGTCGTAGATAAAGAGCGTATGCAGCGCCTGATGCACTTGATGTAGCAGCAGACGCGCGCCGTCGGGCGACCAGTCCCAGACTGTCACATCGCCCCCGAAGCGCTCGGACTGGATATCAAGCCGTTGACCGCTACGCGGGTCCCAGATAAAGGGTCGGTGGAAGCCGCTCGCGTTGGAAGAACCGGCGAAGCGCATATCCGCCGCCAGGGGAGAAAACCGCGCCGGTAGGATGCCGCTGCCGGCGCCGTCCCAGAGTTCAGCGATGACTTCGCCGCTGGCGATATCGTAAGCCGCCAGCGCCAATTCGGCCACGCCGGTCTTTTCGGTCGAGGCGATGATGGCGATCTCGGCATCGTGTGAAAGGAAGGGACCGGCGGACAGTGAACTCGTCCGATAGCTGAAGATCGGCTCGCCGACCGGCGGATTATTGTAGAGGAGAATCTGGAAGCCGTCTTTCGCGGCAGCGGTAAAACCAAGCGCGCTGCCGGACGCGCTCAAGCTGAAAAAATGCGAAGCATAGGCGGGCAGGTCCGCTGTGATGTCTACAGCTGCGCCACCGGTGAAAGGGATGCGAACATAGTGCCCGATCTCGTCGCCCCCATTGTCTTGCAGGAAATAGACGCTGTCGCCGTTATTTGAGATATGACCGCTAACAATGCCGGCAGGCTCATCGGTCAACTGCCTCAGGTCGTTGTTTACTGTGTCCCAGGCGTAAAGTTGATAAACACCGTCTTTGTTGCAGCAGAGCAAGCCGCGTTCAGGGTTGTTCGCGGCGATTTTGGTCCAGGCGATGCCGGGCGCGCGGTAACGTTTTTTCCAGGGCGCGTCGTCGCTCAGGTTCAGTTCAATTGTCACAAGCAGGACCCTTCGGACTCTCCATAGTTTCGGCATCATCATAGACGGCGGACGCCGCCGGCGCAAGGCGAGCTATGCGCGGGGAAAGTTCACTCCCTGTAGCGGTCCTATAAATCTGGACACATTTTCCCCAGAATTTTGGGTGGGTTTTGGTTTGTGGGAGGAAAATGCTGGACAGGACCAGCGTGCTTGCAAGAGAGCAGGCAAGCGACTGACGGCAGGCGGCATACCCGCCGGGCTTACTGTGGCAGGTCTGGTTTGATTTGTGTTTGAACTTTGTCCGACTTTGTCCGTTTTGCGGACAAAGAAAACTTTTTTTCGGACAAAGCGCCAGTCGCCTTGGCAGATCGGGCTGCTTGCGCAGTCCTTGTGGCATGAGACGAGCAGCTTCAAGCGCGACCCGGCTTGATATTGGCACAGAGCCGCCCGGCGCGTAACTGGCGGAAAGATTTGACAGGCTCAGGCAAAATAGTAAGCCAGCTTGTGGCATGAGCGCCGCGGTAAACATAAAC
>JAPOOU010000169.1 GCA_026713245.1 Chloroflexota bacterium
GATGCGACGAGAAGGCTTACGATTTTGCGTGAGCGCGACATTCCTGGGACCTTTTCGCCGATTACGCGCCGAGCCCCTACAGATTTTGTGCTTGAGGGTGGAAGATGGGAGCTTGATGCGCCAACAATCTGAAATGCACCCGTCAATGCCCGACAGACCCAATGTCATTTTCGTCATCACCGATGATCAGGGTTACGGCGATATCGCTTGCCATGGCAATCCGATTTTGGAAACGCCCAATCTGGACCAGATGGCCCGCGAAAGCCTTCAGTTGGATGATCATCATCATGATCCGCTGTGTTCTCCTTCCCGCGCGGCGCTTTTGACCGGTCAATATGCTTCGCGAAACGGCGTCTGGCACGTGATTCACGGGCGTCACCTCCTTGATCCCGGAGCCATGACGATGGGAGATGTTTTTTCCGCCAACGACTATCGTACCGGCATGTTCGGCAAGTGGCACCTGGGCGACAATTATCCTTTTGCGCCGCAATTTCGAGGTTTCGACCAAGTCCTGTGCCATCGCGGCGGGGGCCTGGGAGAGCTGCCCGACTATTGGGGCAACAATTACATAGATGACTGTTATTTTCGAAACGGCGAGCCCGTCCGCTATCCGGCCTATTGCAGCGATGTCTTTTTCGACGAAGCGATTCGATTCATTGAAGCCGACCCGGATTCGCCCTTCTTTGTGTATCTGGCGCCGAATGCCATGCACGCGCCGCATATCGTTCCGGAATATTACGCGGCGCCCTACAGGAACACGGCGATCCCCGAAGACCGCGCCAATTTCTACGGAATGATCGCGAACTTTGACGAAAATATGGGCAAATTATTCCAGCGACTGCGGGAACTCCAGCTCGATGACAATACAATTGTGATCTTCACTTCCGACCACGGTACCGCGGCCGGTTTCGATCCCGCAACCCGAGAAGGCTACAACGCGGGCATGCGCGGGGCAAAAGGCTCCATGTACGACGGCGGCCATCGCGTCAGTTGTTTTTTCCGCTGGAAGGGCCAACTTCCCGAAGGCAAGCAGATCAGTTCGCTGACAGCGCATGTCGACGTATTGCCGACCTTGATAGCGCTTTGCGGACTGGAATTGAAGCGGGAAGTTGCGTTCGACGGCCTCAGTCTTGCGTCGGAGATGCGCGGCGATTCCGGTCGATTGACCGGGCGAACTATGTTTGTTCATCTGCAGCCCGACCTGCCGGAAAAATGGCATGACTGCGTCGTAATGCGTGACGGTTGGCGATTGATCAACGGGACGGAATTGTACGACGTTGACAGTGACAGGGGGCAGCAGCGCGATGTTTCGTCCGCGCACCCGCAGGTCGTTGGGGCATTGCGCGGCGAATACGAGACCTGGTGGGAGAGCCTTGAAGAGCCATTTTCGGAATATGTCTATATTCCGATTGGCGATGTCCGCGAGAACCCCGTTCTCTTGTCAGCGCGCGATTGGCACCCGACCGTGGGCCGGGCGCCCTGGCGTCAAGACTGGATCGCTGACCGGGCCTACGATGCCAACGGCTTCTGGATGATAGACGTCCGGGCAGCCGGCCGATACGAGGTTGACCTGCGCGCTTATCCGCGCGAAGCCGACTTTCCGGCGGGCGCCACGAGCGCTCGCCTTCAGATCGACGGCGTCGAATATGTGAGACCCTGCCAGGACGACGCGAGGGGCGTGATATTCGTTGTGGAACTGGATGCCGGGAAGACCAAGCTGCAGACCTGGCTCAGCGATCCGATGCAGCGACGCCTGCGAGGCGCCTATTATGTCTACATACGTCCAATAGCATATTAAAACAGATGTAAAATCGACTAAGATTTGCTAATCCGATATTATGGTGGATTTATCGGGGCGAGCCTTGGCTCGTCCAACTAAAAACGAATCAGAATGACTGGGCGACGCAGCGAGTTGCCCCTAACAATTTGCAATTCTTGTTGGGTTTACTGAGGTACAGAAATGACGCTCAAGAGATCGGATGTGTTGATCACGCGCCCATGCAGCATGGACGCGTACCGACGATATCGCGCGACCGGGTTGGGCTGGGGCTTCTTGCCCGAACCCGATCGGCGAGGCCTGCCGCCGGACGAAGAGATGATGCGCGATGTCGACGAGGCGCATCGCTGCGGCGTCAAATTCCAGGGCCGTGTGGAGCTTGATGCGGACTGGATGGGCATGATTGATTTTGATTCCAATTTCATGGAATCAACCGTGCGCGATCTGAATGATCGGCCGGCGATCACCTGGTGGGAGCACACTTACAAAGGACACCCCTCGTACCACTACTGCACCAACGCGCCCGGCTACCGTCATTATCTGATGTATCAACTGCGGCGGATCATGCAAGCCGGCGCGGACTGGCTGATGATTGACTCCGCCATCCCTACCATCGGCGCCTTGAACGCCCGATACGGCGGCTGCTTCTGCCGGCACTGTATGGCTGGTTTCAGCGATTACCTGCGCGCCAACTTGAGCGAAGACGAGATCATGACCTGGTGCATCGGCGATCTCGAGACCTTCGACTATGGGGACTACCTGCGGGAACGCGGCATCAACGACGAGATGTATCGGGCGCGAATCCTGGCATTCCCGCCCGTCATTCCGCTGGCGAAAGAATACTTCGATTTCCAGTGGCGAGAGATTAACTGGCTCTTTCGCGAATTCAAGCGTTATGCGCGGGAGTTTAGTGTCAATGTGCCCTTGAGTTCGAATTCTCCTTATTATTGGGCGGAGTTCATGTACGCCGTCGACGCGCATGACTTCTACACCAATGAAATGGAGTACCAGGCGCCCGAGATCGAGATCTTGCCGACGGAGCCGATTTATACTTTCAAGCTGGCCGACGCTCTCAAGCGGATTGTCGCAATCACGGGCGTTCCGCGCGCCTTCGAACCTTGCAGGATTAATGATCGTCCCGGGCATATTCGACTGTGGATCGCGCAAGCTTATGCGCATGGACACGTCTTCATGGCGCCGGAGAAAATGTGGACGCTGCGTTTCAAAGGCCAACCGGATCGCTGGTATCAAAGCAAGCGGGGAGATTATGAAGACCTCTATCATTTTGTGCGCGACTATCCGACGCTCTTCGACGACTATGAATCGGTGGAATCAGTCGCGCTCATTTTCAGCAACAAGGCTGTACGGCAATACCTGGGCGATCAACTCGGCAGCGGTCACCTGGGCGGTCAAAACCGCAGCGCGCCAAAAACGGAGCTTGTGAAAGCCTGCATCGCGCTCAGCCAGGCCAATTTGCCATATCGCATTATTGTGGCGGGCGATGAATGGATCAAAGACGATTTGCTGGAAGCGGATTTGTCATCCTATCGCGCGATTGTTCGTTTTGAACCTTCGCATTTGACGGCAGAGCAAGAAGCCAAGCTGCAAGAGGCGCGTGATCGCCTGGTTACCTGGAGCGGCGCAGAGGACCTGTTGCAAAGAGCGGGTCGCGATGTGGCCGTCGGGGGCGGCGCGAAAGACATCACCGTCTTGCCGAGGCATCAGCCCAGCGCGCCAGAGGCGCCGGTAATCGCGCATCTGCTAAACAGCAATTATGATCCCGAAAGCGACCGATTCGCGACCGTTCGCGATCTCCGGCTGAGTATCGCGCAGTCGATGCTTAAACGGGCATTTTCAAGGGCCGCGTTCTTCGCGCCCGGCAAGCCGCCTGTCGCTGTTGATTGCCAAGGTACAGATGCCGACACCTCAATTCTTGTTCCCGAATTGGACATGTGGGGCGTGCTCAAATTGGAATAGGGATCAGCCGCGCGGCGGCGGCGAAAAGGACCCGGGAATGTCGCGCAATTAGCGAATTACAATCCCGAATCGGCATGATTCGGGCGTTTGTTTAACTAGATCTGCAGCTTGCTGCCCCAGTCTTCCCGCTCCGCGCGCAATTGCAGGAGCAGTTGTTCGCGGGCGAACTCGTCTTCAAAAAAGTTGCAATTCTCGAAGAAGTCGATGAGATCGTCCAGCCGCGCCATGACGTCGGGCTTGTTGACAGGACGAATTGATCGCGCTCGCAGCCAGCCCCCGGGCGTGGTCATGATCCATTCCGGTGGCGGGCGATGGTGTTCGAGGATAAACTCGCTGGCTTTGAAGTAGCTGGTGATGGCTTTATGCGCAGCCCGATCTGTGGAGCGGACAATCACAAAGGCGACCAGGGCAGCGCCCCCCAGCGATGCGAAAACGAATACAAGCAGGAAGTCCATCGGTTAGGCTATTCCACACCGCGTAAATCCAGTTCGTCGGCGAAATGGCAGGCGGCGAAATGATCCCGCCCGACCTCGGTCCAGGCCGGTTCCTGTTCTCTACATATGTCTTGCGCGTAGCGGCAACGCGGATGGAAGTAACAGCCGGACGGCGGATCTGCCGGGTTCGCAACTTCGCCGGGCAGAATGATACGATCCATCTTGATCTCGGGGTCGGTTGTCGGCACGGCCGATAACAAGGCTTCTGTATACGGATGCTTGGGATCCGCGAATAGCGCTTCGGTATCGGCCATTTCCACCAGTTGTCCGACATACATGACCCCGACGCGGTCGGAAATATGCTCGACCACGGAAAGATCATGCGCGATGAACAAGAATGTCAGGTCGAATTCTTCCTGCAGATCCTCGAGCAAATTCAAGATTTGCGCCTGAATCGAGACATCAAGCGCGGAGACGGCTTCGTCACAGACGATCAGCCGCGGGCTGGGCGCGAGCGAACGCGCGATGCCAATGCGTTGGCGTTGGCCGCCGGAAAAAGCATGCGGATAGCGGTTTAGATGGCGAATATCCAGGCCAACTCGATCCATTAGCTCGCGCACCCGGTCTTGAATCTGGCGCTTGTCCGCCAGCAGCTTGTTGTTGCGGATTGGCTCGGCAATGATGTCCAAGACGGTCATGCGCGGATCCAGCGAGGAGTAGGGGTCTTGAAAGATCATATGAAAATGCCTGCGGACCTGGCGCAGTTCCTTCTTCCCCATTTCGGCGATATCAACTTCTTCCCCATCCGGAAGGCGGAAGATTATCTGTCCCTCGGTGGGATTGATCGCGCGGACAATGCAGCGCCCGAGCGTCGTCTTGCCGCTGCCGGATTCGCCGACAAGCCCAAATGTCTCGCCCTCGCGGATCTGAAAACTGACGCCGTCGACCGCCCTGACGTGCCCATGTACGGTGCGCAGGAATCCTTTTTCGATGGGAAAGTGCTTTTTCAGATCCCGGACTTCGAGCAAAACATCTTCATTTCGCTCTTTAACAGGTTCTTTCCTTGCCTCAAGCATAAACCGGCTCGCTCTTCTCGTTGTGAAGGTAGCAGCGCACAAAATGTCCATCGCCCATTTCAACCAGAGCGGGTACAGCGGCATCACAGGCGCCGGCGATGAACTCGTCGCAGCGGGATGCGAAGCCACATTCCGCCGGCGGATTCATGGGCACGGGTACATTCCCGCGAATGGCATCAAGGCGGCCGCGCCCACGGTTGCCCAGGCGCGGTATCGACTTCAGCAGTCGCCGCGTATAGGGGTGCATGGGGTTTTTGAACAGCTCTATCGTCGACGCCCGCTCGACCACGCGCCCCAGGTACATCACATTCACCTCGTCAGCGATTTCGGCGATCACGCCCAAATCATGGGTGATATACATGATGGCCATGCCAAACTGTTCTTGCAACTCCTTCATCAGTTCCAGGATTTGGGCCTGCACGGTGACATCCAAGGCTGTAGTCGGCTCGTCGGCGATCAGGAGCGAAGGACTGCAAGACAGAGCCATTGCGATCATGGCGCGTTGACGCATGCCGCCCGACAATTGATGCGGGTATTCGTCGAATCGCTGCTCGGGGTTGGAAATGCCAACGCGGTTGATCATGTCCAATGCGAGCTCTTTGGCTTCGCGCTTGTTCCTGGTGATGTGCAGCAGGATGGCCTCGATGATTTGTGTCCCGATCGTATGCACCGGGGACAAGCTGGTCATCGGTTCCTGAAAAACCATCGAGATCTCTTTGCCGCGTATGGCGCGTATCGCCCGGCTTCGCGAGTCCAACTGAAGCAGATCCACGATCGCGCCGTCGCTCTGCCGCAGCAGGATTTCGCCGGATTCAACTGTGCCGGGGGGCGGCACGATCTGAAGGATAGACTGGGCGGTGACGCTCTTGCCGGAGCCAGATTCGCCGATGATGCCGACAGTTTGATGAGCGGCGATATTGAAATCGACGCCGTCAACCGCCTTGAGCGTACCTTCCGGCAACTGAAAGTAAGTGCGCAGGTTCCGCACTTCCAGGGCACTGTTGGCTGACTTCATCTCCACCGATGGCTTGCCTGCCTAGTTTGTCCTATTGTAGACAATCAACAAAGGATTGGCAAGAAGCGGTGATGCCCAAGACCATTGCGAATTCCATGGGCGATTTTGTGTCCGCCTAGCGTCCGCTGCGCGATTTTTGTGTCCGCCTAGTGTCCGCTGCGCGATCTTTGTGTCCGCCTAGTGTCCGCTGCGCGGTCTTTGTGTCCGCCTAGCGTCCGCTGCGCGATTTTTGTGTCCGCCTAGCGTCCATTGCGCGATCTTTGTGTCCGCCTAGTGTCCGCTGCGCGGTCTTTGTGTCCGCCTAGTGTCCGCTGCGCGGTCTTTGTGTCCCCGTTGTGACCGCAAGCAGGCGCCAATCCGCTAATTGTCGGACGAGCCTTATAATGCAGGAAAATGACCGGCCAGACCAGCCGGATCGCGCATATAGTTTGATTTGTGTTTCCAGTTTGTCCGACTTTGTCCGATATTCGGACAAAGCGCTGGCAAATTGGGCTGGTCGCGTCTTGCTTGCGGCGAGAGAGAAGCAGCTTCAGCCGCGGCCTGCCCTGAAATTCGCAGCGCTCCCCCTCATTTGCCCCGCAACGGCACTCAGAAACAGACCTGAAAAGCCCCAGAATACCTTGATATTAGCGGAAGGGCTGGGCAGCTCGACAGCAGGAAACCCCTATATTTACTGGCATTCGGGCATTGTGGCTTGTCCCTGAAAGATATTTTCCGGTCAATCGTTTTTTTCTTTCGGCTCCGATGTTCCGGGATGCGGAAAGTGATAGGAACATAACATAAAACGAGAAGCAAAGGGCGACTATATAGTCGCGTTATCCTTGGTTGGGCGAAAATTGCTGGGGACTCTCTACCCAGGTTTTTCGGAGCCGCTATATGCGACAGTTTGAGGGCGGCGTGGCGGGCAATAAAAACAATGGGAGCAGGGTGCGGACCGGTTGTTTGAATATAGCCGCTCGCAGGATGTGGGCGATATAAGACTCGAACTTATAACCTTCCGGGTGTAAACCGGACGCTCTATCCAATTGAGCTAATCGCCCCGATTGATCTGATTTTAGCCGGGCAGCAGTGAATTCGTCAAGGTTGGTTTCGCTCTCGGGTGCATTTGAGTTTGTTGGCGCATAACGCCCTATCTTTCAAAAAGCGAAATTTCGGTAGGGGCGAGCCGGTGCGCCCAAATATGAGATGTTGTTTCGGGCGACTCACAGAGTCGCCCCTACATGATCGTCGTTTTATTCGTGATTTTGCTATCAGAGTGGATAGTTAATGACGAAATTCGATACAGTGTTTGTTCATTCTGCCAAAATATTGAAATGCACCCTTTGCTCACATGCGCGGGGGCGTGACGCCTGTTTGTCCCTGGTATTTGCCTTTTTTGTCGGCGTAAGACTGCTCGCAGGCGTCGTCCGCCTCGAAGAACAAGACTTGGGCCAGGCCCTCGTTGGCGTAGACCTTGGCCGGCAAGGGGGTGGTATTGCTGATTTCCAGGGTGGCGTAGCCTTCCCATTCGGGTTCAAAGGGCGTGACGTTGACGATCAAGCCGCAGCGGGCGTAGGTAGACTTGCCCAGGCAAATCGTCAAGACATCCCGCGGGATGCGGAAGTATTCAACCGAACGCGACAGCACGAAGGAATTGGGCGGGATGATGCAAACATCGCCGCGGAAGTCCACAAAGGACGCGTCGTCGAAATGTTTGGGATCGACAATCGCCGAACGCACATTGGTAAATATTTTGAATTCGTCCGAGACCCGCAGGTCGTAACCGTAGGAGGACACGCCATAGCTGATGGCGCCTTCGCGAACCTGCTGGTCGACGAAGGGTTCGATCATGCGCTGGTCGCGCGCCATTTTCTTGATCCAGTGGTCCGGTTTGAGTCCCATAATCTGTCCCTTTGCGGTAGATTACATTCGTTCGGGCGCTGACATGCCCATGAGGCGCAGCACGCGGTAGAACACGACGCCTGCGGCGCGGTAGAAGCGCAAGCGAGCCTTGGCAAGGTCCGGTGGCACTTCGCTGTGCAATACGCGCACCTGGTCATAGATCGGATGGAAGACAGCAGCGAGCTCATGCGCGAAAAAGGCGATCTTGTGCGGCTCGTAATTCGTCACCGCCTGTTCAATCACATTGCCGAGTTCCAGAGCCTTGCGAATGAACTTGAGTTCATCTTCTCCCAGCAAGTTAAAGTCCGCGCCGTCATCGTTGAATCCGCGTTCCTTCGCTTCCCGGAAGATGCCGGCGCAGCGGACGTAGGCGTTCTGAATGTAGTAGACCGGGTTCTCGTTGGACTGCTTCACGACCTGGTCGACATCGAAATCCAGTTGCGAATTGGGGCTGCGCGCCAGCATATGATAGCGCACGGCATCGGCGCTGGTCATGGCGACCAGGTCATCAAGGGTATCAAAGTCCCCGGCGCGTTTGGATTGCTTGACTGTCTCGTACGCGCCCGATTCCGGGTTCTTGCGCACGGCGCGCACCATCTGGATGAATATGACATGGATCGGGTCCGGGTCCATATTCAGCGCGCGAATACCATGTTTGACCACCTGCGCCTGGGAAAAATGATCGGCGCCCAGCACGTTAACGGCAATGTCGAATCCGCGTTCCAGCTTGTCGCGGTGATAGGCGATGTCCGGCAGCGTATATGTCGGCAGGCCGTCGCTCTTGACCATGACGCGGTCTTTTTCATCGCCGAAGGCCGTACTGCGGAACCAGGTCGCCGGTTGATATCCCTTGGCGGTCACATCGGCGATTTCTTCAGCGTCGGCGCCTTCCCAAACCGTCGACTGGTATATATGGCCGTTGCCGCGCATCTCATCCAGCACAGCCCAGATCTGCTCCGAGTCAAAGAGCGATGTCTCGTTGAAAAAACGATCATGTTTGATATCAATCGCCGCGAGGGAATGATTGATCCACCGGAACATGCGCGCTTCGGCGATTTGCTTGAATTTCTCCCAGCCGGCCTCCTTGAGGGCATCGCCATGTTCCGCGGCTAGCTCGGCGGCGATTTCGACCAGGTATTCGCCCTGATAGTAGTCGGCAGGGAAGTCTATATCCTCCCCCAACTGCTGCAGATAACGCAGCATCAGGCTTTTGCCCAGAACGATCATTTGGTTGCCGGCATTGTTGTAATAATATTCGCGCTGCACTTCATAGCCGGCCGCCTCCAGCAGGCGCGCCATGGCATCGCCGATAACGGCGTTACGGGTATGCCCGATGGTGATCGGTCCGCTGGGATTGGCGCTGACGAACTCGACCTGCGCCTTGTGGCCGGCGCCGATGCCGAGCTGGAAGAAGTTCTCGCCCTCCTCGATGATGTGGTCAACTTGCCGTTTCAGATACGATTCACTGAGATAGCAATTGATGAACCCAGGCGGCGCGACCTCGATCTTTTCGATAAAGTCCGCCTCCGGGAGCGTGGCAGCGATCAGATTGGCTATCTCGAGCGGATTCTTGCGCGCCAGTCGTGCCAGGCTCATGCCCGGGTACGAGAGATCGCCTTGTCCGGCGCGTTTTGGCGGGCTGACGGGTATGGACGGAATCTCGAATTCGGGCAAGTCACCGCCGTCAATTGCGCGCGCGAGCGCTTGTTCAATTAGCTGTTCCAGTTCTTTATTGAGTTGTTTCAAGAGCGGCGCCTCTTTGCAGGTAAGCTTTGGCAAGCGGTTTCGGATTCTATCAAACTAGCGTCTGTAGGTTAACGGTGACTTCGCCACCCGGCATTTGACTCAGGCGCTGTGGACGTTCGCGATTCGGTCCCGCCCGCCTTGCGCGCCCAGACTTTGTCGTAATCTTCCTGCCATACTTCAAATTCGATTGACAACATACCGCAGTCATTCAAGATCTGCGCGAGTTGCGGGCGACTGGCGGTTCGTCCGGGCATCCAGCGCGTATTGATGCGGTTGGTCGCCAGCAGCAGTCCGCCCGGGCGCAGGACACGGGCCAATTCCGCAAGCGCGGCGGCGGGATCGGGGAAAAACTCCAGGGACTCCAGGCATGTGACGGCGTCGAAGGCGCCGTCCGGGAAGGGCAGGTCCATAGCATCGCCGCGGGCCAGGGATATGAAGGCGCCGAAGCGCTCTCGCATGATCTTGGCTGCGGCGACATCAAGCATTTTGCGGCTGTAATCGAGTCCGATCACATGTCCTTCAAAGCGGCCGTTGCCGGCCATGAGCATGGGCAAACGCCCGGCGCCGGTAGCCAGGTCCAGAATCAGCGGATCAGCCTGGGGAGCGAGGCGATCCAGGAGCGGCTCGGCCAGCAGGAGTTGATCGGAATAATCATCGAATTGTTTGATGCGGTCGTAGCGACGGGCATAGAGATCGTAAAGCCAGATTACGGCGCGCTTGCCGAGGTAGACGCCTTCCGTCTCAATAAGCAGCCACCAGATGAAAAAACATGCGAGCGCGCCAGCCAGCAGGAACAAGAACAGGCTCATAAGAGGCTTTCCCGAATCATCGCGCTGTGCTGTCTAGACGACTGAAAACAGATCCGCTTCACGAAACTGCATCTCGTAGAGCTTGGCATAGAGACCTCGTTGGGCCAGCAACTGATCATGCGTGCCCAGCTCGATCAGGCGTCCGGTATCGAGCACCGCGATCCGGTGAGCGATGCGCACCGTGCTCAAGCGGTGGGCGATGATCACGGTCGTGCGGTTTTGCATCAGCTTGCCCAGGGCATCCTGGAGCAACTGTTCGCTTTCGTTGTCGAGGCTGGAGGTGGCCTCGTCCAGGAGCAATATGGCCGGGTCCTTAAGCAAGGCTCTGGCGATGGCGACGCGCTGCCGCTGCCCGCCGCTCAGTTTGACGCCGCGTTCGCCGACAATCGTTTCGTAGCCCTTGGGCAGCGCGCTGATAAAGTCGTGCGCGTTAGCGGAGCGGGCGGCGGCGATCATTTCTTCTTCGTCCGCGTCCAGCTTTCCGTAGAGGATATTCTCGCGTATGCTGCCGCCGAAGAGCAGAGTCTCCTGCGGCACGACGCCGATTTGCCGCCGCAAGCTGCTCTGTGTCAGCTCGCGAATATCATGTCCATCAATCGAAATGGCGCCAACATCCGGGTCATAGAAGCGCGGGATCAAGTTGAAGAGGGTGCTCTTCCCGGCGCCGCTGGGTCCGACTAGCGCGATGACTTCGCCGGCATCGATATCGAGATTGACGCCGGACAGCACTTCGTTGCCCGCTTCATAGGAAAAGCTGAGATCCCGCAATGAGATGCCGCCGGCAACATCAGCGAGTTCTTTCGCGGCCGCTGAATCTTGAATATCGGGCGCGGTATCGAGGATCTGGAAGACGCGTTTGGTGGCGCCGAGCGCTTCCTGGAATTGCGAGTACAAGTTGATCAACCCGGCGAAGCTGCCCGCCACGGTCAAGCCATAGATCAGGAAGGCGATCAGTTCGCCCGCGCTCAGCCGGCCATCCAGCACTTCCCGCCCGCCGAACCACAAGATGAGCGCCAATCCAGCAAAGGCGAAGAAGCCGATAACGGGGCCGAAAACCGAGCGCAGGGTTAGCAGCTTAACCGCGGCGGCAAAGGCGACCTCGATGGCCCGGTTGTAGCGTTTAATCTCATAATTTTCGCGCACGAAACTCTTGACTTCGCGGATGTTCTGGAAGACTTCTTCGGCGACAACGGTGGCCCCGGCGATTTCGTCCTGGACCCGCGTGCTCATGCGGCGAATTGCCGATCCCAAAACGAAGCCAAGTCCGACGATTATCGGCATCAGCACAACGATAAACAGGGTCAGGCGCCAATTGAGCCAGAACATGATGCCTATTGCTCCCAGCAGTGTCATGGATTGCTGCAAGAACGTGCTGATATTGCCGGTCAAGACCGTGCGCATGACGGTGACGTCGGAGGAGATTCGGCTGACTAATTCACCGACGCGCCGATCGGTATAGAATCCGATCGAGAGAATCTGCAAGTGGGCGTAAAGCTCTTGTCGGATGTCCAGGACAATCTTTTCGCCAACATAATTCAGGTAGTAATTCTGTACGAAGGATGCGACCGAGCGGACCAAGAAAACCAGCAGCAGAAGCAGCGTGATCTCATCGAGCAGGGCAAGATTGGCTTCGTCAAAGACCGAATCGACCACGTCGCTAATGACGGCCGGGAAGACCAGGCTCAAGCCGGCGCTTAGCAGCACCCCAAGGACAGCCGCGGACAGCCGAAACTTGTAAGGGGACAAATACGACAGCAGCCGGCGCCATTGCAGCGGCGAATCCGGGATGTCCCGAGAATCTAGAGAAGGCGCGCCGCGTCGAATCTGAATCACGTTTCCTGCTCGATGACTAGCGATCGGGCTTTGGCTACAGGCCGGCAACCTTTACTGCAGGGCGGGTTGGCGCCCGAGCGCCGCGCCCTATGGGGCCGCTGGTTCCTCATTGTCGGCGTCGGTCGCGCCAGCGTTAGCGTCCGGGGGCGCGTCCGGCGTTCTAGCAGCGTCGCCTTGGTCCCCGGCATCAATGTCGATTTGTATCCTGGCTTCGTCATCGCCGTCGGCAAAAGTATCAAGTTCCGGCGGGGCGGGCAAGGCGGCCGCCTCGTCAGCGGTCTCGATCGGCGTCGGATCTGCCACGGCTTGCCACTCCGCTTCAGCGGCTAAGGACTGGCTGTAGCCGGACGGAAAGTCGATATGAATGCCGTCGGCGTTTCTGGCGACGACGACGCCGTGCTGTTCTACTTTGAGCTCTTGCTCCCAGGTGAAGGGTCCGCCGACCCAAACTTTCAGCGGTGACAAGATCCGTATTCCGATCACGTCGGAAAACAGCTTAAGCGGAACGATGCCGCCGATATGGTGATCTTCGCCGAAACCCTTGATCTCTTCCGCGTGATAGAACTGGGACAAGTGCCCGTCGCGATCCAGCACTTGGCACAGGCTCGACAAGACGCGCTTGACCAAGTCCGTCGCTTCTTGATGAAAACCGGATTTGACCATGCCTTCGCCGACTAATGACAAGAAGTACATCCAGATGCCGCCGCCGCCGCGGGCATTCGAGGGATCGAAATTCGGATCGCTCCGGCTGACCATGGTGATCCCGTTCGGGCAGTAAAACTGCGATTCATCCATAGCTTGCCGGACCAGGGCAGAAGCGCGATCCTTCGCCAGCAGTCCAGTCCAGAGCGGCAGCAGGTGGTTGATGTCCAGACGAGCGCTGTCAATAGTGCTGGCGTAAACTTTGTAGACGCGGCTAAGCCCCTCAATTTCTATCGTGCCCACAAATGACAGCGCCTGGCGGGTTGTATAGACGCCCTGGCGGTTTTGCCAATCAAAGGCGTCGACATCGGCCTCGATCAGGCAGTCCTCGCCGTCACTGTCCAGCCCCGTGAGCCGAAGACGTATGCGCGGCACCTGGTTGACGCCGCCGACCACGCGAATCATGACGCGATCAGGCGCCGGGAGCGGTCGCTCAATAATATGGATTTCGTCGCCCGGCCCGCGCCGCAGCAACTCGATTGAGTCATTTGTCAGATGGGAATCGCGATCACGATAGGAATAGCGGCTGCCGTTCCAGAATTCTTCCAGGCGATCTTGCAGATCGCTCAGTCTTTGCCTTTGTTCATTTTCGACTTCTTGGTCATCAAGTTCCCACGCAATTGAACAAAGAGCATCCGCTTCCGAGATCAAATAGGCCAGCAGATCGGGCGTCTCCATTTGCCGCACGTTCGCGCCTTGCGCCCAGCCCTGGCCCATACCGAAGGTAGGAAAGGCCACATAGCCCATTTGCCGTTCCGATTGCCATTCCGGCACGCCGTCGGCATCCTGGTCCTCTTGCAGCCAGCGCCCGAAGAATGCGGTCAAGCGAGGAAATACTTCGGCAAGGAAACCGCGATCTTCGGTCAGTTGAAAGACAGTCCAGGACATACGCGCAAGCAGGGGCATCATCATGAGGCCCTGGGTTTGCCCGGCCAAGCCCGGCTGCCGATCCACGAAACCGGTGTCGTCCTGCGTAGACAAGTAGTTGTGAATGAGGCCCTTGGCCCAATCCGGCGCGATGTTGGCGGCGGACGTCGCGGCCAGGTAGGCGAGGGTAGGATCTTGGCCGGCCCAGGGGCGAATATGGTCTCTGCCATCACCGCGCCGGCTCCAGCCTCGATTGGTGGCGCGATTGGCCACCAGGGACGCATGACTTAGCTGATCGCTTGACCCCATTTGGGCTTGAAGCAGCAAATTGTAGGACAGATCCAACAGCCTGTCCCAACTCTTGTCGCCGGTTTGAATGCGCGGGATCGCCGCGGCAAAATCGTCTATTTTCTTGAAATAGATTTCCCAGGGTCTGGACAGCCAGTTCATGGTGACGCTGTGTGAATCACGCATATCTGGCAAGCCGGCGACCGCAAAGGGCACAGTCCTTGTTTCGCCCGCGGGCAGAACCAGCCTGCGACCGAGTTTGGGGCTCGAGATTCTGCCACCGTAAATATCCATGCCCGCGCCTTCCAGCGTGAGCACCGGGTTTATGTTGCCGATCTGCCCCAAATGCAGCGCCAGGCTGTAATCGCCCATCGTCAAAACGTTGAGCCGCTTGTTTCGCCCGTTGATTACGACATGAGCAAATAGCTCAATCTGGAGTTCAAGATCCTCGTTGTTGTGATTCTTGATTGAAAACTCGCAGCCGGCGGCATTTGATTCCATCACCCAATAGCGAGCCTTTAATTCCAGCCAGGGAGCGATTTCCGCCCGGATTGCCAGAAAATTGGGCGCGAAATGAGTTAGGACCGGCGGATGATGGTAACTCTGATATTGATAGACCGGATGTCCGTCGGTCAGCCACATTGGGACGATGCTCACTAAACCGGCGCGGCCGCCGAACTGGGTTTGAAAGGCCAGCGCGGCGCGGTTTGTTCCGCCAAGATCGAGCTTCCAGGCTTGATCGTCAACGTATTTGGTGCGGCTCATGCGGGCATCGGCGGCCATGTGAAACTCGAACATAGAGGCAGCGTCGA
>JAPOOU010000180.1 GCA_026713245.1 Chloroflexota bacterium
AAAAGACTGCGGACGGACGCAACACGGACACAAACCACATGTACTTGGCAAATCTGAAGACAGGAAATAGCGCGCAACTAATTATGAGGAACATGTATGGCAGTTAAGCCCGAATTTCCCTTGCTCAAGAACTTCTTCGACCGGCGACTGGTACAGCAGATCGCCGATCGTATCAGCTTGATCCATCCTGAATTCGCGGCAGCGCATTTTGTCAAGGCGGTAGACGCGGAATTGCATGATTTGGATCTAAAACAGCGGCTGGTCTTGATCGCCAGCGAGTTGCGCGAATTCTTGCCCACGGATTATCCGGTCGCGCTGGATATTTTGCTGGCGATTTTGGACGACGATCGGCACAGTTTCGAGCCGATCGAAGATCCCGGTTTTCGACTCTTGCCGATCCCGACATTCGTCGAGCGATACGGCTTGGCGCATCCGCGGCAGTCGCTGGACGCCATGGCTATCATCACCCGCTATAGCTCTTGCGAATCGGCCATTCGACCCTTCATCACACGCTATCCCGAGCAAACGATGGCCAAACTTTGCGCCTGGGCGCAGGACAGCAACGAGCACGTGCGCCGATTGGTCAGCGAGGGCAGCCGACCGCGCTTGCCCTGGGCGCCGCAGTTGCGGGAGTTCATCGCCGATCCGATGCCCGCCCTGGCGCTGCTGGAACACTTGAAGGACGATAGTTCGCTCTATGTAAGGCGTTCGGTTGCCAACCACCTCAACGATATCAGCAAGGATCATCCGGAATTGCTGCTGGAGCGCATGAACGTCTGGAAAGACGGCGCATCAAGCGAGCGCATGTGGCTGATCAACCATGCGCTGCGCTCCTTGATAAAAAAGGGAGATCCGCAGGCGCTGGCTATTCTGGGATACGGCGAGCCGCGGCTGACATTGCATGACCTGAAGCTGTCGCCAGAGCGGCTTTGCTTCGGCGATGAGCTGTGCTTTTCTTTTCGGCTGCAGGGTGTCGGCGACGAAGCGCAGCCGCTTATGATCGATTATGTGATGCACTTCGTCAAGGCCAACGGCAGGCGGGCGCCCAAGGTCTTCAAACTCAAGAAAGCGAAGCTACAGGCGGGCGGATACCTGTCCCTCAGCAAGTCGCATGCTATCCGACCCATATCGACGCGACGGTATTATGCCGGCCTGCAGCGTTTGGAGATTCAGGTCAATGGGCGCATCGTCGGCGGCGCCGACTATGAACTTGTGATGGACGTGGACTGACGATACACTCCTGGCAGCCGCACGGCGGCAGCGAAAAGGTCCCAGGAATGTCGCGCTCACGCAAAATCGTAAGCCGTCTCGTCGCTAGAGCGACGCGGTTTACGTAAACAGGAGTATCTCGCAATGGAAATCCCCGCATCGGATCAATTCAGCCCTCTTCCCCTGGCAAGCGCATTTAATCGAGACCGGTCGGCTCTGGACGAGTCGCTGCGCCTTCAGCTCCCGGACGAATTTGGTCGTCAAATCTGTCGCGGCATCCCATTCGAATTTGGCGCGGCCGACCAAGCGAATGTTATCCTGCTCGATGCCGATGAAGTTCGCATTCCGCTGGACAAGCTGCGGGCGACCTATCTTGTCTTCGCCCATATCGCCGAAGACAAGCCCCAGGAGCGAGCGCCAGATTTGGCGGACGTTGAATTGGCGGCGCAGTTTCCCAGCGCGCTCACCGGCAACGAATTGGGCGGCCTGGTGGCGGAGTATCAACTGGAATATGTCGATGGCAGTGTCGAGTCAATCCCAATCCGCAGGCGTTTCGCCATCCAGCAGGCGCGCATTGGCTGGGGCGCAAGCCCCTTTGCAGCGGCGCCACATCAGAAAGACACCATCGTCTCGACAATTTCGGAGTCGCTTTCGCTGGGGCGGATGCCAAGCGCCGAATATGGAAGAGGCGAGACGCGCCACAGCAGCGGGCGCGATGCCTATAGCGAGCATATCTGGCTTTACGCGCTGCCCAATCCCTTTCCCGAAAGAGCCATCGCCGCGATCCGCTGCCTCCCAAAAGACGAACGCGCACTGATCTATGGCATCAGCGCGACCCAGGTCAGCGAGCACCCGCTGCGCGCGCAGGTTCGGCGCAAGCTGGCGCTGACCACCCCGCCGGGCGTCGAATTCAATCGTATAGGCGAACTGGACAATGTCGATATAGACCTCGGATACGTCATCTCGGCGCGGGCGAAGCTGGAATATGACCGTGAAGCCTGGTTCGGCGATGCGACCCATGTTCAGCCGACGCCCTCCGAGCAAGTCGCCATCATAGAGTACGCCGCGCATCCGGAGGCTAAGCTGTACCTGGGCGACGCGAAGGGAAAGCGGTTCACCTTTGACCTGAGCCAGTTCCAACCGGGCGCGCTGCTTGAAGTGGCGGAAGCGCGGCGCTTGATCAAGGTCAAGGTCGTGGACGCTGCGGGCAAGCCGCTGGCCGCGCGCGTTCACTTTCACGGGGGCGCCGGAGAGTATCTGCCGCCGCGCGGCAATCATCGCCGCGTCAACCGCAACTGGTTCGAGGACAATTACGGGGAGTTCGCCAATCAACTGAATCAGTACGCCTATATCCACGGACACTGCGAGGTCGAGGCGCCCATGGGCGAGGTCTTCGTCGAGATAAGTCGCGGCTACGAGATCAAGCCCTACCGGGGCAGCATTGACGTGAAAGCCGATAGCGATGAATTTGTCTTTGAACTGGAAAGAGTCCTCGACTGGCGAGAGCGCGGCTGGGTCACGTCCGATACTCATGTACATTTTCTGAGTCCGCAGACGGCGCTGCTGGAAGGCGCTGCCGAAGGCGTCAATGTCGTCAACCTGCTGGCCAGCCAATGGGGCGAGATGTTCAGCAACGTCAGCGACTTCGACGGGCGCAGCACGCTGGGCGCGGCGGACTTCGGGGGCGATGGCGAGTTTCTGGTACGGGTAGGCACTGAAAATCGCATGCAGGTCATGGGTCATATTTCCTTGCTGGGATACGCGGGCGAGATGATTCACCCGCTCTGTAGCGGCGGTCCGTCGGAGTCTGCGATCGGCGACGCGCTGGAAGTGAGCATGGCGGATTGGGCGCGGCGCTGCATCGAGCAGAATGGCTTGGTGGTGCTGCCACATGCGCCCAACCCCCAAGGCGAGCGCGCCGCCGATATTGTGCTCGAATTGGTACATGCCATTGAAATGATGAGCTTCAACCCCTTTGACGCGCAGATCACCCCCTACGGATTGCTGGACTGGTACCGCTATCTCAATCTCGGCTATCAGGTCCCTATCGTGGGCGGCTCGGACAAGATGGACGCCCAATCCTTGCTGGGCGGCATGCGCACCTACGCGCATCTGGGAGATCTCGAGTTCAGCTACGAGAACTGGATGGAGAGCATAAAGGCTGGCAATACCTTCGTCACGGTCGGTCCATTGCTTGAATTGCAGGTGGAAGGACTGTCGCCCGGGTCAAAGCTGGATATGCCCGAAGGCGGCGGTACGGTCAATGTGAGCTGGCGCGCCGCATCCGCGGCCATGCCGATTGAGCGGGTCGAAGTGGTATGCGGCGGGCTCGCTGTGGACGATCGGACGGTGGACGGCGCTTTGCGGGCGGAGGGCAGTTGCGAAGTACGCATCAGCGAGTCGACCTGGATCGCCTTGAGAATCCGGGGCAGTCACAGTGGCAGAAAGGCGGATATCGCGGCGCATAGCAGTTGTGTTCAGATAGGAGTCGGAGGCAGACGGCCCTTTCAACAGGCGGATGCCATCGCCGTCCTGGAGCAGATCGAAGGGGCGATGGCCTTCGTTGATACGCTGGCGCCGCGGCCGGAAGCGCAGGGATTCAAGCGGATCCGCGCAGCGCTGGAATCCGCGCATAACAAGCTGCACCAACTCATGCACCGCCAGGGGATTTATCACAAGCATACACCTTTGCATACGCACGACGCGCATCAGGAACACTGAGAAGAATTACGCCCCCGACCCTTTTCCGCATCAAGGACTGACAGACAGGTGTGAAGTGACACTGTGCAGGGGTACGGGTCAGCCACCGGCAGACCGCTACAAGGATCATCGGGAAATCTGCAGGGGCAACCTGTCAGGTCGCCCGAAAATCACCGAAATAATCTCGTGTTTTGCGGCGACATCAGGCCTGATGAAAACTGGCCCCTCATTCGAGTTTCGACTCACGCATGGGTTGACATCCAGCGCGGCATTTGCGCGATCTGTTCCGCTAGCCGTTATTGGCGGGGGTCGGCTCGACGATGATATTGACGAATTCGAAGCGCTGTTTGTTGCGCGGCTGGTCATTCTTGGCGTGATTGACTTCCACCAGCGTCACGATCGTTCCCAAGCCCTCCAGTACGAAGCGGGTATGCCATTCGCCGGAGTGCTGCACATTGCGGTAATAGGCGAGGCGCCCGTCAGGATCCATGCGCGAGAGTTTGAATTTGGCGCGCCCGAATTTCATGCCGCTAAGTTCATCCAGTAATTGCCCGCGTTCACTGGCGTTAAGATAGGCCATCGTCAATCCTCAATAGTATAAATGCGCGAAATCTGACATAATTGTATATCCCAAAACGACAGTAAACAACGGGTTTTGTTCGACCTAAACATGAAGACATTTTCGGTTCAAGAGGTCACACGCTACATCCACGAGTTGTTTGACGCCGACGCAATCCTGGCTGATGTGCGCGTGCGGGGAGAAATCTCCAATTTGACCAAGGCTTCCTCCGGGCATTGGTATTTCACGCTCAAGGACGCAAAGTCGCAGTTGCGCTGTGTCATGTTCCGCAGCGCGGCGCGATTTGTCCGGCTGGATGTGAAAGTCGGCGCTGAAATCGTCGTTGTGGGACGGGTCAGCGTTTATGATGCCCGCGGCGAGTATCAACTCTATGCGGATGCGATCGAGGCTCTTGGCGGAGTCGGCGACTTGCACCAACAATTTGAAGCGCTGAAAGCGAAGCTGGAAGCCGAAGGACTGTTCAATCCGGCGAAAAAACAACCGCCCCCGCCCTTCCCGGGCCGAATCGGCATCGTGACCTCACCTGACGCCGCCGCCTACCAAGATATTTTGAATGTCCTGAGGCGGCGCTTTCCGCTGGCGGAGGTCATTCTCAGTCCGACTACGGTTCAAGGCGTGGATGCCCCGGCGGCGATCGTCGCGGCGCTTGCGCGGCTCTATGCGCGGGACGATATCGACGTGATCATCGTCGCGCGCGGTGGCGGCTCGATCGAAGATCTCTGGTGCTTCAACGATGAAACTGTTGCGCGAACAATAGCGGCGAGCCCCAGACCCGTCATCAGCGGTATCGGTCACGAGATCGACTTCACGATCGCCGATTTCGTCGCCGACTTGCGGGCGCCGACGCCCTCGGCCGCGGCTGAATTGGCGACGCCGAATCGAGACGAACTGCTGCTGGACCTGGATCGGGCGCGCGCAACGCTGAACGCCGGATTGAGCGCCGCCACGCAAGAAGCGCGGCGCGCCTTGCGGGGATTATCGCGCGCCTTGCAATCCAATACGCCATTGCGATCCGTTCATTCGGCCGGGGAGAGGCTTGTCAGTCTCGCTGGCCGGATGGAACGCGCCAGTTCCTCGAACCTGGAGCGGCTGCAAGAGCGCCTTGCCGCCGAAATGAAAGCGCTTGATGCGGCCAATCCGGAGCAGATTCTGGCGCGGGGTTATGCGCTGGTCAGCGACGAGTCGGGCCAGATTGTGCGCTCGGCGGCTCATGTGCAGGAGGATCAGCGCTTGCAGGTGCGCTTCCACAAGGATCAAATCAAGGTCAGGGTAGAACCATAATGGATATCACGGAACTCAGCTATGAAGAGGCCTTCGGGCAACTCGAAGGCCTGGTCGCGCAACTGGAAACTGGCGAGTTGTCGCTGGAACAGTCAGTCGCGCTGTACGAGTTGGGCCAGCGATTGTCAGCGCATTGTCAAGACTTGCTGGAGAAAGCTGAGCTAAAGATCAGAATGGTCGAGGAAGATGATGCCTAAACACGCCGAAAGGACCGGGTATGATTGACCTCGGCAAACTGCCGGAGCCATCGGACAAGAACATTGCCGTCCGCGTCAAACCGGCCGCTGAGCGCGCCATAAGGCAAGGTCACCCGTGGGTCTTCGAAGAATCTATCGTCAAACAGAGCCACTTGGGCAACGCGGGCGATTTGGCCGTGATTTATGACCGGGACAAGAACCGCTTCCTGGCGGTGGGCCTCTACGATCCCTTCTCGCCAATTCGCATCAAAATCTTGCAGAGAGAGCAGCCGGAACGCATCAACTTCGCCTGGTTCGTAAAGGCACTGGAAGTGGCGCAGGCGCGGCGTCAACCACTGATCGACAAGGGAATCACCGGCTACCGGCTGGTCTACGGCGAGAGCGACAGATTGCCGGCGCTGGTTATCGACCGCTATGGCGACACCCTGGTGATGAAACTGTACACAGTTGCCTGGTTGCCACAGATGAAGACCCTGATCGCCGCGATGAGAAAAACGCTCAAGTTCGAGAACCTGGTCTTGCGACTCAGCCGCGCCATGCAATCGCAGCGCCACGATATTCTTCGGCTGCATGGCTTGGCGGATGGCCAGGTCTTGCTTGGCGCGGGAGACCTGACCCAGGCGCATTTCATAGAGAACGGATTGCGCTTCGAGGCGGATGTGCGGAAGGGCCACAAGACCGGATTCTTCTTTGACCAGCGGGACAACCGACAAAGGGTGCGGGAACTTGCCAATGGACGGCGGATTCTGGACGTCTTCGCTTATAGCGGCGGTTTCAGCGTTTATGGGCTGGCGGGGGGCGCCAAATCGATCCTGGCGCTGGACAGCAGCGAACCGGCGCTGGAAGCCCTGAAAGCCAATGTCGCGCTCAACGGGCTGGATGAAAAGCGGGTCGGCGCCATGGTGACGGATGCCTTCGCCGGCATGCGTGAGCTGGTCGATACGCGGCGCAAGTTTAACCTGGTGATCATTGATCCGCCGGCGCTGGCCAACAACCGCGCCAATGTCCAGAAAGCGGTGTTCGCCTATCGCCGGCTAGCGGAGTTGGGATTGGCGCTGCTGGCGGAAGACGGCGTGCTGCTTATGTCCTCTTGCTCGAGCCGGATAACGATGGAGATGTTCTACAACCTGGTGACGCGCAGCGCCGAGGTGGCGGGCTACGACCTGGAAATAACCGAGACGACCTCACACGGGCTGGATCACCCGATTGGCTTCCCCGAAGCGGAGTATTTGAAGGCGGTATTCGCCGTCCTAAAGTCTTAGTATCCACTTTCGCTCATTGCGGGCACAGCACAAGATTCTTTTACCACCGAGAGCACCGAGTTTCTTTACGACCTTGGTCAGCGAAACTGATTCATCGGTCTCTATGAAACTTGCATAATGTAAGATCTCATTCGACTGGAATAAACTGTCACGATTCCTGCGAAACAATCTAAATATATTTGGGCGTACTCAACGATCAGCATGTATTTAGCGAAAACATGAACGCCAACGAACTTTCGGATTTTCTCAAGGCCCTCTGCCATATAGACCGCCTTCTTAATTCAACCTGATGCGTGGACTGAATGGTGTAATCTTCTACTGCGAATCACGGCGCATCAGGCTGAAGCTCTGCCCGGTGGGACCGGTCAGCGGCCCCGAGGCGATGAAGAGCGCCAGGGGCAGGACATCTTCCGGCGACTTGATCCACTCGGCCTGGAGCGGCGAATCGGCGGGGCGGGGCGCGTTTGAGAATAGCTCGGTCTGCACTGCGCCCGGTATCAGTTCGTTGACGCAGATCCTGTGCGTGCTCAGTTCTTTGGCCAGGGCGCGCACAAGCATCCAGGCGCCTGCTTTGGAGGCGCTGTAAGCTGAGTGACTGTTGTCTCCCACGCGATGACCCAGCCCGGACCCGACCACGATGATATGACCCCCGCGCGCCTTGAGATCGGGAATCGCGAATCTGGCAGTGTAATAGACGCCGAGCAAATTTACGCGCACGGTATGCGCCCAGGCCTCGATGTCGCTGTCTTCGAGCGGCTGCCGCGCAAAGTTGCCGCCGGCATTAGCGATGACAACATCCAGGCGGCCGTAAGTCTCGCGCGTGAAGTCATAGAGCCATTGAAGATCTTCGGGGGACGCGACGTCGCAGCGACATGACGAAGCGGATCCGCCGGCTCCCCGAATCGCGGCGGCAGCATCGTCGATTTCTGATTGAGTGCGCGCCGCGCAGACTACGTTTGCGCCACGCTCGGCGAAGCCGAGGGCAAGCGCGCGACCAATCCCGCGTCCAGCGCCTGTGATGACGACCACCTTTTCTTTGAATTCTTGCGCCAAGTTGATTTGCCCCACGCGTTTACCCCTTCTCAAGCCAGTCGTCGGAGGATCGGCGCCGCCAGCGCCCGTGTTTCGCTTAAGTTGAACAAGTAGCTGACGCCAAAAAAGACGATCGCCCCGATTAAGCCGCCGCCGATCGCCAGCGTCCAGCCGGGAGCGGACATGGCGCTGAATGATAGCCAGAGCCAGAGGCAAAGCCCCATTATCAACGCCGCAACGAGACTGCCGCCCGCGCTACGCAGAACGGCGCGGTCGTGGATGCCGCCAGCGGCGCCCTGCGCCCTGAGGCGGCGTCGCATTAGCCACCAGAGCAAAGCTGACTCGACAAGCGTCGTCAGCGCGTTAGCCAATGCCAAGCCGGCGAATGCGCCGCGCGCAAGGCTGGTCGGGTCGCCGATGAACTGAATGAGTACGAGGTTAAGCGCAATATTCGTCACCATAGCGCCAGCGCCGATCACAACGGGCGTCAGCGTGTCTTCAAGCGCGTAAAAGGCGCGCGACAGCACCTCCAGCAGTGTGAAGCCGGCGATACCCAAAGCATAGAATCCCAGTGCCCAGGCCGCTGCCTGGCTACTTTCGCCAGTCCATTCGCCCCGTTCCAGTACACTGAAAATGGGCTCGCCCAGCATGATAAAGAGCACAGTCGCGGGGAAGGACAGGTAAAGCACATTGCGCATGGCCCGTGACAGGCGATCCTTGAAGTTCGCGAGATTGCCCTCGGCCCATAAAGCCGCAAGACTGGGAAAGACCGCCGAGCCAACGCTCTGGCCGATCACGCCCAGGGCAAAGAACATCATCATGAAGGCGAAGCGCAGCGCTGTCACGCTGCCCTGGACCATGTGGTTCGCCAAGTAGATGTTGACGACGAAATTGACCTGCACCACCGCCAAGCCGATCACGCGGGGACCCATCAGACGCAGGACGTCAATGACGCCGGGGACGGCCCAGGAAAAAAGCGGACGCAGGGGCGCTCGAAGTTTGAAGAGTCCGGGCAATTGAACCAGCAAGTGCAGTACGGCACTCAATACAGCGCCATATGCCAAGCCCATCACGTTGAGATCCCCCACCTGCCCCACCCCGGGGTGAGCAGGCAAGTGCGGCGCGATAAAAAGCGCGCCGATGATAATCCCGATATTGTTCATGCTGATGGCGATGTTTACGCCATGCGCGCAACAAGTGGGGACTCAGGATGAATATGGCTAGGTGTCCTCATCCGTCCAATCAGACGGGAATATCGATTACCGGGGTAGACAATAACTCTCAGAAGCAATGATCAGATGCCGATACATGGCCCTGACACTTTAGAGAATCCGGATCACCCGATAAATTGGCTCTCTCGGCTGTATGTGTATTCTCACCGATCCTTCCATCCGGAGTGATTATTAGTATGCGTAACGCGCGGGTAGCGACATAGGACGGGATCCTATATTCATTCCGTATCCCGCCTGTCAATTCAAGGCGGATAACTGCGCATTGATCTTGGTCTACGGACATCCGGGAAGATAACAGCGGCTCCCATTTTGTATAATGCTGTAGGGGGCGCATTGATAGTGGTCTCGGGGGGGGTCGAG
>JAPOOU010000083.1 GCA_026713245.1 Chloroflexota bacterium
AAATGAGAGCAAATGAGGCAAAATCAGGACAACTTTCGAGCATTGGAGGGCGAATTGCGCTTCACAGAGCGCTCGCACCGAGCAACGTCGTTCCTGTTTTCGCTTAAGGATCTCATGTCGAGAACTGGCCACGAAGTATTTCAACCGAAATGGATACACTACTCGATATACGGTAGATGTTCATATCGTGATCGGAGCTGGATCCGCCGGATGCGCAGTCGACGGTCGCTCCGCAGATGTTGATTACCCGGCACGCTGCTGTAGGGCGCCAGAGCGCGGCAACCGGCGACGAATTGACTTGGAAAACGATTTAAAGGCGATTATAGTATGGCGACGATCCAAAGTCATTGGCGCGGCGAATGCAAATTGAAAGTAATTCCACATGACGTCTAGTGATCCTACAGCGCTGGCTACCAAAGCGCATGGCTCTTTACGCGCCCAAGTTCCGCCGCGACAAAGTAATTCGACCTTTCTGACGCGCGCCGCTGTATGCTGCCTGTTCGCTGTTCTTTGCTCGCTGGCATCGCTAGCAATAGCGCAAGACGAAGCCCGCGACTACGCCATCACAACGCCCCTGGTTAATTATTCTTCAGACGGCGCGACCGCAATTGTCACATTCACCGTCACAAATCAAGGCAGCGACGCGGTTGAAGTATCAGCAATCACAATTGCGGACAACGAGTCCGGCCGAGTCGTATCGAGCGTTGATCTGCCGGCGCTAACCGCGGGAGAGGTCTACCCTTTTTCGAACGAGTTGACGTTGGACCAGTTTCCTGAAGGCGATGTCTTTCTAAAAGTCGAGGTCGGGATTGACCAATACGAGTTGGCGGGCAGTCCGATCGCGCTCAACAATAGCCAATTATTCCGCATCAACGTGGCCGAAGCGCGCGAAGCGGCTACGGTCGCCGGCCCCTCCTCGTCCGAACCCATTCCGGACTATGACTTTGTCGTCCCGGTGCTGAACATCGGCATCAAGAATGTTGAAGAGGGCATTCAAATCAACGACAGCGTGTTTTCGGGGGCGCAGATACTCGCAGGCATCCTCGTGTTGGCGCTGGGCCTGGTGTTGCTCTGGTTCGTCAGTTTGATTCTACGGCTGGTCTTGTGGCGTTCGCCCGCCTTTGACGTTTGGCAGCCGCCCTATGCCGCTGGACCATATTCCGATCCGGAGTCGACACAGGGACGCCGCCAGGGTTGGCAGTACCACGCGCAGAATAGCGTCATCAATGCGCCATGCACGCCCAATCACCTGGTAGTCGTCAAGCGCCTGGTCAACGCCCAAGGTCTCAGTTTGGGCTCTTGGACTATCAAGGCGATTCGCAGCGAGCAGTACGATATCTATGGCCGCATCAGTCACACTGAAGCGATCATGCCGCGCAAGATCGTCAAGCAGTTGAACAAGATCGCCGGGCGTTCCGGCGAGATGGACAATCAACAGTTGAACAAAGCATTGCAGCCCATCGCCGATCGTTTGAGCAAAGCCGCGCTGCGCCGAATCGAAAAGCAAAATCGCAGCTTGCCGATCGCGTTGGACATACGCTTTGAGGGCGCTGCCGGCGAAGCCCATATCGTTTTTGAACTGTATCAATGCCGCAATGCTGCCTGGCGCCTCATCGACCAGTGGGAACCGGAATTAGGTATGACTGGCAGCCGTATCCCAGAACTATTCACTTACTCGCTCAATGGCATGCTGCCCGGCGAAAATTATCGCGAATTCAAAGCGCGTATTCCGCATGATCTGACAGTTTTGCTGGGCGGATTGCTCTATCACCATCAGTCCGCCACCGGGGCCGGCATATCGTCCGGGGAAAGCGAACAAGATGCGAATTCAACCAGTGAGAGCAGGCTCGACGAGCCTTCAGACGACACAACAGAAGCCAGCAACGTCTGAGCGAAAGTCGATATCAACGATATAGCAGCCAATAGAAGGAGCTAATTCTCATGTCCGTAACGATCGCAGACAATCTCAAGGACCTTTTGGAGCGGCCGATCGTCGTCGCCTTCGCCACCAGCAATCCCGACGGGCAGCCGCAGGTGACGCCCGTCTGGGCGAGCCTGGAAGGCGACCAGATCTGGATAAATTCGGCGGTCGGACGCCGCAAGGATCGCAACATCCGCGCCAATCCCAAAGTCACGGTATTATCCCTGGATCCGCAAAACCCATTTCACTGGGTGGAGGTCCGTGGCGAAGTCGTCGAGTTTGATGATAGCGATGCCGCGCTGGCGCATATCAACAAACTGTCGGGCATGTACTCGGGCAACGATGACTACTATTCGTTCAATCCCGAGGGCCGCGGCAAAGAACAGCGCGTGATTTACAAGATTCGTCCCACCAGGGTCAACGGCATGTAAGGACCATCAAAGGCGACCGGCGCGCCCGGTATAATCGCGCAGATACAGGAAGTCATGCCCGATGCTGCGCTTGGATAATTTGGCGATATTGGGCATGGTCCGCTTGTAGTGATTGGCTTTGACCCGTTCCCAAATGCGGTCAACAAATTCGCTGTCGAAGCCTTCCGCGGCGACTTCTTCCACCGTGAAGCGCTCGTCAACCAGAAGCATCAGCACTTGATCGGCTTCACCGTAGGTGAAGCCGAGTTCGTCCTCATCGGTCTGCCCCACCCACAGATCGGCGGAGGGCGGCTTGTCAATGATTGATCGCGGTACGCCCAGGCAAGTCGCGAGTTGCCGCACCTGATACTTGTAGAGATCCGCGATCGGATGCAAAGCCACGCCGCTGTCGCCATAGATCGTGCTGTATCCCAGCAGGAACTCAGTCTTGTTGCTCGTGCCCATTACCAGTCCGCCCCAGGCCATGGACTGATCATAGAGCGTAATCATTCGGCTACGGGCCATGATGTTGCCCCGCCGCAAATTGCTCATTCTAGGGAACCGTTCGATCAAGGGATCGGCCATATCGGTGATTGGAAGCGTCTGATGCGGCAATCCCAAGGCTTCGATGACCGCTTCAGCATCGTTCATACTGCTGGCAGACGAGGTCTTGTATGGCATGCGCAAAGCCAGAACATTGTCTGCGCCCAGTGCTTCCGCGGACAAATATGCGGACACCGCTGAATCAATTCCCCCGGACAGTCCAATCACGGCGCGGGACATCCCGGCCTTTGTGATGCTGTCGCGAATGAAACCGGTCAATATACGCGTCGCCAGTTCCGTGTTAATCTTTAGCCGATCCAGGATCGGGCTTGTTTTTTCTGCGTTCATTGCAGCACCTTTGCTTCAGCCCCGCTCAATTGGCCGCAAAGCATAGTGGATGATCTGATGCGGATAGCTCTCGTTCACGATCATATCAAGGCACAATCGCGATGCGCCCTTTTCGCCTTGCAAGATGACTTCTATCGCGTAATCCTCGGCCTTTGCTATCTGCACAACCTTCAAGCGACCGTGCAGTTTACGCGTGGCCTTAAGGTCGAGCATACGGCGATCGGCCGGATTCTCCATCAAAATCAGATCATAGTAGCTGCTATGGACGAACTGCCGCAAGCGCTTAAAATCGCCGGCATTGTAAAAGTTCATTTGGGCGATAAAGCGACGCCCGGCTTTGCTGGCGGCGATGCGTCCGGCGTTCTCGTTCATGAGATTGAGCTCGTCCTTCCGGGCTAGCCAGGCAGCCGCGCGCCTGGCCCTGCCATTGCGGGGCTTATCATAACACATGCGGACTGTTATCAAGTATGATACTCTAGCGGTAATTGAGATCTAGCGGGGTCGAGTATGGTCAACAGATTAGCGGAGATACAAGAAGCGATTGACCGATTCCAAATGGACCGCGCCCGGGAACTGATAGGTGAGGAACTTGAGGAGAACCCCAGCGCCGACGCCTATTTCCTGGCCGCGCAGGCAGCGCTCAGCCACGGCCAACGGATTGAGTATCTGCGATCGGCGCTAGAACTGGATCCAGAATATCAGCCGGCCAGCGATGAACTGGCTCAGATCATTCCCGCGCCCCCAAAAGAGCTATCAGTCGCCGCGCCTGCTCCGGCGCCCCCGCCTGTTACAGCGCCTCCGCCTGTTCCAGCGCCCCCGCCCGTTACGCAACGGGCGCGTCTGGCGACAGTGAGCAGACGCTGGCTGGCAATCATTGTCGACGGGCTCGCTGTTGGCGTCATTACGCTCATGCTAGCGGGCGTGGGCGGTGTTTTCATGACCCTGGAAGCAGCGCTGCTCTCCGATGATGCGAATGTGTTTTCGAGCGCCGCCTCACAGTTTCAGAATGATGTGCTGACAATGAACTTCCTGGTGAGCGCGGTATACAACATCGCCTTCATGACTATGTTCAACGGACAGACCCTGGGCAAGATCATGCTGAAGCTGCGGGTCATCAAGAAGAATGGACGGCGCATCGGCATCCTTGACGCCATCATACGCAACGTCTTCGGCTATACGATTAGCGGCATGTTCCTTTTGGGGTACCTCTGGGCAATATTCGACCGAGAGAAGCAGACCTGGCACGACAAGCTGGCCGGGACTGTGGTGGTGGATGAGCGGGCTGTTGAGAAAGAGGCCGTTGAATAGTCCACGCGCAACTCAATCTTCGTTGGCTATTGGATCTTCGCGTCAACAGTTTACCGATTTGGCAAGCTGGCGATTGCTGCCCTGACCTACCCGCGTCTATCAATCTACAAGTTGTTGGTTTCACTAGTTACAATATGTTATATTGCGTCGACTCAGCGCTTATCCACCTGACCATTGGAGAATTGTGAATGACAGCGGAAAGTATGCCCGACGAACGCGCGCTTTTGGAACGCGCGCATAATTTCGAGTTGAGCGGTAGAGAGGAAGAGGCATTTGGCATCGTTCGGCGAATATTACAGACCAACCCAAACAACGCGGAGGCCAGCCGGGCCTATGACAGGCTGCAGCGCGTGATGCCGGCTAAACAGAAACCGGTCAGTCATGAGGCGACGCCGTCGAACAACTATGACATTCAAGAGCTAGTACGTCACAATCAGGAACTCATGGAACAAGTGCAACAGCGAGCGAATCCGCCAACGGTTCAAATCACCAACCAGAACATAGCTAATCAGGCCGCTTACGTCGCTCCGCCACCGGTATATGCGCGTGAAGAACGAAACAATGTGGCGTTCATTGTCGGTGTGATCGCCGGTATTTTTGGACTGCTCGGCCTCGCCCATCTATTCAACGGCAAGGTCGGCACAGGCTTGGCGCTAATTTTCTTGGGAACGCCGCTTTATGCTGTTTTCTGGCTTGCGGTACTCGCGACAGGCATCGGTATTTTCGCCATACCGCTTCATTTCGTCGTCATCTGGCAAAATGCAAAACGGGGCGCGGCATACGCCTAGCGGTTGCCATAGCGCCTCAACCTTAAATCGCATTGCTCTTTGTGCCCCATGAAGCCCTCGAGGTCGCAGAGGCGGCTGCCATACTCGCCGATGACGACGCTGGCTGCTTCCGTCACGCGCTGATAGGTCACGGTTTTGATGAATTTGCCCACCCACAATCCACCGGTATAACGACCGGCTTTCTTGGTCGGCAAGGTGTGATTGGTGCCGATGATCTTGTCGCCATAGGCGACATTGGTCTCGGGACCCAGGAAGAGCGCGCCGTAATTGCTCATGTTTTCCAGGAAATAATCGGGATCGCGCGTGAGAACCTCGACGTGCTCGCTGGCGATCTCGTCCGCGAACTGGACCATTTCTTCGTCGGTTTCGACCAGGATCACCTCACCGTAGTCGCGCCAGGCAGCGCCGGCCAAATCGGCGGTCGGCAGCGTCTCCAGTTGTCGACCGATTTCCGCTTCAATGGTCTCGGCCAGCGACGCGCTTGTGGTCAACAGCACGGCGGGCGATGTGGGGCCGTGCTCCGCCTGCCCCAGCAGATCCGTAGCGCAGATTTCAGCATCGGCGGTTTCATCGGCGATGACCAGCACTTCGGTTGGTCCCGCCAATAAATCAATGCCAACCAGACCGAAGAGTTGTCGCTTGGCTTCAGCGACATAGGCGTTGCCGGGGCCGACGATCATGTCGACGGCTTCAATGCCCAAAGCGCCGTAGGCCATGGCGGCCAAGGCTTGCACGCCGCCCAGGAGATAGATCTCGTCCGCCCCGCCAAAGTGAATCGCAGCGACTGTGGCCGCAGGAATCTCGCCTTTGATCGGGGGCGTGCAGGCGACGATTTGCCCCACGCCCGCAACCTTCGCCGTCACAACGCTCATATGCGCCGACGCGACCATCGGGTAACGTCCGCCCGGCACATAACAGCCAACGCGATTGACGGGTATGTTCTTGTGCCCGAGGACGACGCCGGGCAGCGTTTCTATTTCAATATCCTGCAAGGCCGCGCGTTGGGCTTGTGCAAAGTTGCGTATCTGTTCCTGCGCGAATTTGATGTCGGAGATCGCCTGTGCGGGCAGGCCAGCGATGATTTCTTCGATTTGATCCTCCGACAATCTGAAGCTTGCCGGGTTCCAGTTGTCGAATTTCTGCGACAGCTCACGAACAGCGTCGTCCCGGCGCGTTTGAATGTCGGCCAGGATGTCGCGTACGGTTTCCTGTACTACAGCATCGGCCTCGGCCTTCTGCTCGACGGACTTGCCCTTTTTGATGTATCGAATCGCCATTCGGCTCAAACTCCTGATTGTGTACACCGCGTCGCTCTTACGGCGAGAAGGCTTGCTATTTTGCGTGAGCGCGACAGGCCTTTTCGCTGCCGCCGTGCGGCTGCAAGATCGCCAATCACATATTTTCTCAGCGCTTAATGCCAGAGCCGTTCGCTGGCTATCCGCGCGCCTTCCGCCAGCGATCCCAATTTGGCATAGGCAATATCCGGATGTATCGCGCCAAAGCCGGCAAAGGTGCCAAATCCACAGTCCGTGCCGGCGATAACCCGTTCCTTGCCAACGATATTGCTGTAGCGCTCGATGCGCTGCGCCACCAGTTGCGGGTGTTCCACAAAGTTGGTTGTAGTATCAAGCGTACCTGGTATCAGAATCTTGTCATCGGGGATATCCGCTTCAGCCCAGATCGCCCATTCGTGTTGGTGGCGCGGGTTTGCGCCCTCGAACTGAATCGCCTGTGGTTTGGCGGAGAAAACGATGTCGATAATCTCGCGCAGATCAACATCGTGATGGTGGGGTCCCTCGTAATTTCCCCAGCAGATGTGCATGCGCGCGCGATCGGCGGGCACGTTTTCCAAGGCATAATTCAGAGCTTCGACTTGCGCCTGCGCCGCCTTTTTGAAGGTGGCAATATCGGCATCGCGGAAGCGGATATGTCTGCCCAAGGCAAGATCCGGACAATCGACCTGCAGCACCAGGCCGGCTTCGGTGATCTTCTCGTACTCGACCCGCATCACGTCGGCAAGCGCGCCCAAGTATTGCTCGTCATCCGGATAATACTCATTGGGCTGGAAGACTGCGATGACACCGGGCGATGCCGCATTCATGAAGGCTTCTTGCGCGTCCGCTTCGTCTTTCGCCGACAAAAGATTGGCGATATCGTTCTCCAGCGGTGACAAGTCTTTGATCTTGATCTCGCCACGAACAACCGGGCGATGGTACTTCGGCGTCCCGCCGGCATCCGCCAGTCGCTGCTTGTAAGCTGGGAAATCGTCGAGGTCTTTCGGCGTGGCGCGCGGTACCTCGGCGATCTCGAAGCCGGTAAAGCGGTGACGGATATAAGTGGCGTAACTTATCTTGCTCATCTCGCCATCGCTGATGATATCGACGCCGGCCTCTACTTGCTTGGCGGCAACCTCATGCACCGCGCGTTGCATCACGCGGTCGAATTCGGCTGCGTCATATGCCTTGCCCTGGTCCTGCGCGAACAACTGATCCACGACATACTGCGGGCGCGGCATGCTGCCCACATGCGTCGTCAGGATGCGCTCGGTGCTTGTCTTCATATCATTTACCCTTCACGAATTGCGGCGGCCGGTAGTCCTTCAATTCGACGCCGGTCAAATCGCGGAACTGGTCCCGCAGGAGCTCGTCTTGTCGCGCCTTCTGCGCTTCATAGTCGGGCGGGTGCACCATCTTGCCCTTCGCGTCCGCTTCGTAGCCAATTTGTGAAGCGGCCTCTTCAATCTGCGGCGACCAGTAGGGATCCTTGCCCTCAAAAACCTCGTGCGATTCCAACACAGCGTAAAACCAGCCGATCGAATCGCCGCTGTATTCAAAACTGCGATACATGCCCGGCGGCAGCGAGATCATGTCCCATTCGTTCAATACGAACTGGCCTTCGACCTTGTCGGGGTCGTCCTCGTTGCCCCAATAAAATGTAAAGGGTCCGGTAAGGATGAAAAAGGACTCTGTGTAGTCGTGCGTGTGCCAGGCAGGTCCACAACCGGGCGGCGCCCAACACATACCGATCTGATAGCGATGGGGTTCGGTAATCGCCCGCTTGATGCTGTAGTCCGGGTTCTCCGCCGCGGTATCGCCGATCACAGCATAATTCATGCGCTGATGGCGGGGCAACATGCTGTCAATGAACATGATGGGAATGCCCTTTTGCTTAAGTGCATCAAAGCGCATGACCCGCGCCGCCATACTCTCTTGTGTTTGCTTGGGATGTTCCATTTTCGGATCTCCTGGAAAAGCCTAAATTTTCGATAACATAAGCGCACGAAGCCTAATCAAAAAGCGCGCCTTTGTCAATCAGTCGCTCGGCGGGGGCGTATCCACCAGGTTTACTGCGACGCGTATGGTTGGATTTACGTTTGAACTTTGTCCGACTTTGTCCGATTTCCGGACAAACGGAAACTCTTTTTCGGACAATGTGCCGGCAAATCGGGAGAAGTTCAGACTGTTCGCGCACTGGTTGTGGCGAGAGACAAGCATCTCAGCCCTGATATTGGCACAGATCCCTCTCATTTCCCCCCCCCGCAAAACCCACATGAACGGACCTGAACACACCCTAAATATCTTGCCAATACAAGACAGGATGCGCAGCTCGGTAGTGCAGAACCCTTGTGTTCACTGGCTTTCGGAGGGATCTGAAACAGGTTTTGCCAGTCAATCGTTTTTTCCCCTTCCGGCTGGGATATTGCGGGATGTAGAAAGTGACACGAGCATAGCTGAAAGCGCAAAGCAAAAGGCGACTATATAGTCGCCTTTTGCTCGGTTGGGCAAAAATTGATCAAGTCTCTCGACCCGGTGTCCAGTTTTTCGGAGCCACTACAGGGTTGGCTGACGCGGGATTGCTTCGCAGGATTTCGCTACAAAATCTGACCATCCGCGGCAATTTTCGGGCGACTCAAGGGGCGACCCTACATTTTCCACCATAAATGAACCTTGTAGACGGGTCAGGGCGCGCAGGTTGCGTAGACACAGCCCTAAGCTAATACTATCGTTGCGCGTAAGCGGGGAAAAGGACTCCCGCGCTCACAGAAAATAACAAGACTTCTCTTTGCAAGAGCAAGAGGGTCTGTCAAATCAGCGAGCGGACGCCAAGACTGGCAGCGCAAACCGTTTTTCAGATCTGAGACGTATCCACATTCCAGATCAACATAGTTTCTCCGACCAACATGAGCGAGACAGCAAGCAGAATTGTGCCGGATTCCCCCGCGATCTCGCGCGCAATGTCCAGCGCCTCGCGCATGCTGTTGGTATGCCTGGCATCGACTCCCAAGGCCTGTGCCGCTCGCAGCGCGTCCTCGCGCAGCGGAAAGCGCGTATTGGGATTGATATCCGTTTCGGTAATGATCAGCTTCCTGCTGACGCGCGCCATGACCTGGTAGACGCCGGAATAGTCGCGATCGCGCGGGACGCCGACGATGGCCGCCACCGGTTCGGAAAGGCGCGACCGCACACTCGCGACGAAGGACTCTGCCGAAGGAACTGTGATTGCGCCGTCCACATATATCGCCGGCTCTTGGTCCAGCTTTTGGACGCGACCGAACCACTTGACCTGTGCCAAGCCGGCGCGAATCAACTCAATGTATCGATCGTCTTTAAGCGACGACGCGCTCAGTTGCACTTGCAGAATCTCTACGGCGCGAATCGCCAGCGAGGCATTCTCAATCTGGTAGCGCCCGAGCAATGGCAAGAGCATCTCGCCGTAAGGCCGCATACGAATCAACTGGCCCTCGTCACTGTCTTCCTGCAATCGCGCGCGATCCGCGTCATCCAGAAAATGAATCCTCGCCCCCTGCAACTCCGCTTCCCGCCGCAGAATTCTTTCCACCGCAGGCGGTTGTGCCGTGCTCAACGCGACGCCATTGCCTGATATGATCCCGGCTTTGTGCCAGGCGATTTTTTCCAGTGTGTCACCGAGTAAAGCCGTATGTTCCAGCAGTATGGGCGCGAACAGGGATAGCCGATTCGGCACAACCGAAATGTCGTCGAAGCGACCTCCGCGGCCCACTTCCAACACGGCTATTTCAGCTCGCTTTTCAGCAAAGTATTGCAGCGCCATCGCCAGGAATATGCCCTGGGGGCTGAGATACTGCCGTCCATGCAAGTCCTCGGTCACTGAATCAATATGCGGTCGCAAGTCGCTGAGTATGCGCAAGAAGTCATCATCCGGGATCATCGTCCCGCTGACGCGAATGCGCTCGTTCCAATGAACGAGGTGCGGGCTGGTCAGCATGCCGACGCGATAGCCAAGCGCTTCCAGCAACCTGGCCATGATGGACGCGACGGAGCCTTTGCCGCGGCTTCCCGTGACAACTACGAATTCGCATGGCGCGGCTGGCATTTCCGCGAGACGCAACAGTTTTCGCGTCGTCGCCGTGTCTCGCGTATCTTCGTCCAAGCCGCGCGGCGCATCGTCCAGCCGTCGCCGTGTCCGAAATATGTAGTCAAGCGCCGACGCTGTTGAGTGAAACACAAGCTGTCCCCATGACTTGCCGATGGCTGCGATCATAACTGATGTTTTGTGACTTCCCTAGCCGCGTCCGGAGACTCGGCGCGCTATGGCTCCGCATTCAGCCGCGTACAGCCCGGCGAATTCGTGTATACGACTAACGAGCGCATGATTTCTCCACAGGCGATAGGTTTCGTAGTATAAAAGGCTAAATGTTCCGCCAAAATATGAGCGAATATGAGCGAATCCAGGCAATTATCGGGAATTGACGCCAAGCGCGCCGCGCGCAATGTCAGCGCCTTGGTCGTCGCGAGCGTGATCAGCAAAGGAGCGCTCTTCGTCTGGCAATTGGTTCTGTTCGCCTGGCTTGGCGCGCAAGACTACGGCATCTATGGCACAGTCGGGGGCTTGACAGTCATTGCCGGTTCCGTCACCGGCTTCGGCATGAGCCTGATTGTGATCCGCGATGTGGCGCGTGAACCAGATAAAGCCGGGGCCTATTGGTCGGCAATGGTATTTTGGCAAACTGCCCTGGCGTTGATCGCATACATCGGAATCAACTGTTTTTCCGTTGTTTACGACGACGCCCTGCGCGCTTTTGTGGCCCTGGCCGGACTAAACCTGTTCGTAGATCTCTTTGGAAACATAGGTTACGACCTGCTGCTGGCGCGCGAGGAAATGCTCAAGACCTCCTTGGTGGAGATCACGCACATCTTGCTGCGCATTGGGCTGGCGGTCCTGGCGCTGGTTTTGGGTTGGGGGCTGCTGGGCATATACGGGGCCGCGATCGCCTCCGGATTGCTGCGCTCGCTGGTTTTGGCAGGGCTCAACTGGCGCGACGGTTTGCGCCCGTCCTTCCCAATCGACCGGGGCATAAGTGGGCCGCTGCTGGTCAACAGCGTACCGCTGGCCGCCTCCGCCTTTCTGACCCTGGCCTACCAACATACGGACAAACTCATGACCACCGGCATCCTGGGCGCTGAGGGCACCGGATATCTGACTGTCGCCTTTGTCGTCAATTTCGGCGTGATCGAGCTATTCAGCACGACGGTCCTGGTGGCGGCTTATCCGCTGCTGTCGCGTTATCACGGCGAGGGCAAGAATCCGATCTTTGGTTTCTTGATCGAGAAGCTGACACTTTACATGGTCGTCATTGGATTGCCTCTGGCGCTGTTCGTCAGCTTGCTGGCGCCTGACGCGATTAGCTCATTTTTTGGTAATCACAACGCGATAACCGCAGGCATACTGAGCATATTAATCTGGTACACAGCGATCACAATGATCGGCAATGTCTTCAGCAAAGCCATGCTAATTCAGAATCGTCAGCGGCTCCTGCTAGCCTTCCGCGCCCTCGGTCTAGCGCTAAATATCGCTCTCAATACGATCCTTCTTACAGCGTGGGGAGATCCGCGAGGCGCCGCGATCGCGTCGGTCGCTTCTGAATCACTTGTGCTGATTCTGCTGTTTGGGTCCTTCGCTGCGGTGGGTTTTCAATGGCGACGGCTCGCGAACAGCGTGATTCGTCTTCTGATTATTGCCCTGCCAGTCGCTTTGCTCACCATCGGCATACGCGATTATCATTTCTTGCCGGCGCTGCTGATCGGGCTGATCCTCTACACTATGAGCATGCGCTTCGCGAGGGTCTTCAATAGCGAAGACATGGACCTGCTGTACAGACTGGTCGCGGCTTTACCCGGTGGCAGCCTGGTTTTGCGCTTTTGGAAGCGCGATGTCGAGTTGAGTTGGTGACACGGGAATGCACATCTTGCACGTGACGCCCTACTACCGACCGGCTTATGCCTTTGGCGGCGTGGTACGGGCAGCCGAAGGCATGGCGGCATCGCTTGCCGCCGGCGGGCATCAGGTCACGGTTTTGACCACAGACGCCCTGGACCAAACTACGAGATGTACCGAAGCGACAGAAGAAACGATTGACGGCGTAAGAATCTTGCGACGACCGAACCTATCTATTCGGCTGCGTGGTCGGCTCAACCTTTCTACTCCTCGCAGCATGAAGCGGACCGCCGTTTCCATTTTGCCAACCGTTGATATCTTGCACGTTCACGAATTCCGCACCGTTGAAAATCTGCTGGTCACGCCGGTTGCACAAGCGCTTGGCATACCGATCGCGCTATCGCCCCACGGTACGTTGAATAGGTCCACGGGACGGGGACGACTCAAAGCTGCCTGGGACGGGCTGCTTTCCCCCGCGGTCGCCCAACGTATCGACCACGTGATCGCTTTGACCGATACGGAACTCGGCGAGATCGCGGATATTTGGTCGCGCTACGGCACGCGCCAGAAGCCCACGCATTTCAGTGTCATTCCCAACGGCGTTCATCTACAGGAATTCACCGATTTGCCGCCAGCCCGAGACTTCCGCCAGCGCTACGGCCTCGCCGACGCGCCGACTGTTTTGTTTCTTGGCCGTCTGCAAGCGAGAAAGGGCGTGGATGTGCTTGTCCGCGCTTTTCAGCGCGCTCAAGTCGCGCATGCGCGCCTGCTCATCGCAGGACCCGACCAAGGCGTGCTGTCACAGGCGCAGGCATTGGCGGCTGGGGACTCTCGGATTGTCTGTACCGGATATTTGGGCAGCGACGAGCGCCTGCAAGCCTTGGCCGCAAGTGATGTCTTTGCTCTGCCCGCGAGAGGCGAAGGATTGTCGATGGCCGTACTGGAGGCGCTGGCAACCGGGATACCGGCCGTCATTTCGCCGGGCTGCAATATGCCGGAAGTTGAGACCGCCGGCGCTGGATTCGTGGCGGATGCAACGGTGGATGCTGTCGCGGTCAAGCTGCGCCGATTGCTCGTCGATGCAGATCTGCGCGAGCGCATGGGAGTTGCGGCGCGGCAACTTGTGGCTGAGAGGTATACGTGGGATATAGTTGCAACGCAGTTGGAATCGGTCTATGAGAATCTGTTGAATACCTAGGCCACACAAGCAAGACCAAATACGTCATGCCATAGTATGCGAGTGCTGTAGGGGCGGCTGACCCGCTGTGTCTACGCGCGGCGATGTGCTGCCCGTTCCTTCACTAGCTGTTTGCGGGCGTTTCAGCGAAACGCCCCTACAACTCGTCGCTTTTGCAGATTCTCATTACTTACTTGCACAAACTCAGAACGCAACTGTTTTCTTTGACCGTTGACTTTTTGACCAATTATGGTAAATTTGTCAACAAGAGAAGGGGGATAATCCAATGATTGGCGCGCGTCTCAAGCAGGCACGTTTGTTGGCGGGATTGACTATGGCTCAGCTGGCGGACGAATTGCGAGACTATGACTTTCGCATCACTAAGCAAGCTATATCAAAATATGAAAAGGAAAAGAGTTACCCTTCTGCGCAGTTTCTGTTGTTGGCAAGCTCCGTGCTCGGTGTTCCGAGTACGTATTTCACGCACGAACCTGTAAAGACAGTAATATGGGAATCATTTCGTCGGCACAGTACATTAGGAAAGAAAAAGCAAGAAGCAATTAAGGGACACGCCGCGGATATCGCTGAATTACAAATAGAATTACGTTCGTTGTTGTATCCCGATAAGTCGCCTGAACTGCCCGCGCCTGAGACTGTGAAGAATTGCGAGGACGCTGAGCAAGTTGCAAGCAATTTCCGCGAAAGATGGGATTTAGGAAACCGTCCGCTTGACAATCTTGTTCAGACCTCCGAGGACAGAGGTGTCGTGGTCATCAGTTGGAACAAGAGCGGCAAGTTCGATGGTTTATCTGGCTGGTGTGGCGAGTATCCTGTCACTGTGATAAACGGCAACAGAAGTAATGATCGTATCAGATTTAATCTTGCGCACGAAATTGGCCACTTGGTCATGGATACCTCGGCTCTGGACGAAAAATCAGAAGAGAGTCTAGCCCACCGATTTGCTGCTTCGCTTTTGGTACCTGCGGAGCACGCGCGTCGAGAACTGGGAATCAAGCGCGATCGGCTGGACTGGGGCGAGCTAATGATGCTCAAGCGAAAATATGGATTAAGCATGGCTACCTGGATCAGACGCGCCAAAGATCTCGCTATTATTAGCCAGAACCAATATTCATTGATGTTTAAGGACTTAAGCACAAGGGGATGGCGGAAACAAGAACCGATTGAATATCAAGGAGATGAAGAGCCGCTGCAACTCAAGCAAATGGCTCAACGCGCGGTGGCTGAAGGTTTGATGTCTCCAGATCGCATTTCAAGAGTTGGTATCGAAATTTTGGAGTCAATTCGGGAGAAAGCAGAATCTACTCATTTGACCGTGCGCGATCTACTCGCGATGCCTGAACAAGAACGGCAGGCAGTAATGGAAGAGGCATTTGCACTGGCCGCGGAAGAAGAATTTGAAATATTCGAAGCAAACGAGATATTTGATGATTACGACGAGGACTACGATGCCGAAGCGATCAATGAAACGAGCTAATCCAAAGAAGTCTATCACACCCCAGCGTGGAGAAGTTTGGTTAGTAAATTTCAACAATCCCCCATCAGCTCCGAACCCGCCAGAAGGAACGCCCCAAGCTCTATTGCCGACAACCGGTGATGAAATATACAAGCCGCGCCCAGCAGTTGTGATGAATATCGTGGCGAGTTGGCACCGCCAACTGCATATCGTCGTACCCTTGACCAAATGGAAAGCGCATTATGCAGAAAATAGATATTTCTGGCTTATTCAAGTACCCAGAGACAATAGTAACAAGCTGAATCACGACTCAGCCGCAGACACATTTCAAGTCAAATCACTCTCTATCAAGCGCTTCGGGAAAAAGGCAATTGGAGTGGTAGGTCCCAGTCAACTTAACCTCATCGCTGAAACGGTAGCATTTTGCATTGGATATTCGCTTCCTAAAAACTTTGCGACATAGAAATCGAACCAATCGCGCCAAGCGAAAATAATCTGTCCGGCGCCTTGCGCCATCGCATCGTTTCTGTTGTCTTTTGTTTCACATGACTACCGATATTATCGTCCAC
>JAPOOU010000107.1 GCA_026713245.1 Chloroflexota bacterium
CGGCTCTTCAAACCCGGCGCCCGGCTCAAACCAAGCGACATTGTCCAAAAAGAGGCGCTAAACTCCTAAAACGATCTTGCTGGATCCGCAAATGGACAAAAACGAAGGAACTTCAAAGCGAAACCTGTGCCGATCGCCAGGCATCTCTTATGACGAAATACTCGATGGGCTGTGTTGGCGGTCAGTGTCGGCGGTCAGTGTCTACGCGACCTACGCGACCTACGCGCCTTGCGCGCTCCCTGGCTTGCCCGCAATCGCCACAGCATTTCCCGCTTTCCTGCCGACAGCCTGCCGCTCTCAACCTGGCCTGTCCTCAGCTTCCGATCCGGGAAGGGGGTACCCCCCTCACGTATGTATACTGTATCTATATGGTTACCCAAAAAGGGGGCAAAATGAGGGTAAAATGAGAGCAAATGAGGCAATATCAGGGCAACTTTCGAGCATTAGAGGGCGAATTGCGCTTCACAGAGCGCTGGCACCGGGCAACGTCGTTCCTGTTTTCGCTTAAGGATCTCATGTCGAGAACTCGCCATAAGTATTTCAACCGAAAAGGGTACTTCAACAGAAATCCCGCACGTTGCTGTATATTCCTGGAACCGCTATAGTTTCAGCATATCCCGATACCATCGGAAAGAGTGCCATCCATGCCCGACGACAGCGACAAACCCAAAAACGAACCGGAAATCAAGGAAGAAGCGCCCGTCATCACCGCGCACCAGCTTCAACTCGACGGCGCGACCCTCTCCTACAGCGCGACGACCGGCAAAATGCCGCTCAAGGACGCGCGCGACAAGATCGTCGCCCAGATCTTCTACACCGCCTACATGCTCGAGGGCGCGGCCGATCCGGCCGAACGGCCGCTGATCTTCGTCTTCAACGGCGGACCGGGCTCGGCATCGATCTGGCTGCACATGGGCGCGCTGGGCCCGCGGCGCGTCGACATGGGCGACGAAGGCTTTATGCCGCCGCCGCCCTACCGCCTGATCGACAATGCCTATACCTGGCTCGATCTGGGCGATCTGGTCTTCATCGACCCGGTGGGCACGGGATACTCGCGCGCCAGCGATCCCGACGACAATCAAAAATACTGGGGCTTGGAAGCGGATCTGGAAGCGGTGGGCGAATTCATTCGCTTGTATCTGTCGCGCAACCGGCGCTGGACTTCGCCGCTTTATCTGGCGGGCGAGAGCTATGGCACCACTCGAGCCGCGGGGCTGGCCGGGCACCTGATTGACCGCGGCATAGCTTTCAACGGCGTGGTCTTGATCTCCACCATCATGAACTTCCAGACGGCGCGTTTCACCAAGGCCAATGACTTGCCTTATACGCTATTCCTGCCGAGTTACTGCGCCACGGCCCACTATCATGGAAAACTCGCTGAGGAATTGCAGGCGCGGCAACTGCGCGAACTCTTGAGCGAAGTGGCGGAATGGTCGGAGAGCGACTATACCGTGGCGCTGGCGAAAGGCGACCGACTAAGCGAAGACGAGCGCGGCGCGATTGCGGCGCAGTTGGCGCGCTACACCGGCTTGAGCGAACGTTTCGTTCTGGGCGCCGACCTGCGCATCAATATCATGAGCTTTTGCAAGGAGCTGCTGCGCGATGACAAGCGAGCGGTGGGGCGGCTGGATTCGCGCTTCGTCGGCATCATGGCGTCGGCGGAAGGACAGACCTTCGATTTCGATCCCACGAATCACGCCATCACTCCACCATACAATGCCGTGTTTAATCAATACCTGCGGGAGGCGCTCGGCTACAAGACCGACCTCAATTATGTGATAATGAGCGCCGAAGTGAATCGGAATTGGAAGTATCAGGGCGGTCAATTTCCCGATACCAGCGAGGGATTGCGGGCTGCCTTCGCCAAGAATCCATTCATGAGGGTGCTGGTCGCGCAGGGCTATTATGATCTGGCGACGCCATTCCACGCCGCGTACTACTCATTGAGCCACATGGGCCTGGATGCCAGCTTGCGCGACAATGTCATCATCGAGGAATACCAGGCGGGTCATATGATGTACCTGCACCTAGCATCGCTGGCCAAGCTCAAGCGAGATGTGGCGCGCTTTATATCGGTTTGAATCACGAAGCGCGCCCTTGGTCTGCGCGCTCTCAATGGCTTGCTTGCCTTCCGGTCAGGAATGCCGGCGCATGATATCCATCCACATCACCAGACCCTGCCAGCGGCCGAACGCGGCGTAATACTCGCTGATGTCGGCGTCGCTGCCTTTGACGCCGTCGTTGTGGAACGCCGCGTACATCTCGCGGCAGGCGCTATCGATGGCGATTCTGTCAAAGTGACCGGCCATGCGCGCGATGGTGCCGGCGGCATAGTCGCCGAATCCCTTCAGCGATTTCACCGCTGAATACAAGCCTTCGCTATCGAGCGAAAGCCAGGCGTCGAGATCCAGTCCGCCGCCGGCGATGCATTCCGCCAGTTCGTATAGATAGGCGTTGCGATAGCCCGCGCGCAGCTTGTCCGCGAAAACATCAAAATCCAGCGCGGCGATCTGCCCGGCGTTGGGGAAGGCGTAGCGGCCGGGAAGCGACGGATGCGGCCTACCAAGTTGACAGAGCCGCGCGCAGTTTCGCACGGTCTGCGCCCAGGTGGTGTTGGTCGTCAGCAAGACTTTGGCCAAGTCTTCCCAAAGGCTGCCGCCTACCAGGATGCGGCCGCGCTTTTCCGCTTCCAGCCAATCGTAGCCATCGAAGGCGCGCATGGCAGCGTAGAAAGGGCGCAAGTCCCAGTCCAGGCTGAGTATGCGGTGGACAAGTGACTCGACTTCGTCGCGCAGGTCCGCCCCAAGCCCGTCCAGATCGGGCAAATCGACCCGGAGGCCGCGCTCGACCGCGCTGAGTTCCATGCACAGTACAGCGCCCGCCGCCGTCCGGTAGATAGTGGAGAGGGCGGCGGATTCCTCGTCCCAGGCAAAGGGCGCCAGCATGTACCAGCCGTGACTGAATACAGTCCGGCGAAAATCGAATTGCGGCGCGGTCTTGATGACAAAAAAGGTCGCTGTCACGCGGGCATGCAGTCGAGCACATCCTGAATCTGAATCAGATGGTTGGGCCCGTGCTGGGCATAGATTCGCGCTATTTCCTCGATGCTGAGATCGCCGCGCTGGGAGAAGCCTATCTTGCCCCATTCTTCATCGCTCAGGTTTTCCAGCAAGATCGCCCAGCGCGCTTGCAAGCCGTCGAGGATCTTGAGCGAATGCTCGATATCGGCGTCTTTTGCATCGGGGTATTCGGCGATAGCGTTTACATCGTAAGACGTGAAATGAAATTCCGGGCTGGTGAGGATGAGCTTGAAGCGTCTGATGCAGACCATGTGTGTATCCGCCAAGTGATGTATGTTCTGCGCGATCGTCCATTCACCCGAATTGTAAGGCGTGGTCAACTGCTCGACCGTCAAGCCGCTGACTTTCTCGCGCAGTTGCGCGGGCAAGTTGCGTATAACCGCGATGATATCGGCTCGTGTTTCCATTGGCATATCCTCCTGGTTGAAGACTCGACTAGGTCAGCGCATTGTAACGGAGCCGGGCAAAATTCTAAGGGCTATTTGTCGTATGCTGCAACGAGAATTTAGCCGCAGTCACGCGCAGGGCTACCATCATCTATTATTTTCTGCTCACTCTGAGACCGCCGCTGGGGATAGTGTTGTTTAAGCGTAGTTGTCTCGGCAACATGGAAATCCATCGGCTTATTGCTCGATTACCTCAACATTATCGCCCGGCGGTAGCGCTTCCAGTTCCAAGCCGGGCACTTGAGCGATTTCCTGCCCCAGAATATGAGAAAAGTCGGTGAACATTTCTATCGTCGTATCCTGCATTTTGGCGAGTTGCTTGCGTCTTTCTTTCCATTGACGCTGCATGGAACGCTCTTCGCTTATCACCTGTTTTTCCAACGCATTCCATGTTTCCACCATACGTTGGATGCGTTCTCCAAAGCGCGGACTTGTCAGGTATTGATAGATCTCGTCCATCTTCACGTTCTTGCCTTGGGCCGCGCGCTGCAGGCGGGCGCTTTCAATCAGTTGAGCACGCAGCGCGTTCGCCAGCGGGATGGCACCTTCAATGCTGCAGACCCAAACGCCTTTCTTTAGCGCGAATACGCCGATGTCCGCCGGCAGAGCTTCGGAAACGATGATGCGTAGGTGAGCGCCAACACGATCGGCATCTTGCTTGATTTTCTCAATCCAACTGTCGTTCCAGTGTTTTGTGCGCTTGGCTTCCCAGACCAGCATGCCACACGTACCTAGCCGCGCGTCGTTGACCGTCTGCGTCATGTCGGCACCGCGCTGTCCCCGGCCGATATCTTCTATTGCGTCGAAGGGAAATTCTGTCTGTAACTTTTGCTTGAGGTAAGTCTCCAGCGCTTCGCCCTGCAACTCTGCGGTTCTCTGCCCAAGTTGGCGTTGCATTTCGGCCATCTGTTTTTCGAGACGCTGCTTCTCGATATCCCATTCGCCGCGCTTGATGTCAAATTCGCTGGATGCCTTCTTTTCCGCGTTAACACGGAATTCGGTCTCGCGCTTTTCCCGGGCTTCCTGATCAGCTTGCAATTGCGCTTGTAGTGCCTCTACCTGTTTAGCGCTTTCCGCTAATTTCGCTTGGTTGGCTTTCTCTGCTTCGACGCGGATTTCGGCTTCGCGCTTTTCCTGTGCTTCTTGGTTGGTTTGCAATTGGGCCTTTAAGTCCTTAACCTGTTTCTCGCTCTCCGCCCGTTCCGCTTGGCTGGCTTGCTCCGCCTCGGCACGGATTCTCGCCTCGCTGTCGCGCAATGCATTGTCGAATTCTTTGCGCATTTCTGCTTCGAAGTGAGCACGGAATGTTTCGCTGAGCTCAAAGCGTTTCCCACAGCGCGGGCATTCGACCTGTTGGCTGGTGCTGTCAGCCATGTTATTATTTCCGTCGTTCATCATCAGTTGACTCCTTTCATTCGCCTGTCTCGGTAAATTATGCTCATAGTGCGTGAACCAGGAATTCGTCAGACTATAACTCGAGGCATTGCTGGCCCATTTTCCCGTTGCATCTTGTCCGCTTTCTCATTGTATAGTATCATTTAATATTTCTAATGTGCAAGGATAAACTATGCGGATAAGCTCGTCTTTGCCGGGTCTTTAGGTGGCGGTATTCCGACAAATGCGATACAAACGGTAGAATTCGACACAGCGAAAGAAAACACCCACAAATGACCACAGTTCCCGACATCGTCGGCATTGGCGTGTGCACGGTCGATCACCTGATGACGGTACCGCACATGCCGGGCGACAATATCAATATGAAGGCCTCCATGTACCTGCGGCAGCCAGGCGGTCTGGCCTCATGCGCCCTGGTGGCGGCTGCGCGCCTGGGCGCGCGCGCCAAGATCATCGCGCTCGTCGGCGACGACGCCGCCGGGCAGTACATTCGTCACGAGTTGGAAAGCGAGGGCGTCGACGCGTCAAAGCTGATCACGCGCGCGGGCAGCGAGTCACATGTCTCGTTGATACTGGTGGATGAAAGGACCGGCGACCGCAGCATCATAACGCGCCCGCCCACCGGCAGGCCAATCGCATTGGACGAGATCACTCGGGAGGACATTACAGCCGCCAGAGTGCTCTTCATCGACGATGTCACCGAGCTGACGCTGCAAGCAGCACGCTGGGCACGAGAAGCGAACATGAACGTCGTGTTAGATCCCGCGCGTCCATACGAGATCATAAAGGAAGTCCTCCCCTATGTTGATGCGCCGATCGTGCCCGAGCAATGGGCAGAGGCCTGGATGCCCGGCCGCCCCCCGGAGGCTGTAGCGGAAGCCCTGCGCGCGGGCGGCGCCGCAATCGCCGCGGTTACCCTGGGCGCGCGCGGATCGGTGGTTTCTTGGGAAGGCGGAACATGGCATATTCCCGCGTTTCAAGTTGATGTCGTGGATACGACGGGCGCCGGCGATGCCTATCATGGCGCATTTATGGCCGCGCTGCTGGAAGAGTGGGACGTGCCGCGGATGGCGCGCTTTGCCGCCGCGGTCGGTTCTCTGAATTGCCGCGCCATAGGCGGTCGAACGGCATTGCCTACGCGGCATGAAGTCGATACTTTTCTCACACAATTTGCTAATTGAAAGGCAATGAAAAGTAGGCACTGAATCGTTAGCGTTGATTGAATCTTAGAATGTTGCTAACGCAGCGTATATTCTTAAGAAATGGAAAAATAATGCCTATTTTGGCTTGAAAATGTGTTATACTACCGCATCAGCATTTACTTTAAGGAGCAATTAAAATGAACAAAGCTGAATTGATTGGTTCAATCGCAGGGAAATCGGGTCTGAGCAAGGCAGACGCCGGTAGAGCGCTGGATGCCTTCGTAGATTCGGTTACAGAAGGTTTGTCAAGCGGAGAACGGATTGCACTGGTTGGCTTTGGCTCGTGGTCTGTTGAACAACGTGATGCCCGTACAGGACGCAACCCGCGTACCGGGGAAGAGATTCAGATTGCTGCCAAGAAGGTCGTCAAGTTCAAAGCCGGCGCGAGCCTTTCTGACGCGGTGAACTAGGTACAACACGAACTTATTTGGGGACAGGCCAGGGGCCTGTCCCCAATCGAAAATACTTGTTTCTGCAACAACTCGCCGGAGTCTTCCTGGCGATTTTTTTGCCCCCTAGGTCAGCATAAGCATGAAGCAAAGCGCTAAAGAAGACCGGCACCCCGCAAGAACTGGATGCTGCCGGGCAACTCTTGAAAGGTCTGTCGCGCGCGCTCAGGGTTGTCAGTTGTTTCAATGCCTTCCAGGACCAACCAACCGTCGAATGCCATCTCGGCCAAAGCCTCGCCGATCGCTAAGAATGGCAAAATTCCCTGCCCGGGCAGCCGCCGGTTGTTCTCCGACAGATAGACGACTGTGATGTCGCCGCCGTGCGTCCGCAGCGCAGTCACTAGATTCTCTTCTTCCAAGGCCATGTGATAGAGATTTGCGGCGACGGTGATCTTGGGATGATTGTCGACCTGGCGCCTGAAATGGGCGGCTTGATCGAGCCGCGTGATGAACGATGTTTCGTAATGGTTGAGTGGTTGCAGCGCCAGCCGAACATCCATGGCGTCCGCCAGGTCGGATACGCCGCGCAGCAGCCAAATCAGCAACTCTTTCTGCAAATCCATCGGGGAAGCGTACGGCGTTAAGTCCGGCAGATCGGTTTCGCCGCACTGCGGCACAAACGTGACATAATCCGCTTCCAGGTCAAGCGCGCAGGTCAGCGCCTCTCGCAAGGCGTCGACGGCTTGCGCGCGCTGCGCCGCATCAGCCGACAAGCAGCCATCTTGCCCTCCCATGTTGATTCCGCTGGCTCTGATTCCGTTAGCGTCCAGCGCTTCGGCGATCCGCGGCAAACGCGCGTCGAGGTCCATGGCGGGGAATTCGACGGCGTCAATGTGCAGCTGCCCGGCCGCGGCGAGGCGTTCCTCTATTGTTTTGCCCGGCAGCAAGCATTCTTGAATGGCGAGCTTGGCCATGGTTTAGCTCGCTTTCCTGGGCACCGACTTGAGGACGTCCGCAATGAGATCGTCGGTGCGCAGCCCTTCGGCTTGCCCTTCGAAGTTGAGCAGGATGCGGTGGCGAAGGGCGACCGGGGCGACCGCGCCCACATCATCGAAAGAGACGTTATAGCGTCCTTCAAGTAAGGCATTGATCTTGGCGCCGACAATTAGCGCCTGCGCGCCGCGCGGGCTGGCGCCGTAACGGGCATAATCGCGCAGCATTTGCGTAGCCTCCGGGCTTTCGGGATGTGTGGCGACGATGATACGGGCAACGTATTCGCTGACGTGGGTCGGTATCGGCGCGCTAAGGGCAAGCTGTCCCATGCGTATCACTTGTTCGCCGTCCGCGACTTTCCCCGCTTTGGGCATATCGACGCCGGTGGTGCGATCCAGGATCGTTACCAGGTCGCCGACGCTGGGGAACTTGACATCGACTTTGAATAGGAAGCGATCGAGTTGGGCTTCCGGCAGGGGATAAGTGCCTTCCATTTCCAGCGGATTCTGTGTTGCCAGCACAAAGAAAGGCATGCGCAGGTCATATTGGCGTCCGGCGACGGTTACCGTTTTTTCTTGCATGGCTTCCAGCATGGCGGATTGCGTTTTGGGCGTGGCGCGGTTGATCTCGTCCGCCAGCACCAGATTGGCAAAAATGGGACCGGCCTGGAAGCGAAACTCGCGGCGACCGTCTTCCGTTTCCTCCAATATGTCGGTGCCGACGATATCGGCTGGCATCAAATCGGGCGTAAACTGGATGCGCGAAAAGTTGAGATCGAGCACATCGCCCAGCGTGCGGATCAGCATGGTTTTGCCTAAACCCGGCACCCCTTCCAGCAAGGCGTGGCCGCCCGCCAGGACACAGATGATGGCGCTGCGCACGACCCCGTGCTGACCGACGATGACCTTACCTACTTCCGCTTCAATGTCGCGGGCGATTTCTCCAAATTTCTCTAAACCGATTTCTGCTGCGTTCGCCTGGCTCATGTATGTTTTGCCTTGATCGCTCGTTGCTGGCAGTGGCGGGCATTATAAGCCAAAAGGCGGTCTTGCGTGAGGTGAGACTTGCGACAGGAGGGCTGAATCTCAGGGACATGACGCTCTTGCCGGGCGTACTAACAAACGTTAAAACCACCGAGGATACGGAGCCGCTCGGCGCGAAACCGGCGAAAAGGTTCCAGGAATGTCGCGCTCACGCGAGATAATAAGCCTGCTTGTCGCATGAGCGCCGCGGTTTATCAAAAAAGAGGGACGCGTAGGGCGCGTGGACAAAGCACTTCGACATTGACCGCCAACACCGCGCTACGAGCGGGGGAGTCTTGTGACCCATATTGAGCCGTTTAAGCCCCTCTCCCTTGCAGGGAGAGGGGCTTGGGGTGAGGGTAACGAAGAGGCGACCGGCGGTGTCTACGGGCAACACCGGCTTGCCCCTCGGCGTTCTCGGTGATCTCGGTGGTTAAAATCCTCTGTCGTGAATGCCCCTGCCGCGACCGATTCGATGCGGTACCGGTCTCTGTTCATATTTTTTTCAGATTTGCCAGATACGATACAATAAGAACGCGTCAATTGGAGAGGCATAACAAGGGAAAGATGTCAAAACAACGCAACATTCTCGTAGTTGATGACGAGCGCACGATCCGCGAGGTTGTGCGCCGCTACCTGGAACTGGAAGGCTATCTCGTCACCGAAGCGGAGACCGGCCCACAGGCATTGTCCATATTGCAGGACCAGGCGCCGGATCTGATCGTGCTGGATATTATGCTGCCGGGCGTCGATGGCTTTTCCATCACCCGCCGCCTGCGCCATCCATCAGAATTCAACCCGCTGCGTATTGAAGGCGAAATCCCGATCATATTGCTGACAGCGCGCAGCAACGAAGTGGACCGCATCGCCGGGCTGGAATTGGGCGCCGACGATTATGTGACCAAACCCTTCAGTCCACGCGAGTTGGTGGCGCGGGTCAAGACGGTTTTGCGGCGCAGCGCGACGGTCGCAGTCGAAAGCGAGGCGCCGGTCGCCTCGGGCAGGCTGCTTCTCGATCCACGCGGCCGCTCCGTCGCAGTCGCCGGGCGCCCGGTGACCTTGACCGCCAAGGAATTCGACCTGCTGTATTTTCTCATGCGGCACCCGCGCCAGGTTTTCAAGCGGCAGCAATTGCTGGATCAGGTTTGGGGATACGAGTTTTATGGCGATGAAAGCACGGTGACAGTACACGTCCGGCGCCTGAGAGAGAAACTGGAAGCCAACCCAAGCAAGCCCGATTACATACAGACCGTTTGGGGCGTCGGCTACAAGTTCGAGGTCTCCTCAAGCCAAGAGACGGAGTGAAAAAGATGATGCGAAGTTGGTCGCGAAATCCATTGATGATATTCATCATTGTCCTGGTCATACCTATCGCCGGCACCTTGTTCAGCGGGTTGATCATGTTCGATCTGCCACAGAGCGATGTTCAGCAATTGGTAACTTTCATGACCTTCACCGGCATCTTGAGTTCTTCGCTGTCTTTCGCCTTTTATCGCTTGGGCGTTCTGGAGTGGTTTCGCAGTCTGCGCTGGACAATCTGGACCATGATCGCGCTGATGGTAGGGATGATTTTTCTAAACGTTTGGGTGATCGCGCGCTTCACGTTTATCGAACAGCATTATCTGTCCTTGACCTCGGTCTTGCTGGTCTTCGCGGGTTTGTCCGCGCTGACGATCGGTTTCTTCGCGTCCAAGACGATGACCGACCGCCTGAGCGAACTGACCGATGCCACGCAATTGCTGGCGGGCGGAGATTTTTCCACCCGCTTGAAGATCTCCGGCAATGACGAAATCGCTCAGTTGGCCGCCACGTTTAATGCCATGGCCAAGAGCTTGGGAGAAGTCGACGACCAGAAGCGCCAACTCGAACAGACGCGGCGCGACCTGACAGCCTGGGTCTCGCACGATTTGCGCACGCCACTGACGTCCATGCGGGTGATGATCGAGGCCATGCTGGACGGCGTGGTCCAGGACAAGGAAACGGTCTATCGCTACCTGGACAGCAGCCGCGCCGAGATTGAGCATCTCGCGCATTTGATCGACGACCTCTTCGAATTGGCGCAGTTGGATGTGGGTCACTTGACGATCAATATGCAGCAGGCGTCGATCAGTGATCTAATTTCCGATACCCTGGGCAGTATGCAGCCCAAGGCCCGGCAGCATAGCATCATGCTTTTGGGCGAGGTCGCTGAAGACGTCGACATGATACGCATGGCGCCGGACAAGATTCAACGTGTCTTGTCCAATCTGGTTGATAACGCCATCAAATATACCAGGGAGGGCGAATCGGTCACGCTGCGCGCATACCGCAGCGCGGACGATATTCGCATCGACATTCACAATAGCGGCTCGTACATTCCGCAGGATGTGTTGCCGCAGCTGTTCGAGAGCTTTTATCGCGGGGAAGGCTCGCGCATGCGGGGCGATGACGGGGGGCGTGGAACCGGGCTGGGCCTGGCAATCGCGCGTGGTTTCATCGAAGCGCATGGCGGCCGCATCTGGGCCAGCAGCGAAGAGGGGGCGGGCACGACGTTTAGCTTTACGCTGCCGCAGTCGCGCCTCAGTTCGCCAACTTTAGGCGAAAGCCCAATTCATGGTTCAAGGTCGTCCATATAGACGACATTTAAGTCGGTCACACGTTTCATCGCCGCGTCATTGGTGAGAATGGTGTCGCAGCCCGTCGCAATGGCGGTAGCGACATGTAGTGCATCAGGGGTGCGCAATGAATACCGAGCGCGAATTGCGCCTGCCGTAATGGCGATGTCTTCTGTGACGGAGAGCAATGTGAATTGATTACTGGAAACGAGAACATCGTGGTACTCCTGCGCAAGATCAGTGTTGCCCACTTTCAATGGCTGAACAATGATTTCAGTAATGGTAATAACCGAGGTAAACGCTTGCAGAGGGGCCGATTCAATCAAAGCAATGATGCGAGACATCTTCGTGAAGTAGTCCCTATGCCTTTCAACGAAATAGATTAAGGGCGCCGAATCAATGTAGATACGCTTCGTGTTCCGCAATGCGGATGTGATGTTCAAGTCGCCTGATCCCACTCATCACGCAACTCGTTTAGATATGCGTCGGTGTCAATGTCTTGCCATACTTCCTTGCCCAAACCGGCCAACTCGAACAGACTCCGCTTGGGCTTCTGCTCATCTTTTGCAACAAGGTCATGCAGCAATTTGAGCAATTCTTTGCGTTCATTTGGCGTTAGCGCTTCAGCTTGTAGCAAAACCTTAGTGACTGACATGATGCCCTTCTCCTTATGCCGTTGCCACGATTATACCATCTCTATCGACGAATTCACTTGCGCGCTTGTCTTACAGAGCAAACGCAAGCTGCGCGCTTGCAAATCGACTTGCGGCGCGTCGAAACGCGGATTCGTTGCGAGCGCCAACATACGCTAGAATACGCGTCACTGATCTGGAGAACAGGAGCGGCCATGTCAGACCGTCTCACTGTGATAGCCATCTTTGGTGTGACCGGCGATCTCGCCCGGCGAAAATTGATTCCCTCGCTCTTCAACAACTATATGAAGCGGCGCTTGCCCCGAGAGCTCAAGATCGTCGGCGTCGGCCGCCGCGATTGGACCGACGACACGCTGATCGAACACGCTCGCCAATCGTTGCAGGAATTCGCCGCCGCCCAATTCAATGAGAGCGACTGGCGCCATTTCCGGTCTTGTCTGTCCTACAGCAAGGTCAACCTGCCGCATACCGAGACCTATCAGAACTTGAAGGACCACTTGGCCGCGCTTGAGAACGGGACAAGCAATCGACTCTATTACCTGTCGGTGGCGCCGGAGTTTTACGAGGATGTGGTGATGAACCTGGGCCGGCTGGACATGGCGCGGGAGAACAGCGGGGACACCGACAGCCGACACGACCCTCCCTGGCGGCGTATCGTCATAGAAAAACCCTTTGGCTATGACCTGGCGACGGCGCAGTCGCTCAACAAAGCCGTGCATGCCGTCTTCGCCGAATCGCAGGTCTATCGCATCGATCATTATCTGGGCAAAGAAACGGCGCAGAACATCTTGTTCATGCGCTTCGCGAATACGATCTTCGAGCCGATCTGGAATCGCAGTCACATCAGCAACGTGCAGGTGACCGTGGCGGAAACGGTCGATGTCGGCACGCGCGCCGGTTATTACGACAAATCCGGCGTCATGCGCGATATGGTGCAGAATCACTTGCTGCAATTGCTCTCGCTGATCGCGATGGAGCCGCCCTCGGCCTTTGATGGCCACGCCCTGCGCAACGAGAAGGTCAAAGTGCTGCAGGCTGCCCGCGCCGTTCGTCTCGGCGATACGGTGCGCGCCCAATATGAGGGATATCGGGGGGCGAATGGCGTCCCGCCCGATTCCGACACGCCGACCTATGCCGCCCTGCGCCTCTTCATCGACAATTGGCGCTGGAAGGACATCCCCTTTTATTTGCGCTCGGGCAAGGCGCTGCAAAGCAAGACCACGCAAGTGAACATTCAGTTCAAGCGGCCGCCCAATAGCATCTTCGAACTGGCCGAGAGCGGCGACGCCTCGCGGAATATGCTCTCGATCTGCATCCAGCCCGACGAGGGCATGCACATGACCATCCAGGCCAAGGTCCCCGATGAGCAGATTGCCAAATCCGTGGATATGGAATTGCACTACGATGATGCCTTCATGGCGGACGAATTACCCGATGCTTATGAGCGTTTGATCCTTGACGCCATCAATGGCGACGCCGCGCTCTTCATCCGCAGCGACGAGATCGAGAGCGCCTGGAGAATCGTAGATCCAGTCATCGAAGGCTGGAAAAATGATCCCGCCGCGCCGCCGATGCAAACTTATCGCAAAGGCTCGTGGGGTCCCGACGCCGCCGACGAACTGCTTGACCGCGAGGAGCACATTTGGCGCATCAGTTGTTTTGATGAGGGCAAGTAGCGCCCGGCAGCGGCGGAATCGCGGGCGTCAGTCCCGGATCGCAGCAAGCGGCGGACGACATCTCCCAGCCCAAAGCACTGTGTTGAGCGAGGGGTTTATTCTACCCATGGGTCCGCATTGACCAACTGCGTGATGTAGAAGAGGGCGCCGGCCGGGTCGGCGACGACCGACCATCTGCCGCCGTCGGCATCTACCTGCTTATCGATTTCAATGGCGCCGCCGAGCGCCTTGACGCGGCTGATGGCGGCGTCGACATCGGCGACGTGGAAGTGCGGCAGCCAGTTTGGCTCGACGTCATCGAGTTGGAGCATGCCGCCGTTGAAGCGTCCGCGATTGAAAATGCGGGTGAAGATGCCGTCGAGATCGTATTCCCAGCCGAAGAGGGCATGATAGAATTCTTTGGCCCGGGCGACATCGGGGGTCCAAAGCTCGTTTAAGGACATGGCGCCGACGGTGTTGACGATGCCGGCGCCGATGCTGTTATATGGCTGCCACAAATTGAGCGCCGCGCCGGTCGGATCCTGGATGTGCATCATCCGCCCGCTGTCGAAGACATCTTCCGGTCCGTAGACGACCGTCCCGCCATTCGCTGTCACGACATCGGCCAGCGCATCGACGTTATCCACCGTCACGAAGTTGTTCCAATGCGACCGCAGGCCCATTTGCAGTTGATCGGGCATCATGCCGCTCAGAGCCGCGCAGTCTTCTCCCGCCAACTGGAACACGGTGTAAGTCATATTTTCGCCGATGGGAACCTCATGCTTGCTCCAGCCGAAGAGATTCATATAGAAGGCTTTTGCCGCTTCCGGATCGGTCGAACTGTTGTCCGCCCAGGAAAAGGTACCATGTGGGTACTTTGTCACTTTGTACATTTTATCCTCGCTAGCGCACTGCGTTTGCACATGAATTCTATCAGAACAGTTTCAAATAAGTCGCGCAACAAGACCTGGTTAGAGAGGATACAGAGAGCACAGAAGTAGAACCAATAAAGTAAAGCAACGATCGATAGGAGCGACATACCATGTCGCCCGAAACCACTAGTTACAGCGGCGGCGGGCGACCAGATTGGTCGCCCCTACAAGGCTTGTCCGGTACTAGAAGTTTGGCGCGCAATTTGTCCTCAAATGCTGGGAAAATGCCCTGATTTTGCCCCCTTTTAGAGTAACAGTATAGATACAGTATGTATATACGGGGGGGGTACCCCCTGCCCGGATCGGACATGCCTGTTTGACAGCGGCAGGCTGTCGGCAGGAAACCGGGAAATGCTGTGGCGATTGCGGGCGAGCCAAAG
>JAPOOU010000205.1 GCA_026713245.1 Chloroflexota bacterium
CAAGTACCTTTTCCGTAAATCAGGACACTTGTTCAAAGTTAGCGCCTTCTTTGAATTTACGTTGAGATACATTAGCCCAATACCAATCAAGCCTTACATAGCTTGTCTTTATGTTGTGGTTTGGTAGGCAAAATGGCGTCATTCACTTGTTGTCGGGCGGGTATTTGGGTCCGTTTTGTTCGCCACAAGGCTTGTCCGGTAGTGGTGAATAAGCGTTCCGTTTGTCCTTTTCAATGCGGTTATCCAAGCACTCTTAGCTGGAAAGCGGGCGACCAGATCGGTCGCCACTACAAAGCTTTCCCTTATTTTCTGCATAATTTTCTTTGAACTGCCAAGAACTCGGACGTAGTACCAAGTTAGTCGCGGAAATAATTGCATAAATTGGCGACTTAACTCCGTTCCCAATGCAATGGGGAGGGGCCGGGGGAGGGGTTCGAAAAGCGGCAGCCGGAGTTTTCAATACGTGCTCGGCAGTACTGGGATCAACCATACTCTGGGACTAGTCTCGGTGTTGAGCTAATCCGTTGCAACCGATAAGGATTCACGTCCAAATCGCGCGACCCTGGCGCCGCGCTCAAGCCGTGATGCGACGCCTCAACAAGTCCCACAGCCAAGCTAGTTCGTCCAGTCGCAATACCCGCGCCATTGACAGGAATACGCTCCCGTAAAGCAGCGCGCCCATAGTCACCAGCAGCGCCTCGTGCAGGATGCTTGCCGCGCCAAAAGCTGCGCTCAGATATGGCAATGTCGCCAAGGCTGCCACCGCCATGATCACCGAGGCGACGGCCGTCTTGAAAATCGTTATCGCCATCCGCTGCGAACCAAAGCCATCGAGTCGCCGCCAAAGCAGGAAACCAGATATTGAAGCGTGCACAAAATGCTTGAGGCTGTCGGCGATCATTAAACTGAACAAGCCGAAAGAATCGAAGAGCAGCAAGGCGGCCCCCATATAACATACCAAACTCACGACGCCGACCAGCGCCGGCGTCAGCGTGTCTTTGCGGGCATAAAAGGCGTAAACCAGGAGCAAATCAACAGCGGCGAAAGGCAATCCGATTAAGTACAAACGAAGCGCTTGCGCCGTGACCTGGGTATCCGCCGCGCCGAAAGCGCCATGCTCGAATAGCAAGGCGATGATCGGGATCGCCAGCACGAACAAGCCCGTAGCCGCGGGCAAGATCAAAGTCGTGGTCAAGCGCAGCCCCAGCCCCAAGGTATCCTGAAACGCGCGCTGACCGCCTGCCGTCATCTCGGACGATTGCCGCGCCAGCGTCGGCAAGATGGCGATGCTTATGGCCGTCGCGACCAAACCTTGCGGAAACTGGATCAGCGTCGTCGCCCAAACCATATAAGCGATCCCGCCCGCGCCCGTCTGGTTGGCGATGTTGTAGCTAAATGGCCGGATGATCAGCGTGTCCATGATCAGCGAAAACATCACCGGCGCATAGAGCAAGGCGATGCTGCGCAGCGCGGGATGACGCCAGCGGACGCTCAAACGAAATCGGCGCAATTGCAGCCCGGGCAACTGCAGAGCCATCTGGGCGATAGCGCCGATCAACCAGCCGAGCGCAACGACCATGATGCCGCTCGCCGGCCGCGTCAACACAAAGGGATACAGGCTGGCGATCCCGCCTAGGTTCGCTTGCAGCGCCATCGACGGCACAAGCGCTAGTGTCACCAACACCGTGCAGGCGTTGAAGACAACGCCGGCAAAGGCGGGCAAGGCAAAGGAACGCAACGCGAAAAGCGTCCCGCTGAAAACGGCGAACAAGCTCATGCAGATCAATGCTGGCGCGGTCATGCGCAGCATATCGGTGGCGAGCCGCACGGTGCCCGCGTCGGCGCCGCTGGCGACGGCCATTACGATCTGCGGGGCGAAGATCTCGATCAGCAGCACCAGCAGCGCCAGCGCCACCGTTACCAGGCTGATAAGAATTGACACAACGCGCCACAACTCATCCTTGCCGCGCGTGACGATGATGTCGCTCAGCACCGGAACAATAGCGCCGTTGATATGTCCGCCGATGAGCAGGTCGTAGATAGCGCGGGGCACGATAATGGCGACTTGAAAAGCATCCACAGCGCCGCTTGCGCCGAATAGAAATGTGAGCATGGTTTCGCGCGCCAGACCAAGAACGCGACTGAAGATATTGCCTAGCGCGAGAACGCCGCTGGCGCCCGCTACGTTGGCGTTGGTGCGTTCCTGTTCCGCAACTTGCCGTTCGCTGGACGGGGGCGCGTCTTCAGCATCGGGTGGCGACGGCTGCTCCGCTTTCATGATTTCGACTTTCCCCTGGCGCCTGTGCTCGACTAACGCGCTTCAATATACACCGGCTGCGCTGTAATGCTCAATCGGCAAAAGACCGGCAGTCCGCTCGGCCCAACACATCTGCCTTAGCGGAATCCGCAAAGCATACTACAATCAGAAAAGACTGATACTGGACGGCCCGGCATGGACGAACAAATACAAGGCGCGATCGAACGCGTCACCTATTTCAACGAAGACAACGGCTACAGCGTGATCAAGATCACCCCGGACAAGCGATATCCCCGGGCGCAGGCGCGCGATGGAACCGTCACCGTCGTCGGCATCATGCCGGCCCTGCAAGAAGGCGAATCGGCACAGTTCAGCGGCGCCTGGGTCAATGATGACCGCTACGGTTTCCAGTTTCGCGCCGAGCAAACCATACCAATTGCGCCGCACACTGCGAAGGGCATCATCAGTTATCTGAGCAGCGGCATCGTCAAAGGCATCGGACCGCGCACCGCCGAAAAGATCGTCAATCACTTCGGTGAGAAGACAGTCGAAATCCTCGACACAGCTCCGCAGCGCATTCATGAAGTGCCCGCGCTCAAGACGAAACTGGCGGACAATCTCATCGATGCCTGGGCGAAAAACCGCAGCGCGCGCAACTTGCTGATCTATCTGCAAGGCTTGGGCATCAGCGCCAGGATCTCCCGGCGCATTATCAACGAATACGGAGCGCAAACGCAGAAGATCGTCGAGCACAATCCCTATCAACTGGCGGAGGATGTCTTCACAATCGGGTTTCGCAAAGCCGATCAGATCGCCAGGAACCTGGGCGTAGAAGTCGATGCCAAGTACCGTCTGCGGGCAGGCCTGCATCACGCGCTGAACGAGCTGTCGCGCGAAGGTCATACCTACGCCCCGCAAGACCAGTTGATCGAGACCGCTTCCGAATTGCTCGGTATTGAAGACAAACAAGCCTTGAAGATCGCCCTGCATGAACAAGTCACCGCCGGCAAACTCATGGAAGACCGACTGCGCGTCCCAACAGGCGCCGAGCCGACCAGCGCGATCTACTTGCCACGTTTTTTCCGTGCCGAAACAGGCGTCGCCAGTCGGATGCGCGCCCTGGTCGGGAGCAGTAGCATCATCACTAAGGATCATCGCAATACAGATTGGGCGCGTTTCTTGCGACAATTGAGCGCCAGCAACGATGTTGGCTTGTCACCGCAACAACAAGGCGCGGTGCGCGCGGCGCTTTCCAGCAAAATCAGCGTCTTGACCGGTGGGCCGGGCACCGGCAAAACGACGGCACTGCAAATGCTCATCCACGCGCTCAATGACGGCGACTACGCTTACAAGCTGGCATCGCCGACCGGGCGCGCCGCCAAGCGCCTTTCGGAAGCGGCCGGCGTGCCGGCGAGCACCATACATCGCCTTCTGGGCTTTTCAGCCGAGATCGGCGGCTTCGAACACGACGAAGACAACCCGCTGCCGGTCGATATGGTCGTCATCGACGAAGCCTCCATGCTGGACCTGCAACTGTTCCACAGCTTGCTGCGCGCCCTGCCAGCGAGCGCGCACCTGCTCCTTGTCGGCGATGTCGATCAGTTGCCGTCAGTGGGCGCCGGCAATGTTCTGCGCGATGTCATCGAGAGCGGCATCGCATCGGTCACGCGCCTCGACCAAATCTTCCGACAAGACGATGACAGCCATATCGTCAGCAATGCCCACCGTATCAACGAAGGACTGGAGCCATACACCGGCAACGAGAGCAAAGACTTTTTCGTTTTCAATATTGCCGAACCAGACGCGGCTGCGGACATGCTGGTAGATATTGTTCGAACGAGGATTCCCGCTCGCTGGGGATTGCATCCGGTGCGCGACATCCAGGTTATTTCGCCGATGTACCGTGGCCTGATCGGCGTCGATAACCTCAACAATCGTTTGCAAGGGGAACTGAATGACGACCCCCGCATGGCCAGCGTCAAGTTGGGCGGGCGCGTCTTCCGCGTCGGCGACAAAGTCATGCAGACGCGCAACAACTACGAAAAAGATGTCTTCAACGGTGATATCGGCTTCATAGACAGCATCGACGACGATGACAACTCGCTGGAAATCGTCATAGATGGCAGCTACGTAGCATATGACTACAGCGAAACCGACGACCTGATGCACGCCTATTGCATCAGCACGCACCGTTCGCAAGGCTCGGAGTATCCGGCGGTGGTCATGCCGGTAGCGACGCAACATTACATCATGCTGCAGCGCAATCTGCTCTACACGGCCATCACCCGCGCCAGGCAACTGGTTGTCCTGGTGGGTACGCGGCGGGCGCTATGGATCGCGGTCAAAAACAACAAAGTCGCCGAGCGTTATAGTGGTTTGCTGGCGCGGTTGCGGGGCTGACGCTCCTTCACAGGGGATAGATGCCCGGGACTATTCACACCAGCGCGATCCGAACCCCCTCGGTCTCCGACGGACCAAAAGTCGCAGCCGTACCCCTCGTCTTGAAGCTCACGCGGTAGGGCGCCGGCGCCTTCTTTGCCAGATGCGCATGCAGCGGACTCGAGGAATCCCTCGGCGCTAAATACTCCAGGACATGCGAACCGACCTCGAAGCGCATGCCTGACGCGCCCAGCTCATCGTCCATGATCGGTTGCCCGTCTTGCCCCAACACCGCGCCCATGATAGCGGCGCATCTCCCCGCGTCTTCCGTCGCCAGGCTGAGGCAATGGATGCCGGTCGCGCCATTGGCCTGCGCCGTTTCACTCGGCAGCCGCTGCGCGCGTGGCGTGACGTCTTCAATGATGAAGGGCATGAGCCCTTGAAACTCGCCGCCGACTTTGTTGTTGATCCACTTAACCGCGTAGCCGTCGGGACGAAGTCGTCCGCCTTCGGTCAGATCGCCCGCCGCCACGCCGGCTGCGCGAAAGGCCGCCAGATCGGCGCGGATACCATCGGTGGCCAGGCAAAAGTCGATCAAGCCGCCGCCGCGCTTGTGCAGCAGGTCCCACCAGGGATGCGCCGGGCTCTCCACATAAAAGCCCAGCAACTCGATATACGAACCGTCTTCGAAGCCGATCAGGGCATTGTGCGATCCATAAGGATGCGCCCCGCCTGCGACAACGCTGAAGCCGAGACGGCGATAAGTTGCCATGGCGGAATCGAGCGCGCGCGCGGCGATGACGATATGGTCGATGCCCAGGATCATGCGGGTTTTCCTTTCATAACCGCCTTGTATGGCGATCTTCGGGAGCGCGGGTATTAAGACAGGCTTAGCGGAAACTGGAAATAACAATATAATCACAGCGGCGACAGATGTACAGGCAACTCTTATGGAACAACAACAGATACAAGGCGAGATAGAATTCATTATCCATTACAACGAAGAAGACAGCTATTGCGTCTTGAGGATCAAGCCCGACAAACGATACCCGAATGCACCGCCGCGTACAGAGACAGTGAATGTAGTCGGCACAATGCCCCGGCTGCAAAGAGGCGAGTCGGCACAGTTCAACGGAAAGTGGGTCGATGACGTGCGCTATGGCAGACAATTTGAGGCGCAGCAGGCCATCCCCATCAAGCCACAACGCCCCCAAGGCATGATTAGTTACCTCAGCAGCGGCATCGTAAAGGGTATAGGACCGGGCAGCGCTGAAAAAATCGTTAATTACTTTGGCGCTAAGGTTTTCGACGTGCTAGACAACGAGCCGCAACGAATCTACGAGGTCAGCTGCTTGCGTCCCGATTTAGCTGAAGCACTAATTGATGCCTTGCCCAAAGACCGTATCAGACGTAATGCGCTTGTTTATTTACAAGGGTTGGGAATAAACGCCGGTACCGCTCAGCGTATCTTTAATGAATATGGTCCTGAGACACGGCAGATCATTGAAGACAATCCTTATAAATTGGCGGAGGATATTTATGGGATCGGCTTTCGCAAGGCGGACCAAATCGCCAAAAATAGAGGTGTGCCTGCTCTGGATGAAAATAGGCTGCGGACGGGCTTAACTCATGCGCTGAAAGATCTGTCGCGCGAAGGGCATACTTACGCCCCGCCTGACCAATTGATCAAGGAAGCTGGCGAGTTGCTTGGTGTTGATGAAGCGACGCTTTTGGAGAAGGCGCTCGGTGAACAGTTACTCTCCGGAAATCTAGTGGAGGATCGCCTGTATGATGAAACACATGGCAAACTGATCCGCGCGATATACCTGCCGTATTTTTTTCATGCTGAAACCGACGTGGCAAGCCGCCTGCAAGCTCTCGTCGCCAGCAAGAGCAAAATCATCCACGGGCATCGTAAAGTCCACTGGCAAAGTATCCTGGATGCGTTAAGTGAGAAAGATTGCGTGAAATTGTCTGGTGAACAGCGGCAAGGAATACATACATCGTTGACAAACAAGCTCAGTATATTGACCGGCGGACCCGGTACCGGCAAGACGACGATTCTGCAGATCCTAGTTAATGCTTTGATCGAAGGCAGATATCGATTTGCGCTGGCAGCGCCAACTGGACGAGCCGCCAAGCGCCTTAGAGAAGCTACCGGCGAGGAGGCGAGCACCATTCATCGACTTCTACGCTTCTCGCCGGAGACAGGACGGTTTGCGCGCGACGAGAATAATCCGCTGCCATTTCACATGATTGTCATCGACGAAGCGTCCATGCTTGACCTGCAACTGTTCCACAGCTTGCTCAAAGCGCTGCGGCCGACGACGCATCTGCTGCTAGTCGGCGATGTTGATCAATTACCATCAATTGGAGCGGGCAATGTGCTGCGCAATGTCATCAACAGCGGCATCGCTTCGGTGACGTGCCTGAACGAGGTATTCCGACAGAGCGGCAACAGTCATATCACCATAAATGCCCAACTTATCAAACAGGGGGAGGATCCATACATAGGCAATCTTAGCAATGATTTCTTGTTCAAAAGCAAACCCACTTCTCGTGAAGCGGCAGATAAGCTGGTGGATCTCGTCACGAGATACATACCCGAACAATTTAACCTTGATCCTCTGCGCGATATTCAAGTGTTAGCGCCCATGTATAACGGATGGATAGGGGTCGACCACGTCAACAGCCGTTTGCAGGATGAGTTGAATGGCAAAGAATGCAATCAGCCTGTCCAGATAGCCGGGCGCTCATTCCGGGTTGGCGACAAGGTGATGCAAACGCGTAACAATTATGATAAAGATGTCTTTAATGGCGATATTGGCTTCATAAACCGTATCGACAGCGACGACGGCCTGCTTGAAATATGGATGGATGACAGGTTGTTGACCTATGACTTCAGCGAAGCGGAGGACTTGCTGCATGCCTATTGCATCAGCATTCATCGCTCGCAAGGCTCGGAGTATCCCGCTGTCGTCATACCAGTCATGACTGAGCAATCCAGAATGCTACAGCGCAACCTGCTCTATACGGCGATCACCCGCGCCAAGAAACTGGTCGTGCTGGTTGGATCAAGGCAGGCATTGTGGATCGCCATAGATAACGACAAGGTGAAAAAGCGCCATACTGGACTGCTGCAACGTCTCCGAAATTATCTGCCAAAGCTGCCCGCGCCGGCCACGACCGACTTACACGCTCAAACATAACCACCGTCGACTTTCGTGACCAGGATAGGTTCATCGCCGTTGATAATGACGGTGTGCTCGTATTGCGCCGAGACGCTGCCGTCGACCGTGCGCAGGGTCCAGCCGTCCTCTTCGGTTTTGATTCGACCGCGACCGGTATTGAAGAAGGGTTCCAGCGTGACCACCATGCCGTCCTTTAACACATCGCGGTTGCGCCTGTTGTAGAAGTTGGGAATAGAGGGCTTCTCGTGGATATGACGGCCGACGCCGTGCCCGCCCAATTGACGCAACGTGCGATAGCCGTTTTTTTTGGCGTATCTCTCCACCGCCTTGCCAATGGCATTTGCGCGTTGCCCCGGGCGCGCCATTTCGATTGACATGTACAAGGCGTGGCGCGTGGCGCGGCACAGTCTTTCCAGCGCGGGCTGGGCCGGCGGCACGATGATGGTAGCGCCGGTATCGCCCCAGTAGTCGTCCAGCACGGCGGACACATCTACGTTGAGCAAGTCGCCTTCGCGGATCAAGCGATCCTTGCGCGGGACGCCATGCGCCGCCTCGTCATTGAGACTGATGCAGGTGAATCCCGGGAAGCGATAGGCGCTGATCGGCGCCGAAGCCGCCCCGACGCTCTTGAGGAAATCGCGCCCGATATCGTCGAGCTCGCGGGTGCTCATGCCGGCTTCTGCCTGGTCCAGCATGAGTTTGAGCGTCAATCCGCAGATTTCTCCGATGCGTCGCATGCCGCGCAGGTCTTTTTGGGAATTGATCTGCATTTCACAACCCAACTCGAAACCGTCGGAAACTGCCCGGTTGACACTCCCTTATTTATTAAACCGCGATTTGCGGTAGCCGAGCAGGTTTATTATTTTGTGTGAGCGCGGCAGCCCAAATTCGCTGCCGCCGAGCGGCTTCAATGAAGATTACCGATTGCGAGGATAGATTAGCTTGGAGCGAAATTCAACTCGAGACTTGCTCGCCCAGGCGCCGCTCAGTACCCGCCAGCAAGCGCTGCACATTGCCCCGGTGCCGCAGCAACAGCATGGCGCTGAGCGCAACCGCATAGACCAGCAAGATCGGTTTCTGGAATTCAGTACCGACCAAAAGTATGAGCCAGACGTTGGCCACAGCGAAACCGATCAAGACGCCCAGCGAGACATAACGCGTGCGGGAAATAATAGCGATGCCGATGGCGGCGGCAACCAGGCTCTGAAAAGGTTGGATCATCATCATGGCGCCGAAGGCGGTCGCCGCGCCCTTGCCACCGCGCACGATCAAGCGCAGCTTGCCCTCTTTGATCGACGCGGTCAGCACGGTCGCGAACAAGGACCAATTGTGCCCGACAACCACGCTGGTCGCGGAGATGGATGTCGCCACGCCGATCTGCTCCGCCAAGATGATATCTCGCGCCAGCCAGACGGCGAAGACTCCCTTGGAGACATCAACCAGCCCGGTAAAGATCGCCCAGCCTTTGCCCACGGCCCGGGCGACATTGGTGCCGCCCATATTGCCGCTGCCTACCTCGAAGATATTGACGTTCCGGACCTTGCCAACGAAGTAGGCGGTCGGGAAGGAACCGATCAAATAGCTGGCGACGATGCAGGCGATGACTTGCAGGGCGTTGTCGGCGTTTATCATGTCGTTCATCAGTATGCAGTCTGTTCACACTCAGATTATGCAACACTTTGTAGTTAGGA
>JAPOOU010000184.1 GCA_026713245.1 Chloroflexota bacterium
AGGGCATGCCGCTGAAGACATCGGGACGTCGCCCGACGTTCGTGAAGTCGCCGTCGCTGCTGCGGATATCGCAGACGCCGCCCAGGATGACCGTGGCGTTTTCAGGGGCGCGGGTCTCGACGCTGAAGCTCTCGCCCCGGCGCAGGCGCATGGCGGCCATGTTGAGATAGTCCCAGCCCGCTTGCCCGGCGCTGACCTCGGCGAAGATCCCGCTGTCGCCGCTGTCCTTCGATTTCACCAGCATTGTTTCCGAGTTGTATAGCATGTCGATCCTTCCTGTATCTGCCTCATCCTCAATTCCTGCTCTAAGGCACTTGAAGCCCCTCCCTCTTTATGGGACCCCGGGTGGGGGCAGGCTCTCCACATAAGACCGCAGTTCCTCCACATGATCGGCGTAATGAGCGAAAGTATTGCCGACCAGAAAATACAGCAGCGGCATATCGCGGATATTGCAGACTTCCGGGTCATTGATTTCGTCGTCCGTCATGCGCCCCAACAGCTTCTCCAGCGGCGTGAAGCTCGCCTCGAACATCTCGAGCACGGTTTCAAGCGGCAGATCGCGATTGTCCTCATAGACGCTGGCGTTGACCTCGTCGGTCGTTTTCGGGCTGGCCAGCATCTCCCCGCTCAAGGCGCGCGACACCAGATTGGTCGCCGATTGTTCCCACCAGGTGATGTGGGCGATCAAGTCTTTCACCGACCATTCGGGATGCGGACCCGGGCGTCGCGTCATGTCTTCCGCGCTCAAGCCCCGCCAGATAGCCTCCAGCGCCTCTCGCTCGGCGCGGGCGCGCTCCAGCAAGTCGTCGCCGCTCATATAGGTGATCCAGCCCTCTTCGTTCGTTTTCGTGACCATGCTATTTCTCAATCCTGTACTGATTAATCCAGTCCGCCATAAGGCGCGACAAAGGCTTCCACCTCGGGCATGGTCGGCATGAAGTTGGCGCAGCCGTGCTCGGTGACGACGATGGCGCCGCAGGCATTGCCAAGCCGCGCCGCTTTGTACCAGCTCCAACCCTTGACCAGCCCATAGATGAATCCGCCGCCGAAGGCATCGCCCGCGCCCAGGATATTGGTCACCTCGACCGGGAAACCCGGCGCGTCTATGATCTCGCCGTCGCGCAGGTGCACCCGCGCGCCTTCCGGCCCGATCTTTTCCACCACCGCTTCCGGTCCCATCCCCAGCAAAACTTCAATGGCGGAGCGGGTGTCTCCCGCGACTTTGGTATCCGAGACCTGCGAGTGCGTCAATTCCATCTGCGATTCGTCGCGCAGCATGGCGGCATTGATCTCGTCCTCGGTGCCGATCACGACATCGACCGAGCGCAATACGCCCCGCGCCACCACGCCAAAAGCGCGCACATCATGCCACTGATCGGGGCGAAAATCGACATCGAAGACCACTCTTGCGCCGGCGGCCCGCGCAGTCTCCGCCGCGAACATGGTGGCGCTGCGGCTCGGTTCCAGGCTCAGGTTGGTGCCGGCAAATTGAAAAACGCCGCAATCGCGGATCGGCGCCGCCAGCACATCATCGATGTTTAAGTTGATATCGGCGCAGTTGTCGCGATAGAAGACCAGCGGGAACTTGTCCGGCGGTTCGATGCCCAGCACCGCCGCGGAGGTGCGGTGCGCCGGCTTGCGCGGGATGAAGCGCGTTTCCACGCCTTCGTTCTTGAGGAAATGCAAGATGAAATCGCCGACGGGATCGTCGCCGACGGCGGTCAGCAAGGCGGTCTTGAGCCCCAGCCGTCGGCCGCCGACGCTGATATTGGTCGGCGAGCCGCCGACATAAGCCGCGAAGCTGTCAATCTCGGCGAAGGGCGTGCCGATGTCATTGGAGTAGAGGTCGATGGAGCTGCGGCCCATGTGCAGGGAATCATATGTCTTGCTCATGCGTGGTTCCAACCCCCTCTAAATGCCCCCCTCGGTCCCCCCGTCTCACGGAGGGAAGAATCCCATTGCAATGGGGGAGACTTGCTTACGTTATAGACATATTCTGCTTGGCGATCTAGCTCCCTTCCCCAATCCATTCGGGAAGGGCTGGGGATGGGGTTAGAAAGGCGACATTGCCGCATCGTTATCACTCCTAAATTTCATCCAATCTCACCGGCCGGTTTTCCCGCAGCGAGCGCAGTCCCGCCATCGCCATCAACACCGGCGCGCGGCCGTCGGCGCCATTGACCGGCACGTCCGTGTCGTTTTCGATGGCGTCAACAAAGGCGTTCATCTCGGCCACATAACTCTCGAAATAGCGCTCGACAAAGAAGCGCATAATCAGATCGCGCCGAACGCTGCTGGCGTCGCTGATCGTCACCTGATTGGGATGCACATTGCCGGTGCGCGCCTCGCCGCCGCTGCCGAAGACCTCCAGGCGCTGATCGTAACCGAAGACAGCTTGCCGGCTATTTTCAATCGTGCCGATCGCGCCATTTTCGAAGCGCAGCATAACCTTGGCCGTGTCGACATCGCCGGCTTGGCCGATCGCTGGATCGACCATGACATCGGCCATGGCGTACATTTCCGCGACATCGCCCAGCAGAAAACGGCAGAGGTCGAAGTCGTGGATCATCATGTCCATCATCAAGCCGCCGGAGACCTTGATATAGTCAATCGGCGGCGGCGCGGGATCGCGGCTGGTAATCGACAGCATTTGCGGCTGTCCGATTTCGCCGCTTTCGATCGCCTGCTTGACCCGCGCATTACCGGAATCGAAACGCCGGTTGAAGCCGACTTGCAGCTTGACGCCGTTGGCCTCAACGGCGCGCAGCGCTTTGTCGATGGCGGCCAAATCGTGATCGATGGGCTTTTCGCAGAAGACGTGCTTGCCGGCCTCCGCCGCTTCGACAATGTATCCCACATGGGTATCGGTGGAGGAGCAGATCACGATGGCGTCAAGCTCGCTGCTGTTGATCAACTCGCCGGCATCGCTGCTGTAGTCGGGAATACCATATGCTTCGGCTGCGGATTTGGCGGCTTCGGGGAAGATGTCCGCTATCGCCAGCAGCCTGGCATTTGCCACGCGGCTTGTCAGAATACTGGCATGGAGGCGCCCGACCCGGCCGACGCCGATGATGCCTAGTTTGATCGTCATCGTTAACCTCCAAGCTAAAGACCTTCGTTATTGCGGCAATGATAACCGATTCCGCGTCAAAATGAATAGCGCCGCTTGTCCAGCCCAGCCCGCTTACGCTATACTTTCAGGCAACGATTCAGGAGGCATGCTATGAATCCCGACAAACAGAATCCAACTTTGAGCCAAGCGTCACCGATGCTTGAGGATGACGACGACCGCGAGCCGACAAAAGAAGAAATCCTCGAGGACATCCGAATCGGACTGCGCGATGTATTGGCAGGCTACGAAGGGATGCCTGCGTTGGAGTTCTTGGACGAATTAGAGAGCGAAACCGAGGTCGATGCCAACGAGAGTTGCCACTCATCATACATTTCGCAAGAGAACAAGGAAGTTAAGACGCAAATTTCCCGCAATCCACGCTGACTTGCGTCCTTTAGTGTTGCGCCTGCAAGACGACGAGCGCCCGGGCCAGCGCATCCCCGGCGTCGGCTATGCGGTCTACAAAGTCCGCCTGCCCAACAGATCAGCGCGGCGGGGCAAGAGCGGCGGCTTCCGCGTCATTTATTACGCGCAGATCGCCGATACTGTAACGTTGCTTGCAATCTACAGCAAAAGCGAAGATGTCGATATCAGCATAAAGGAAATCCAGCAGCTAGCGCGTGAGGCTGACGAAGCCCGGTGACTATGAGACCCGCTTGCCGCATCTGCTTGCGCTATAATCAGGCCAAGAATTCTGGAGGCACACTATGAATCCCGACAAACTGAATACGACTGCGACCAAAACGCCGCCAGCGCTTGAGCAAGACGACGACCGCGAGCCGACCAAAGAAGAACTGCTAGCGGACTTGCGCATCGCCTTGCGTGATGCGATTGCCGGCGAAGAAGGGATTCCGGCGCGGGAGGGTCTTGAAGCGATTCGTCGCAGAATCTACGGCGATGCCGACCACAGTTAGATATCATCCGCTATTTGGCAAGCAGCTTGAGCGGCTCGAGCGCAAATATCGCAGAACGACTGATGAAGTTGATAGGCTTCTAGTTCAGTTAGAACGGGGCAAGAGCGGCGGCTTCCGCGTCATTTATTACGCGCAGATTGAAGATGTCGCCACCTTGCTGACCATCTACAGCAAATTCGAAGAAACCGACATCAGCACAGCTGAGATTCGGCAATTGGTGATGGAAGTCGTACGCTGAAATAAACTGCTGCTACTTTTCGGCTTTCAATGCCGGATGCTGCCAAGTCGCCAGAATCCCCAAGACGCCGCCCAGAAAAAGGATTCCAGGCGCCAGCGCAGGGTTGGCGCCCATGAGAGCTGGAAGTATGGCATCAGCAAACTGTATTGTTGCATCGGTTTCCAGTTCAAATTCAAGATTGTGCTTGAAATGCTCAAATAGACCGAATAAGCTGCCTGCTATCGTCAGAAACATGACAATGCGAAGCCAGCGTATCGTCCGCCGTTGGGGTCGGAACCAGACCGCCCCCGCAGTCAGCGCGCCTAATAGGCTTAAGACAAACGGAATAAATTGCGCGGGTTCGCCCGTGTGCTCCGTGAGCACAAGTTCCAGGAATGTTCCAACGCAGATTCCGATGATGATGAGAAGCATAGCGCGTCTCATCCGCTGAAGGATCGCTTCCGCGCTCATGATTCGTCCGCCAGGAAGTTAGCGGCGTAGGCGAGGTCCCAAGGCAGAAGATGCTCCGCCAACGCCGCTACAAAGCTCTCATTTGAAAAGACTGCGAGTTTGATCGATCTCATGCCGTATATCTCCAGAGTACTTTCGCCAACGGTCAGGGCTGGATTATAATTCATATTGAGTAACAGTGTGTAAACTTTGTGTAACCTTTCGCAGCGGAAGCAATTCTCGTGAAAGTCACTTCGAAATGTCCATTCAGTGCCGAGTTCGACCCGCTCGATTTGAGCGACCCATTCCCCGTGCTCGCCCGCGCCCGGCGCTAACATGGAATCGTTTGCCATCGACCCTCTGTCCAGATAGCCAAAGACTCCGCAGATCATGTGTCGATTCAGTTTTGGCTTGCAACATTTAATTCCCGCCTGCGTATTCGCTTAAAATCATGGGTGATCGCCATGCCGCTTTTCAGTTCCAGTCGCGAACGTCGGCTCTGGACAGCGCTACTCATCGTCTTGATAGCGATTTACGCCACCCTGGGGAATGCGCCCGCCATTGCCGCGTTGCTCCGTGAGCGTAACAGCCTCACAGCTACGATGTTTGTGGTCTCATTGTGGTCGCTGGTGACGATCTCGATACTCTTTGTCAGACGGCGCCCCGGCCGCGCCGAGCTTGCGGTGGGAGTCGGCATAGTCATTGTGTACATGATGGCGTGGCTGAGGATTGGAATCGCGACGCCGGAGGAGCGCACCCACCTTTTTGAATACAGCCTGGTGGCGGCGCTGGTGCACGAGGCGCTGCTGGAACGCCGCGAAAACGGCCGCCGCGTCCCGGCGCCGGCCATCCTCGCTTTGATCATATCTGTACTCTTGGGCTGGCTGGACGAGGGCATACAGTCGCTCTTGCCTAACCGCGTTTATGACAACATGGACGTGCTGTTCAATTCTCTCGCCGCGACGATGATTATCGGCTCGCGATGGATCCTGGCCTTCGTGCGGCATAAAGTTGGCGCGTGGCGTGAAAATGCCTAGATTCCGGCTTCTGCAGCAACGGACATGTAACCAACTCGTCCGTTTGCTGTCTCCGCAAAGCAGGACCTCAACCCACTGAATTGCCGGGCGATAACTGCCAATCCCTATTGTAAAAGAACGAATCGTCGAATCTAATCAAATGCAGCAATTGGTTGGATGACCCAAACGCAAAGCTAAACACTGGCAAAGACATGCGCTGCCCAATCAGCAGTTTCAGAGACGGCTTCGACCCGCTCGACCTGAGCGATCCCTTTCCACTGCTGGCTAGCGCGCAGCGGGAACAACCGGTCTTTTACAGTCCCGCTATCGATTACTGGGTCGTGACGGGCTACGACGATGTCAAAGCGATCTTCCGCGACCACGAGACCTATACCGCCTCCAACACCATCAGTCCCATTGTCCCGTTTTCCGATGCCGTAACGCGGCTGCTGGCCGAGGGCGACTACAGCCCGGAACCCGTGCTCTCCAACAATGTGCCGCCGGGCCACAGCCGCATCCGCGCGCTTGTCAATCGGCTCTTCACACCGCGCCGCATGAAGAGCTTCGCGCCCGCCATCCACCGGATTGCCGAACAGTCGGTCCAGCGCCTCAACGCGCGGGCGCCGGTCGATATCGTCGCCGAACTCACCTTTGAATACCCAGCCTATGTCCTGTTTCATGTTTTGGGGGTGCCCGACGCCGATGTGCCGCAGGTAAAAGCCTGGGCGGGCAACCGCATCAAGCTCTACTACGGCAGGCCCTCTGCCGAAGAGCAGATCGAGATGACGGGGCGGCTCATCCCCTTCTGGCATTATGTCGTCGACCTGGTTCGCGGCAAGCTAGAGCGCCCCGCCGACGACCTGACCAGCGATCTGATCCGCATGCGCGACGGCGATGACCAGGTGCTGACGCTCAACGAGATCGCCAGTTGCATGATCACCTTGCTGGTCGCCGGCCACGAGACAACCACAGCGCAAATCAACAACGCCCTGCTTCACTGCTTGTCGCAACGAGAACTGTGGCAACGGCTCTGTGAGCAACCGGAGACGATCCCGCAATTCCTCGAGGAGATGATGCGCTACGATCCTTCGGTTTGCGCCTGGCGCCGTCTGGTGGCGAGAGACAGCGTCATCAGCGGCGTCGAGATTCCGGCGAGCGCCAATCTGCTCTTGATGCTCAACTCCGCCAATCGCGACGAGAAGGTATTTCCGGAGCCGGACGCGATCATCCCGGCGCGCGAGAATCTGAAAGACCATCTCGCTTTTGGCTATGGTATTCATTATTGCGTGGGCGCGCCCCTGGCGAGACTGGAAATGGCCATTCTGCTGGAGACGCTGACGCGGGAGCTGCCGGACTTGCGCCTATTGCCCGACCAGCAGATCGCATACACGCGCAACATCTCCTTTCGCGGTCCCGTCGCCTTGCATGTGACATGGTGACCTCGGTATTCATCAGCCTTTGCCAGCTTTTCTCGGCGCCCTCGGTGTCCTCCGTGGAAAAAAAGTCCAGCCGTGATTGCAAGGCATCCGCCCCTTGCGCAATTCCACAGCCGCGCTTCAGGCGCTATAATGAGCCGCATTTCGAGCTGAGGACGGGCGATGAGGACAACGAAAGACACCCCGCTTTTTGCCGAGTTTGACCGGGCGTCGCGGGAGGCATGGATCGCGGCGATTGAACAATCCCTGCGGGGACGGTCGCTGGATTCCTTGACCACACGCAGCTATGAAGGCTTTGAATTGTCTCCTGTCGCGACGGCGGAAGATCTCGATGGAATTTCCGGTTGCGAGGGTCTGCCGGGTCAATACCCCTACCTGCGCGGGACGCGAGCGGCCGGCTACCTGCAGCGTCCCTGGCTCATCGCGCAGGAAATTGATCTTCCCGACCCGCAGGCATTCAATCTAGCCCTGCATGATGCCCTGGCGAATGGACAGACAGCCGTCGTCTTCGGCGCGAATCCGCGCACCGAGACGGTTGCCGATCTACAGACTGCCCTCGCCGAAATAGACTTAAGCCGAGCGCCGCTTTTGATCGCTGATGACGCCAGTGCCTTGAATACCTGCCGGTTATTTGGGGCCGCTTTCGGGGCGGAAGCGCTGGCGCAATTGAGCGGCTGTATCGGCTATGATCCGCTGCACAAGCTGGCCCTAACCGGCAGCGCGCCGAGCGACATATTCGAGCGCATGGCCCAGCACGCGAGGGACGTAAACCAGGGGTCACCGCGGCTCGGATCTATCGCCGTGCGGGGCGACGCCTATCACGACGCCGGCGCTAGCGCCGTGCAGGAATTGGCAATCGCTCTGGCGACCGGTGTTACGTACCTTCGGGAAATGACCGCCCGCGGCCTGGACGTCTGTCAGGTCGCCGGAAAGATGCACTTTTTCTTGAGCATCGGCGAAAATTTCTTCATGGAAATCGCGAAACTGCGCGCGATAAAGACGATGTGGTCGCAGGTGGCGCGCGCATTTGGCGGCGACGATGAGGCGCAGAAGATTCAGCTTCACGCCCGATGCGCGAGCCGGAACAAATCCCAAATTGATCCCCATACAAATATTCTGCGCGCGACTAGCGAGGCGATGGCGGCCGCCATCGCCGGCGTCGACAGTATCACCGTGCCGCCCTTCGACGCGGCGCTGGGTGAATCGGGCCCGCTATCACGACGGATCGCGCGCAACCTGCAGTTGATATTGCAAGATGAACTGCGCCTGACGGAG
>JAPOOU010000187.1 GCA_026713245.1 Chloroflexota bacterium
AGTCGCCGCGGCGGCGGGCGACCAGATTGTTCGCCCCTACAGTTTTCTAACGTAAATGATATCTGTAGGGGTCAGCCTTGGCTGACCCGTCGCTATCTTAGCGACTATGATCGCTAACTGTCAGCCAAAGCGCGTGATATCTACCGCTCCGGCAGAAACCCGGTTGAGCAGGGCGTCCACGGCCCGTTCAGCGGAAGCGGCGCCCATGGCCAAACCGTGCCCGGTGAAGCCTACGGCGCATCCGACGCGACTTTTGCCCGGCAAGATTCCGACAAGAGGCAGTCCATCGACGCTGAAGCCCATAATGCCGGACCATCGGTGCGCGACGGGCGCCGTAACATCGGGAAAATATCGGGCCAGGTAGCGGTCCAGAAATGCCTGAACATTTGGATTCAGTCGATCTTCAGTGGTGTTGTCTTCTTCACATTTGTAATGTTGCCGTCCGCCGCCCAGCAAGAAACGGCCGTCGAAGGTGCTGCGATAGTACATATAGCCATAGTCGCTATAGCCGCAGTAGGGGACGGGCACATGATCCAGGGGCTCGGTGACCAGGCACTGCGCGCGAGTAGGGATCACTTTGCCGACAAAAAACGGATCGATCGTCGGCGACCAGGCATTGGTGCAAAGCAGCACATGGCGGGCCGTGAATACGAATTGTCGTGTGTAAACCTGAACCGCGTCATCGTCATGCTGCTCAATTCGGTAGAGTTCGTTGTTGGGTATCAGTTCAGCGCCGCTCTGCGTCATCACCGACTTCGCCAAGAGATAGGGCTGAACGCCGGCATCGAGCGGCTGTTCGATTCCGGCATAAAAGCCGCGGCGCAAAGGGTCCTTGTCATAGTATTCGATGGCGATTTTATCCGCCGTCAAGGCGGCCGCCGCCAACTCGAGTTCTTTCGCTTCCGCTTCGCTTTCCGCCAAGAGCATGGATCCGCTGTTGTCTAGGGGTACATCAAAAGGGCTGTTGCGGATGAACTCGCGCCATAGCTCCATGCTGCGGTTCGAGAGCGACCACAGTTCCCGCGCCGCGTCGTGACCGTATTCTTCAATGGCGCGATGGTAATAGATATCAAGGCCACTGATCATAAAGCCGGCATTGCGCCCGCTGGCGCCCAGGCCGACATCGCGTGCATCGGTGATCACGACGTCTCGATCATGCGCTTGGCGCGCAAAAAAGGCGGCAGCGCTGCCCACCAGGCCGGCGCCAACGACCAGGAAATCAATCTCGCGATGTGTCTGCTCGGTTGTTTGCCAGTGGGAAACGGTCATCACTATCGCCTTCCGCAGGTCCGGTCAGAAGCCGCACTGCCGGCGGGCGCCCAGCTTGGCAGCCAATGCTTGTTGGGCGCGATCAAAGCTAAAGGGTTGAAACTAACGTCAGATGATAACGCCTCTGTCCCGATTAACCAAGCGGCGGCCGAAGTATATGAGGAGAAATCCAAGCGTGTTACAATGAGTTGACCGCGCAATGAACTGTGCGGACATTGAGGGTTTTCAGGAGGAGATCAAGCGATGAAAAGGTGCTTATTGATCGTTGCAGTTTTGTTATTGGCGCTGCCATTTTCGTCTGCGCTAGCGGACGACCATTTGCCCGATCTGGGAGGGCGGACAGTTACGGTGGCGGTGGAGAACGCCTATCCGCCATTCAACGTGATCGATGAAGAGACGGGCGAGGGAGTCGGCTGGGACTACGATACGCTGGGCGAGATTTGCGCGCGGCTGAATTGTGTCCCGGAATACATTGAAACCAGTTGGGAGGGCTTGATCGTCGCAGTCTCGAACGGCGAGTACGACATGGCTGCGGATGGCATCACGATCCTGGATGAACGAGCCGAAATTGTCGATTTTTCGCAATGCTATCATGATGTCGTCCAGCGAATGATGGTACGGCTAGACGAAGATCGCTTCACAGGCGCTGAAGAATTCGTCGCCGGTGATTTTGTCGTCGGCGTACAAGTCGCCACGACAAACTATATCGCCGCCACCGAGTTGTTGGGCGACGAGGGCCGCATCGTTGGCTACGGGGAGTTTGGCTTGGCGGTACAAGCTTTGATGACCGGCGATATTGACGCGGTTGTCATTGACGACGTTGCCGGTCAAGGATACGCGGGTTTAAACGATGACAAGATCAAGCTGCTGCCGGATGCCATAATCAAGCAGCAACTGGGTTTTATCTATGAACAAGGCTCGGACCTGGTTGAGCCATTCAACATGGCGCTAGACAGTATGATGGCGGACGGCGCGATGAAAGCCATCAATGACAAGTGGGGCATGGCCACAGAACCGTGCGGTGTGGTGGAAGAGATGGCCTTGCCCAACTTAGGCGGGCGGACAGTTACGGTGGCGGTGGAGAACGCCTATCCGCCATTCAACGTGATTGACGAAGAGACGGGCGAGGGTGTTGGCTGGGACTACGATACGCTGGGCGAGATTTGCGCGCGGCTGAATTGTGTCCCGGAATACATTGAAACCAGTTGGGAGGGCTTGATCGTCGCGGTCTCAAATGGCGAATATGACATGGCTGCGGACGGCATTACCATCCTGGAAGAACGCGCTGAGATCGTCGATTTTTCCGCTTGTTATCACGACGTCGTCCAACGCATGATGGTGCGCCTAGACGAAGATCGTTTCGGTGGCGCCGAAGAATTTGTGGCCGGTGATTTTGTCTTCGGCGTACAGGTCGCGACGACCAATTATATCGCTGCCACCGAATTGTTAGGAGGCGACGAGAGCCGTATCGTCGGCTATGGAGAGTTCGGCTTGGCGGTACAAGCTTTGATCACCGGCGATATTGACGCGGTTGTCATTGATGACGTTGCCGGTCAAGGTTACGCGGGTCTGAATGCCGACAAGATCAAGCTATTGCCGGATGACTTGATCAAGCAGCAGTTGGGCTTTATTTACCCACAAGGCTCGGACCTGGTTGAGCCTTTCAACGCGGCGCTGGAGAGCATGATGGCTGATGGCGCAATGAAATCAATCAATGACAAGTGGGGCATGTCTACGGGGCCTTGCGGTCAAGAATAGATCGAACAATTGATTGTACACATAAGAGCGGGACAGGATAAATTCTGTCCCGCTTTTACAGTGCGACAGTTGCATTACCTGGCTGAAAGGAAGACATGACGACAAAGGCATCTGCACCTCAGCGCGAGAAGCGGAAAGGCAAAGAGCCCGATCTTGAGGAAGTCATCGCCGAGTCTCGTGGTCGGGCGATGCGCTTTGCGCGCTTCTATACCTTGCCCTACTGGATTTTCTTCCTGGTGGCGCTGGGCATTCTTCTGGCGATCAGCATCATCACTGACAAAATCTACTCGAATATATTTCAGCAATTGATGGAAGGCGTCGGCATGACGCTTTTCGTCAGCATTACGTCATACCTTTGTTCGCTGTCGATTGCGGTCGTGGTCGGCATCGTACGCTCGAACCCGCCGGAGCCGCCTCAATCGCGCGAGTCGATGCGCAAAGCGATGATGCGGGTCATGCGAATTGGCGGCTACAATGTCTGCACGGTCTACGTTAGCGTGATGCGCGGCATCCCGATTCTGGTTGTATTGCTCGTCACCGGTTTCATTGTCGTACCGGCTTTGCGAAACTTGATCAACGAGAACCTGGTCGAGGGCGTGCGCAACCTCGCGAACGATCCGGGCATACCCGATCTCATCTGGCGCGGCAGTTCTGCGGGTACGGCGATTGTGGCTTTGGCCATTACCTACGGCGCCTATATGTCGGAAACCGTGCGCGCGGGCATCCAGTCGATCCCAAAGGGCCAGTTCGAGGCGGCCTATTCCGTCGGGATGACCTACTGGCAGACGATGCGGTCGATCATATTGCCGCAGGCATTTCGCAATGTGCTTCCGCCCTTGGGCAACGACTTTGTGGCTATGATCAAGGATTCGTCGCTTTTGGCGTTCCTGGGCATTCGCGATATCACGCAGATCGCGAAAACAACCTCAGGACGCTCCTTCCGCTATGTCGAGACCTATGCCGTGGTAGCCTACATGTATTTGACCCTGGTTATTTTGGCGACGACCCTGGTCAACTTACTGGAGGATACCATCAACATCGAGCGCGAAACGCCCCGTATTATTCAGGGCCTGGGTTCCCTCATCCCAGGCAAGAAGAAACGTGAACATATCGTCGAATCATTCGACTGAACTTTATTCTTCCGAATAAAAGCCGACCTTGTTGCCTTCGGAATCTCGTACCCAGCCGACAAATCCGCCGCCGGCGTTTTCACCCAGGGCCGTTTTGGGCAGCAAGATTTCGCCCCCGGCCGCCTCGACGCGCGCCAAGACAAGATCCAAATCACCGGTGGCGGTGATATAGACCAGCGTGCCTTCGGTCGAAGGCGTATATCCGTACTGGGGATTGTGCACCAGGCAGCCGCCCACGCGCCCGTCATGGGGGAAAACGCCGAGCATGCTGCCCATGGTTTCGCGCTGGTCGTTGACGAAAAGCTGCGTGTTCAAAACAGCCTCGTAGAATGTTTTGGCGCGATCAAAGTCGGATACCGGGATTTCGAACCAATTGATGACGGACATGTCATTCTCCTTGATGTGAATGATAAACATGCCAAGGATAACTCGGAAACAGACACGTATGAAGTATTCGCTGAGGTATCTGAAGCGCTGAGGTCGAGGATGGGTCGGCTATTGTTGCTGGCTCAGCAGTTGTTCGTCTTCTTCGTAACTTTCGTTGACCAGCCGGTCGATCTCGTCTTTCACTTCGGAACTCAGGCGCAGGCTTTGCATTTGCACCTCGTCCATGGCGTCGATGGTATCTTGCAGTTTGTCGATTTCGTCTTTGACCTCGATGCTCAGGCGCTGTCCCTTGGCGCTATCGGTTTCCTTTGTGCCGAGCAGGGACATTTGGGCATAGACGGTGCCTAGCGCCGACAGGGTGCTTTCCAGTTGAATCTCGGCGCGTTTTATGCTGCTGAAGGTCGCTTCCAGGCTCATGTGTTGCTGCTGCAGGTGGGTCAGCTGTACCTGCAGGCTGCGGCGGGCGTGTTCATCCGGCTCTTTTTTGATGCGCGCCTTGACGCTTTCGATCTTGCGCGGGACTTGCTGACGGTCGCGCAACACCAGATCGTTGCTTTCGGAGAGGTCAATGCGTTCGGCGAGATTATACATGTATGTGATCCAGTCGCTGACGTCACTGACCAAAGTTCGCAGGCGATTGCGCATGGCGCCCTTGCTGCGATCGGCGAGCTTGAGCATATTGCGGCGGTATTCGAAGGCATCGCGCAGCCGCTCGCGGGAGACGCGATTGCGGATATTACGCAGGTCGTATTCGCGCTCGAAATCTTCCGCCAGAGCTTGTTCGGTCGCTTCCGGGTCGTTCAGCGTGGCGGCGATCAGCACCGATTCCGCCAAGCCCCCAAGGACGAGCCAAAACCAGGGTTGCCACTCCAGCATTGGCAGGTTCACGTCTTGTACGAACAGAAACAGAATCGCGGTGACCATGATGGTCACCAGGGTCTCCCAGCGCAAGAGCGCGCTTGCCAAGAGCGTGCCAAAGACCTTTTGTCTCGCGTTTTCGTTGCTAGACATGGCTTCTCCGGTTCAATTCACGATCGCGCCCCGGCTTTGGGGAAATGCATTTGGCGACTCGTTCAATGGCTGCTGCCATCGACGCAGAGTTTTTATCGTCATCAGTTGTCGCTGAGCAATCGTTGCCTGCGCTCTTCAAGTTGGAGTTCGACCTGGCCGATGCCAACGGTATCCTCGATTTGATCGGAAAGCTTGCGGCTGGCCAAGTCGGCGCGGGCGTCTTCCTGGTCGATCTGCGAATAGATGGAATCAAGCAGGGTATCGATCTCTTGATCGCCGGAGGTATCCAGCTTGTCCATGCTTTTGAGCGTCTTTGTCATGACCTTCTTGGTCTCCGCCAGTTCCAGCAGGGACCGCATCTTTTCGCGCTCTTGCTTGATGGTGGTCAGGCGACCTTCCAGCTTCAAACGCATATTCAACATGCCTTGATATTGCTCTTCCTGCGACTGCCACTGTTCGTAGTATTCCTGCGCCAGTTCCTGTTTGGTATTCAACTCTGCCTGCGCCGCGGCTGCCAAGTCATCTTTTCCGCGCAAGATTAAGGTATCGATATCGCGGTCCAGCTTATCCGACTGATTGGAGAACTCTTCATACTTGCGCTTCAATGTACGTACAGAACCGCCGACGGTTGCTGCCGAGTCTTCAAGCGCATCCAGATTGCGCTCGACCTGTCGGATGTATTCGTCCATGACTTTCAGCGAGTTGGTTTCCAGGGCACGGTCGATCATGCCGTGCATATTGGCGCTGAAAAGCGTTTGAACCTTCTGTAATATGGATGGCATGTTTGTATCTTCCCCTTGTTGACCTATGTTGCCGACACTTCCATTATCAGTTCAGTATAGCATAGAGGCTTCAATAATATCAAAAGCGTTATGGCCCCAAGTATAGGTGTATACGCGATAGCCTCGCGGGAGTTTCACAGGCTGCGGAAGCTCATGTCGCGCGCTGTATCGCCATCAAGTCGGCGAGCAGCGCGTATCCCGTTTCCAGCTTGCCGGCGCCGGCGCCAATCAATGTGACCCGGCCCAGCAGATCCGTATCGAGGGTGATGGCGTTGGTGGATCCGCCGACGCTGGTCAAGGGATCGCTCAGGGGCAGGCGCTGTGGAGAAACCGCGCCCCCATCAGGCCTTGCTTCAGCGATCAATTTATAGCGTTGACCCGATTGCCGCGCCTGGTCGACATCCCGGGAACTGATGTCCGTGATGCCTGTAACGTCGAGGTCATGCATCGTCAATGAGCTGCCGAAGAGGGCGTTCGCCAAGATCAGGCCTTTGCCCGCCGCGTCCCAGCCTTCGACGTCGCCCGCCGGATCGGTCTCGGCATAACCCAAGGCTTGCGCCTGGGCCAGGGCTTCGGCATATGTCATACCGCTCTCCATTTGCGTCAGGATGTAGTTGGTGGTGCCGTTGAGGATGCCGCGCGCGGAGCGAATCTCGCAGCCGGCGAGGGCGTCTTCGGCCAGGTGCATGGTCGGCGTGCCCGCCATCACGGTCGCTTCATAGCGCATGTGGAGCCCCGCGGCGGCGGCCTTTTCCCGCAGACTTGCGTAATCCAGCGCCACCGGTCCCTTATTTGCGAGCACGATGTGCAAACCTTGGTCGAGGGCCAGGTGACAGGTGGCAAGGGCGGGCTGGCCGGTCTGCAGGTTGGTCGGGCTGGCTTCCAGCAAGACATGAGCGCTGCCGCGCCGGATCATGTCACTTGCGTCCCAGTCTCGTCGGAGCGGCTCGCTTTCGGGATAATCCATGAAGGAGCCGGTCGCTGCCGTCCGCAACAGATGCGCGATATCCAAACCGTCAGGATGGTAAAGATTTCCTTTAGACGCGGTCACGACGCCGACGATATCGGCTGAGAATTGATGCCTGGCGCTAAGGTCGGCGCATTTTTCCAGCAAGATTTCGGCGAATCCCTGCCCGACCGCGCCAAATCCGATCAGGATAAGTTTCATTATGCTGTCCTTTTCGCGCTTGGTTTGTCCGGCGCACCATAATACAAGGAGTTAAGCGGAAGCAGGTAGTCTGACTTACAGGGCGCCCGCGATTCTCCCGACGCTCGCGAGCGCTTTTTCAACACTTTCCGCGGGGCGAACGCCTATTTGTTGATCGACCAGAATGCCCTTCTCGTCGATTACCCAATAGGAACGCGTCGCCCCCAGCGGCAACTTGAACAGCTTGAGGTCGATGCCCCAGGCGTCCCAGGCGTCCAGCATCTTGTGCTGGGGATCCGACAAGAGATCGTATTGCAGTTGCTTGCGCTTTTTCCAGGCGGCCAGTGTGGTCGTGGAATCGGAACTGACGCCGAAGACAAGGGCATTTTTGGAAGCGATCTGCGGGAATACGTCGCGGAAAGAGCAGGCCTGGTTATTACAGCCCATGGTGTTGGCTTTGGGAAATGCGAAGATGATCACTCTTTTGCCGCGACAATCGCTGAGCCGTATCAGTTCGTTGTCCTGGTTCTTGAGCTCGAAATCTGGCGCGATCTTTCCGATATCGGGCATGGCGCATTCCTCCAAGAGAACAGGGCTAGCGCAGTTCAAGTGTATCAGCCCTTGCCTGCTGTTCGCTGATTGAAAGGTTAAACTCTGATTATATCAGATCGGCTATCGTATAATATCTGCCGGTCCAAATGGTGATCAGGGCTTCATTTTCTATGTCGACGCGCGGTAAGGTGGACGAACAGGACTTGGCAGAGCAGATCGGGGCGCTGCTCGATGAGGGCGAGACGCTGCTATGGTGGGACAAGCTGAGCGACAAGTCTCTCATCGGCGGCTTCGGCAAAATACTGCTGTTTTTCACTTTGTTGGTTAACGCGGCCATCCTGATGCTGATATTCGCGCCGTCGCTGCTTCCGGAATCCGGCTCGCTGGGATGGTTGGTGATTCCGCTTTTGATCGTGGACGGCATATGTCTGCTGTTCATCTTGCTCTATTTCGCCTTCGGGCTGATGACCGGCGGCGTTAACGCGATCACCGACCAGCGGGTGCTAGTGGCGGACCTGCACAAGAACAGGATCGTTCGCTATATGCGCCTCGATACGCTAGGCGCGATACGTATCCGGCAAGAAGGTCGGGGCCGGGGAAGCATCACCTTCTTTCGCGACGAGTCGGAGGATATGCGCGCGTCAGCGGCGCAGCCGCGCCGCTTGTCCTTGGCGGGCCTTCGTCATTTGAGCCGCGTGGTAGATCTGCTGCGGGCGCAGACGGATGTGCTTGACGATCCGCCCCGAAGGTAGCCGGCGCGGACAGAGCGACCGTGTATTCACTCGCTGGCATGGCCGTGCGCGGCGTCTTCCTCGCGGGCGACGCGTTGTCCCGCTTCGACATCGACGCGGCTGAGCAGATATCCGCCAAGCAAGAACAGCAGGATCAAGCTGAGAATGGCGGGGCGACTGCTGCCCAGCACGATGGCGGCAAAGGCGAAGATCAGCGGACCGATAATTGACGCGAATTTTTCCATGATGCTGTAGAAGCCAAAGAATTCTCCACTCTTGGCCTTGGGGCACAGGCTGGCGTACAGGCTGCGGCTTAGGGCTTGGCTGCCGCCTTGCACCAACGCGACCATCAGAGCCAGCATCCAGAATTCCAAGGTGGCGTTCAAGAAGAATCCCCAACAAGCGATGATCGAATACACCAGCAGCGACAAGAGGATGCAGCGCCTGGTATCCAGCCAGTTGGATAAGGTGACGAAACGCGACCGAATAAGCCATGCTACCAGCAAGGCGATGAGCTCGAAGGCGGCGATAATGCCGATGATCGTCGGCAAGCTGCTTACCCGCGCTGCTGGCTGGACTTCAATTTGACCCAGGGCAATTGTCTTGGGGGGGGCGCTCTCGCTTTGGTCAGTGACATTGACGATGGTGAGGTTGCGCAGACCCGGCTCGTCCAATTCTAGGGTGAAAGTCTCGCCATAGCGTACGGTGTCATTTGCTGTGTCGACGGTAACAGGATCCAGGGCCGCGCTGTCGCCGCCGTTGACCGCCGCTTCGGTCAAGACTTCGCCATCAAGTCGGAAAGCGATAACGCCGCCGTCGGGAGAGGATCGGTACTCCAATTCGATCGCTTTCCCGTTGAAAGCCAGGGTCTGGGAGGCGTTTTCTTCATCCGTGATCCGGTAATTCAGGTCGTCGGGTCGTCCTGCCAGCAGGGCGGTCAAGCGCCCGGCGAGACCGTCGCCGATCAGATCGTCCCCGGACACGGACAAGTCATGCCAGGCGCCGGAGGCGGCGAAGGGCGCTCCGCCGACGCGGTATATGCCTTCGCCTACATAGTCGCCGTCGGTCACATAGGGCACGGGCGGAACGCCGGTAATGTTATCGGGCAGGGCGCTGACCAGCGCCAAAGCGAGCAGGGGCAGGGCAATGGCATTGATCAGAATAAATGCCAGGTAGAACGGCGCGCGCTCGTCGTTATGCGCGGGCAGGCGTCCGAATATGATGCTGAACGGGATTCCGGCGAACTGGACCAGCAAGATCGCCAATACCAGTTCGATCGTGCCGAAACCGAGTTCGGCGCCATAGATTGCCGCAATCGCGATGATGGTGCCGATGGCGTCGTTGTAGATCAGAAAGGCGACCAGGTATTTGAATAATTCACGATAGCGCGTGAGGTTGCGGAAAGTATCCCGCAGGCGGCGCAAGCTGACGCCGATGACGGTTTCGCCGCGTCTCAATGCGACCGTCACGGACGGCGGCTCCGGTACCTGGCGCAAAATGGGCAGGGAAAACAGGGCCCACCAAATGGCGACGCTCAAGAAGGATAGCCTTACGCCGGCGTTTTCGAACAGGCTGTCGGGGATGAACCAGAACATGGCAACGTTGATCGCCAGCAGAATGCCGCCACCCATATAGCCCAGGGCATAGCCTCTGGTCGAAACCCAGTCGCGGTCCTCGGCTCGGGCGATGTGGGGCAGCAGGGCGTCATAGAAGACGAGCGATCCGCCGAAGCCAATGCGGCCCAATACAAAAAACAGGGAGGCCAGCAGCCAGTCGCCGGTGTTGACAAAGATCAGCAGCCCGGCGCCGACTACGCCCGCGCCTATGAATATAGCCAGGAAGCGCTTCTTGCTGCGCATGACATCGGAGACGGTGCCCATTATCGGCGACAAGATGGCGACGATAAACAGCGACAGGCTGATCGTCAGCGACCAATAGGCGGTGGCGGTAGCTTCGCTAGGCAAGGTGGCGCCGGCAACGGTGCTGTAGTAGATCGGCAGCAGGCTGGCGAGAATCGTGGTCGCGAAGGCGGAGTTCGCCCAATCGTACAAAGCCCAGGCGTTGATACGACGCCTGTAGGCAGAATCTTCCGGCCTCGTTCGTTCGCTCGACATGGTCGATTCTCCTCAAACCTATTAGCGATACTCACTTAAAGATACATGGAAACGCCAACCAAGACATACGAGTTTGACGTCTCCTGCACTTCGAGACTCGAAATTGCCCGGCGCCTGGCCCCATTGTATACTGATGGATTGCTGGCAAATCTTGTACGCAAGCGAGATAATGCGCCTTCCCTCTTGGAGTGGCAACCGAAAATCGATCGATCCCGGGCTCCTATTGATTTTGGCTTTGACGCTCTTCACCGTCATTCCTTTGCTTAGAAACCCTGGCTTGCCCAATGGACCGGATGTGCTCTACCACAGCTACCGCGTGGCCGAGATGAACCGCAGTTGGTCGCAGGGACTGCTATTCCCGACCTGGGCAGAAGGTTTTTACCTGGGCTATGGATCGCCCCTGTTTCATTTCTACGCGCGCCTGACTTACGTCATCACCGGTCTGTTCAAGGTCGTCTTTGGACTGGACGCCCTGAATGCATTGCGCGCTTTACTGGCGCTCAGCCTTTTGGGATGCAGCAGCGGGATGTACTTGTTCGCGAAGCGGCGATTCGGGCGCTTGAGCGGGATCATCGCCGGGCTGCTCTACGTATACAGCCCTTATCTGATGTATACCGAAGCCTACGCAAGAGGAACCTATCCCGAACTGTTGTCCTTCGCGCTATTCCCTTGGCTGTTGTGGCGCGTCGACGCGCTTCGCGACAAACCGTCGCCGGCCAACTTCTTGTTGCTGGTTCTGGTGCAGTCAGCGCTGATCAACGCGCATAATCTGATGGCGCTGGTTTTGACCGGCATTACGGTAGCCTGGATCACATTCGAGGCGATCCCCCAGCACATGAATCGCGAAGCCAGTCGTATGGCTTGGCGCCCGGCTGCCTGGTCATTGCTGGCGATGGCGCTGGGCATTGGGGCGGCGGCGACGTTTTGGTTGCCGGTTGTGCTGGAAAGCGATTCCGTACACTTGCAGAACCTGACAGTGGCGGGCTTGCTGGACTATCGAGAGGCCTTTGTAAGGCTGCCGGACTTGCTGGCCGCGCCGCCGATCCATGACGCCGGCGCCATCAACGGGCTGAGCGAATTGAAAATCCTGGGCGTCGCGCAGTGGATGCTGGCCCTGCTCGGTCTGGCGGCAACTGCGGCGCTGTACATTCGCGGTTACCGATCACTGCACCCGCAGAGTTTCCTCGGCGTCTTGTTCTTTGCCATTATAGCCTTGGCAATGTTGGTTCTGGTCATGCCGGCTTCGTTGCCGATCTGGGACAGCCTGCGGCCGATTCAGTTCTTGCAGTTTCCCTGGCGCCTGCTGGGACCTGTCGCGGCTTGCCTGGCGATCATCGGGGGAACCAACGGCCTTTGGTTGGAAAAGCTCGACTTGCGCCCGCAAATCAGCTTGGTGGCATCGTTGGTCGCGCTTCCCATCGTGCTGGCGATTCCCCTGTTCTTTGTACCTGAATGGCGTCATAAAACGCTGGATACGTCGATCGAAGCCTACCACGCTGAAGAGGCGGCGAGGCGCCAGCTTGGCACGACATTCACCGGCGAGTATCGGCCGCGTCATGTCCATTCCGTTCCCGATCCCACAGCGCACTTGCTGCTGGACTACGCCGACGGCTATCCGGTAGACAAGCTGAATCACTCAGTCTTGCCGGCGGGGTCCGACGCCGAACTGATTCATAACTCGCCGCAATCGCACGAGTGGCGCATCGAGGCCAGCAACGACTTTGTCGCCGAGATTTACAACTTCTATTGGCTTGGCTGGCGAGTCGAAATTGACGGGCGACCGGTCGAAATCACACCGTCCCGGCACCACGGTCTGATCACTTTTCTCGTAGCGTCCGGAGAACATAATATACGCGTGTACCTCGGCTCGACGCCCGCCCGCGATTTAGCCGGGTGGGTGTCGCTTGTGGCGATGCTGCTGTCCGTCGCCGCTGCAACACTGTTGCGTCGACGCCGCGCAACGGCGCGTCCGTACTGGCAGATCGCGCCGCTTTCACGCGCTTCGACCGCTGGCCTGCTGCTGGGGGGCGGGATTGCCCTGCTTTGCGTCCTCGTCTTCTTTCAGGAAGGACTGGCTTGGCATCATTCTCCACCCGGAGAGGCCTTGCCGGCACAGTATCGGGTGCGCTTCACGCTGGACGACAGTTTGCAGGTGCTAGGCTATGATCTTAGCGCCGATGAGTTGCGCCCGGGCGCTCACTTGCGCTTGCGTGTCTATTGGTATGCGCCGGAGGAAATCGATGTCAATTTCTCCAGCTTCTTGCATCTGTCGACGGGGGGACCGCCCCTGGCGCAAGTTGACAAGTTGCATCCGGCCGGTCGGGCGATTAGCGAATGGTGGGGGCCGGAAGGTTATATCGTGGATACCTACGAATTGCGGTTGCCGGGGCAGCTAGCGGCGGGCGAGTATCAGTTGATTGTCGGCTTGTATACCTGCGAGTTGATGCCGGCGAACGATTGCGGCAACGGCTATCGTCCCCGGGTAAGCGATGAGACGGGCGAAGTTATCGGCGACAGTGTTCCTCTGACCAGCATTCGCGTCGTAGCCGGCTAATATCCGGTGCTGGGATCTGGGTAGGCGTGGCCGCCCCCGTAGCTGAATTCGGGTGTAGAGGTAGCGCGAGGCGGCAAGGGTACATTGTAGTCGATGGGCAGCGAAGTGATGACCGATTCCGTCCGCAGCGTGAACAGGGCCATCCAGCCGATTTCGCCCCCAAAGTTGACCTTTACCCAGGGGCTGTATGGACTGCGCGCGAGCAGCTTCACCTGGGTGCCGTATGGCAAGGTGCTCTTAACGCGAAAGGCGGTATCCGGGGCTTCGCGCAGGTTGCCGCCGGCAGCGACGTTAACGAAGGCCCGGCTGCCTAGCTCGCCGTATCGTTGCGGCGGGGGCGGCGTGACATCATAGACTTTTTTTATCTCTCCGAGATTTTTGGCAAGCAAGCCTGCGCTCATCCAACCCGTTTCACCGTTGCCCAGTCGGATGTGCAGCCACTCGCGATTGCTGCTGATGCCGAGCACGTTCATGGTCTCGCCGGCTGGTACTTGAAAGAGCAGTTGGGCTTCGATATCGGGGGCGATGCGCATATTGACGCCGCCTTGCGTTTGCACGTAACCGGGCTGCGGAATCGGTACCGGCCGGTCAAAGAGCACGATGGGCAGGTCCTTGACCAGTTCGTATTCAAAGAGGGAAGGGCTGGCGATGGAGCCTTCGGGTTTCCGCCAATCGCCCGGCGCATAGCTGATATTTAGCTGTTCGCCGGCGTTCATATTTATGTACTGTCCGAAGGCAAGCAGGCGGGCCTGTCCCTCGATGGCGATAAACTTGGCGGTACTGTCTTGGGTGAGGACAATTACTGTGCCGTCGATCCCGAGAGATACGCCGTTGACCACCACGCGCGATGTCTGCCCGTAGCGCCCCTGCATCACCATGGCGCCGATTTTGGGCGCACCTTCGCAGCGCCCTTCGCTTGCGCCGCTTTCCAAAGTGAAGGACTGCCATTTGGCAAATTCGCTATCTGGCAATACGGCATTTTGGATGCTGACCTGCCCAATCACAAGGGCATCCATCAGGATGTTTTCTTCCAGGCGCAGCCAGATTAAGCCGCCTCCCGCCGCATCGTCCAGGGCAAGCGAGCGCAGGCCATCAAGGGCAGCCGCGTCTATCACAGCGCCCGGGCTCGGCAATAGATTCTCCTCCGGCGCGGTATAGCTCGCCCCGCCACCGTTACAGAAATGACCGTTCGGACCGCCCAGACAATGGTTGCCGGCTTCCGTATAGGCGCGCAAGAGCATATCCAGGCAGTCGACCTCACTGTCATTGCTGACCTGGCTGCCCGCACGGTCTGCCATCGTAGGTGTAGATGTGGGAGGCGTGGTCGGCTGTATTCTGACCAGGGTTGGCACGCGGGTCGGCGCTGAAGTCGGCGTTACGTAGACGATCTCTATGGTGGCGCTTGGCGTCGCGATGACTTCTTCGAGCGCAGTTTCTTTCTGCGGTCGGCAAGCGACGATCGCTAGCGATATTACTATTAGCATTGCGTAGCGTATGCGCATGGCAACTTGGACGACCCGGGCGGGGCTGGTCAAATGGTCTATTGAGATTTTGCCAGGAACTTCAGCGCCTTCTCGATGCTCTTCTTGGGGCTGACTTTGACCTGGGCGTCCAAGACTGTACCGTCTTCGCCGATAATCCAGTGAGAACGGATTACGCCCATGTATTTCTTACCGTACATGGATCTTTCTCCCCAGGCGTCCCATGCTTCCAGAACGCCGTGATCCGGATCCGACAGCAAGTCATAGGGCAAGTCTTCTTTGGCGATCCATTTTCTCAGCGCGGCGGGCTCATCCGGGCTCAAGCCGAGTACGACGGCCTGAGATGTTTCGATTTGGGCGAAGTTGTCGCGAAAGCCGCAGGCCTGGACGGTGCATCCCGACGTGCCCGCTTTGGGGTAGGCGAATAGCAAGATTTTGCTGCCGCGAAAGTCGCTCAATCGGACTGCATTGCCGTCTTGATTCAACAATTCGAAATCCGGGGCTTTCTCTCCTACAGATGGCATTGCGGGTTCCTTTCGTAAATGTGCAAGACTGCGTTAGATTATAACCGATGGCGCGGCGCGGTCTATGCGAATTCGGATGCAAAGCAGGGTAACAGATTTAAGATGGCGCCGCCAGAATGATGTAACGTCAAGCATAATGTTTAGTACAGAGAGCGCAGAGAAATGATTTATATTGAAATTACAGGCCTATTCGTTGTTTCAAATCAGATTTGGTGACTGTTCAGAAGTTGCGAGCGCAACTTTTTGCAGCAGAGTCTAGAGAAGCTTTACCTTTTGAAGACTTAAACTCCTTGTCATTCGTGCCGTGACGTTCGGCGCCGCCGGGCGGTGTCTACGCGACCTGTTGTGCATACACAATATAAGGCGAATGCCCTGGGGTGCAACGCTGTACTCAACTGTCACGGCCGTCTGGCAATCAAGTCGCGCGCCAGATCTAATCCCAGCCACAGCGTCGCCGTCGCTTGAGCGGGCATTTGCAAGTGCAGCTCGGTGGGAAACTGCGACAGAAACGCCTTGTCTTCAGCGATTGGGGCCGCAATGACGCTCCGGCTCAAGGTCTCTTCGGCTGTTTTGAACGGAATATCGCTGTCGTGAGCGGTGATACGCGCGTACCACTCGGGATCGTGGATCAGCAGCAGGGTACTGATTTCCGGGCGCAATGTCAGCAGATTGACAATAACGCCGGTCAGGCAGAGTTCAGCTTTTCCGGCATCCATTAACTCCTGCAGATAGAGGAGGGCTGGATGCTGATAAAAGAAGTCCCAGCGCTCAGGGTTCCATTGTTCCGGCATGTTGAACATTTCTTCCAGCACTTCGCGCAGCACCTGGTGCTTCACGCTCCACTCTTGCGGATTGGCGAAGTCCGGCGTCGTTGGGCCGAACATCATCGCCGGCAGCACATGAAACATGCCGCTGTCGTATGCAGTTTTTTCCGAGCGGCGCGCCAGCATCGCTTTATAAGCGCCCCTGTCGTTGAAGACGGTCAGGGTTCCGATGCCGATCGCCGCGCAGCGCTTAGTCCCGCGCAGCAATGCATCCTGGGGATCAACCGCGCGGTGGTACGTGGCGCGCGAAGGCGCGCGCATCCAGCCGTCGGCGGCGGCGTCGCGCAGTTCGTTTTCCAGCGCCGCGCAGGTAGCAAGCATGTCGAAGTAGCGTCCGAGCGCTCCTCGCAGTTTGAGCGGCTCCGGCGTCAAGCGCTTCATGGTAAAGGTGTAACCGTTATGCAAAAAGGGCTTGCGGTTTTGCAATTCGTGCAGGTAGCTGTAGTCGTATGCGGGGTAGTCGCGCGACTCAATGGCCGGGGGATAGGGATCGAGTACGCTGTCCAGATCGTGAACCTGGTCCGCGGACGGGTAGAAAACCGTCACCGGATGTTCAATGCCGTCGCGCGCGAAGGGCTGACATTGATAAAGGTGCTGCAGGTAGTCGGTCAGGTTCTTGTAGTCGCGGCTGTCTATTGGCATGTGTGATGTGGATGTGGCAGTTGTGTTGGTTCCTTGGTGACATATTGCGCATCAATTGTATCAGCTTGCCTTGGGCCAGGACAGTGCCGCTGCTTAGTCGCCCAGGGCAATCGCTTCAAAATCAGTTTCCCAAACCAACTGAATGAAACCTAAAATCTAATCACAGAGACACATTAAGTAGTTCCAAGTAAGTTATGCGAAGAAGTGATTAGAAATCTATGCAAAGAGTGGGCGACCTGTCAGACACTGTTGAAAAACTGTTTTCACCCTACTAGTGGTCCCGAAAACTTGGACACTGCCTCGAGAGACTTCGCCAATTCTCGCCCAACTGGGCAAACCGCGACTATATAGTCGCCCTTTGCTTTGCGCTTTCCGCTATGCTCGTACTACTTGATACATCCCGGAACAACTCAGTCGGAAGGGAAAAAACGCATGAGCGGAATAATCTGCTTCAACGGGAACCCAAAATCCCCGAAAGCCAGTAAACACAAGGGTTTTACGCTGTCGAGCCGCTCATATATTCCCCTAATATCAAAGGATTTTAGGGTGACTTCTTCTCCGTTAATGCGGGTTTTGCGGGGGGAATGAAGAGGATTGTTTATGTTTACCGCGGCGCTCATGCCACAAGCTGGCTTGCTATTTTGCCTGAACCTGTCAAATCTTTCCGCAAGATACGCGCCCAGCGGCTCTGTGTCAATATCAGGCAGAGGCGCGCTTGAAGCTGCTTGTCTCATGCCACAAGGACTGCGCAAGCAGCCCGATCTGCCAAGACAATTGGCGCATTGTCCGAAAAAAGTATTTCTTTGTCCGCAAAACGGACAAAGTCGGACAAAGTTCAAACAGCAATCAAACCAGACCTGCCACAGCAAGCTCGGCGGATATGCCGCCTGCTGTCAGTCTCTTCCCTGCTCTGC
>JAPOOU010000192.1 GCA_026713245.1 Chloroflexota bacterium
ATCTGATGCTGGCGGGCGAGAGCGTGTGGGCGGTTGATGGCGAGCTAACGTGGGTCCCGTCGTATTCAATCGACAAGTCCGGCAATTACACGCTGGACGGCGGGGGAGTCAGAAGCGCGGAGCATGTGCTTCATGTTCGTTATGCCTGGGATCGGTTCATGGGCCGCGGGCTGGGACCGCTGGATGGCGCGACGCGGGTTCGAGAGGCTGGGCGCAAGCTGGAGCGGGCATTCAGCTTCGCCGGCAACGCGCCGGTGGCGCAGCTGGCGCGAGTGCCATATCAGAGGCTCGTCAATACGCAGACGGGGCAGGAAAGCCCCAACAGCCCTATCGACCAACTGACACGGGCTATCGTAGAGGCGGAGGGCAAGGCGTATCTTGCGCCGGCTTCAGCCGCGGCGACAGGGGGCGCGAGCAAGGATTATGAGCTGGTCCAATTCGCGCCGCATCTGCCACAGGAGAACACGACCGGCTGGGAGAGCTTGAACAAGATGGCGCTGGTGAGCATGGGCTTTCCGGCGTCGTATTCCAGGCAAGGTTTGACGCGGGAAGACTGGCGGATGTTTATCACGACGACGCTGAAACCGCTCGGCCGACTTGTCATTGAAGCGGCGGCGCGGGCTGGTTTGCCAATCAGCATCAGCTGGAACGAGGTGCAGGCGACAGATCTGGCGACGCGGGCGCGGGCGTTCAAGGGTTTCGTTGACGCCGGGCTTACGAAGGAAGAAGCTGCGGAAGTCTGCGACATTAAACTCTGATGGCATTGGACAAAGCGGCATTGAGGGCGCGGCTGGAAGCGCAGGGCATGAGACCCGCTGACGGCGATATTGAGTTGAATGCCGAGGACGCGCCTTGCTACTATCACATTGAGACGGCGGCGCCGAGCATCGACGCGGACAGTTCCCCGCCGCAAGCGCTGCAAAGTTATCGGATTACTATTATCCTGCTTGTTGGAGAGAATTTGTCGGACGCGCATGAGCGGGCAATTGAGATGAATGCGAAGGTTTTTGAAGTCTTGCGGCTACCGGAGTTCTCTTTACAGGTGACGGCGACAACGCAAACGGCTTGGGAAAACTGGGACCCGCGTTGGGGCGCGTTGGCATACGAGTACCTGGCAGACGATTTGAACGGCTACATCAAAGCGACGCTGGCGGAGTGAGGAATGCTATGCCAAGCAAATTAGAAATCATGCGATCCCCAATGGCTGCGGAGGCTCGGACTTGTAACGAGGGGAGGTGGATATCTGTACATGACGAATCTGGGAAAGAATTGTTTCGTCAAAAATGCAACTACCTCGAGTCGAGGATGTACATGAAGTTATGCATCGAGTTGCGGCAAAATTGGAGGGAAACTGGCGGCGGCGGCAGTGGTGGTTCAGTAGGCGAATCCCAAACTTATACATCCTATGAGCGCAGGGAGAGGTAAACGATGCAGGCATGGAGTGTTTACGATATTCATTTTGGCTTAGAAATCGTTGGCGGCAATCTCTTCGATTTGACTAATCGGATCGCGATGCCGCGCCCGGTGGAGAGGCGGACTTACGTACAGCATTACGTAGCGCGCGAGATCGGTGACAACACCCCACAGCTACCGCGCCTCTTCTTCACAGGCTACGAGGCATCGATGTCGCTTAACGGGCTGCTGACAGACGAGCAGACAAAACTACTGCTTAAAGATGTTGTCCAGGACGGGAAGCGCGAAGCGCGGTTCATCATGTGGATGCCAAATCATGGCTGGTTTGGCCCGCTGGGAAACATGAATATCAACGATGCCGCGCCGGTGAGCGCCGACGGGATAATCACGATCGACAAGGCGGGGATTGGCAACAGAAAAGAAGTCTTGAACTACTGGCAGTATGGAAAGATGTCGGGAAAGAACCCGGATTTCGCTTGGAGAGCGTCGAACAATAACACCGCATTCGGCGATCCAAACCTAAGCCAAGCAGTGGTGGTCTACGTACTTGAAGGGGGCGGCTACCGCGGCATCGATGTGAGCTATCGTCACCCGAACGCAGGCGAGGTATTCACCTTCCAAGTTCCTTTGGATACGTACATCAGGAAGGGGATTCATGTAGGGTTCCTGCAGGACGGCGGCACTAACATCTATGACCCGGCGCGCAACACCGGCGGCCAATGGCAAGTGGACGCAAGGGGAAGCGCGTCACGCAGCGGTTACCCGGATGCTGAATTTTATGTAGGCGTAATCGGAGACATATAGGACAAGAGAGGGAAGCTGGATGACATTCACCGAAGCGCACAGAGAGTTCAAGGTTCAGATTTCACCGACAGAGATAGCGGCGCCGACGTATCCGGTGGTGATAAAGGACAGAACAACGCGAAACGGGCTGGCGGCGATATCGCATTCGATTCGGCAGTTGTATGAAGCGCAGGAAGGCTTTGTCGCAGGACTGGCGCGGCAGCACAATACCTATATGCTGGAAGCGCCGCCGATTACCTTCGTTGTCGACGGGAATGACGAGATGAAGGTATTCATTGGCAAGCATGGCCAATTCCTCTACATCGAGGACAAGCAGCTGGGGCTGGATGGCACGACGGTCAAGTGGAAGTACGACATTGCGGGCGGCATCGTCAGCGTTGTACCAGGGCAGACGGGCCGCGGCATGAAACGCCTGACTGTGGAGATGGTGGTGACGGAATACGCGGTCACAGTTCCGTAAGTCTTCACAGGACGCACGAGAATCGCCTTTTGAGGCGCTGCAGGTATCCCAGATACCCCCCAGATTGCGGAGGCGCAATGAACATCGAATACAAGCCAATGACGCTGGAACTGATAATCTTCATTGACAGCGGCATCCCTGCGGATTGCGACATCGTTGGCAAGTTCGTCTCGAGGATTGACGGCGCCCACCCGGACGCTGTTGATTCGCGCAAGCGGGCGATGGCGGGGTTGCATGTCGAGGATTTTTTAGCAGAGGCCAACACACTGAGGCGTTCGCAAGCCAAAATGAGGACAACTGGCTCCGGCTTGAAGGACACCTCGGAGACGCGCCCGCCGACCTCAGAGAGTTAATGCGTTACGAGATCGGTGTTATCAATATGCTGATTCTGGCGCGGCATTATCGCCAGCCGCTGGATTTGCTTTTAGGGCGGGCGCCGACGAGGCACGACATCGACATCATGGCGCGCTGGTTCAACATCGAATCGGAGATGCGGCGCAATGCCTTCAACAATTGAACTAATCATGCAAGGCACGGATCGGGCGAGCGGGCCGATTGGCAATGTGATCGGCAAGCTCGGTTCGTTTGGCAGCGTCGCGACGGGCGCGATAGGCATAGCGACCGGGCTGGCGGCTGGCGTGGCGGCGATCACCTCGAATTATTTGAAGCAAGCTGATGCTTTGCAGAAAATGTCAGTCCGCACTGGCATCCAGACGGATGAGCTAGGCGGCTTGCAGTACGCCTTCGAGCAGGCGGACCTAACGGCGGGCGATCTGCAACGAACCATCATCGAACTAAACTCGCGCGACACCAACATTTACGATTTTGCCGACGAAGTGGCCGAGCTGGACAGCCTCGAGGCGAAAACGAACCTAGTCATGGATGTTGTAGGGGATCGTCTTGGTCCTAAGCTGCTGACGGCGCTGACAGAAGGCTCTGACGGGCTTAAAGACTATGTACAGGCGCACGAGGACGCGGGGCTGGCGATTGACCAGGAATCGGCGGAGACGGCGGCCAAGTTCAATGACAACATGGATACGATAGGGCGGGTTGTCGAGGGCGTTGGCACGAGGATCGGGATGGCGGTAACGAATCTGATCGCGCCGGCAATCGAGAGCATAGGGATATCGCTCGGCATTTTGCCTGACAAGGCGAAAGAGGCGCGGACGCAAATGCTCGACGCGCTTACGGCGAACCTTCAACAGAGCAGAAACAGCGGCAGTACACTCGGCGCAGCGTTGCGCGTCGGTCTAGCAGCGCAGCTCGCATTGATGATCGATGACGTGGACAAGGCGAAACAGGAAATAGACGCTTCTATCTCATTCATCTACGGTGACCCGGAGAAAGAAATACCGGCGCTGAATAGAGAGGAGCTGGAGGAGTTTTTCACGCTCTTTGAAAACAGCAATTTCGATAGCGGGTATGGAGTCAACCCTATAGCGAGATTGACGGGTACCGATCTGGGCGAGCGATTGGCTACCATAATAGGCGATGCCATTTACGATGAAGACTTTGATTTTGTCGAATTGTACCACTCGCTTGAAACAGCCTTGGAAACACTGATACGGCATACCCCAAACGCCTCGACGGGCGCGACAAGCCCGGACCTGACGCCCAGAGGTTTCAATGCTCTTCGCAACCTCCCGGGCTTATCGCC
>JAPOOU010000077.1 GCA_026713245.1 Chloroflexota bacterium
CCGGTGATAAGCGCTCTCTTCGCCATATTAAGGAACTCCTTATGCGCTGTGGACACGCCGGCGGCAATCCGCCAGTACATCAGTCAAGGTTTCCTGCAATGTGAATCTCGGCGCCCACCCGGTGTCGCGGCGCAGCTTGCCGGCATCACCGCGAATCTCCGGGATGTCAACCGGGCGCAAGCGAGCCGGATCGACCCGTACTTCAATCTCAATGTCAGTCATGCCGAGCAAGCTATTCAGGATATGCCCCACGCTGCTAGCCCTGCCGGAAGCGATATTGTAGGCTTCGCCGGGCGCGCCTTTTTCGGCAATCAGCTTGTATGCGCGCACGATGTCGCGCACGTCGGTAAAGTCGCGTTTCGCTTCCAGGTTTCCCACATATATAACCGGCGCTTGCCGGTTCGCCTCAATCTTGGCGATCTGAATCGCAAATGCCGGCGCCACGAAGCGCCTGTTCTGACCGGGCCCAATGTGGTTAAATGGCCGCGCGCGCATTATCGCCAGCCCGTGACTGAGGTGAAACTGCAGCGCCAGCATATCTTGCGCCACTTTGCTAACGCTATAGGGATTGGTGGGGCGAATCTCTGTCCCCTCGTCCAGGGGCAATTGCGCGGGCGAAACAGCGCCATATATCTCGGCCGAACTAATGATCACCGTGCGTGGGCGCAGATCAAGCGCGAGGCACCCTTGAATGATGTTAAGTTGGGAGCGTATGTTATTTTCCAGGGTCTCCCAGGGATCGTCGAAAGATCGCGGAACAAAAGCTTGCGCGGCCAAATGATATATCACGTCCGGCGCCAATTCCCCCAGCAGATCGCGCGCTTGTCGCGCTTCTTTGAGATCAATCTGCCGAGCAATCTCAATTGCCGGACTGACGCTTTCTTCTCGAAATAGCGTCGTTCCGCAAAGCGTCGCAGTCGGCTGTGAATCGCCCAGATGGTTCGCCAAATGATGGCCGACGAATCCGCCGGCGCCAGTAATTAGGATCCGCAAAGGCTGTTCCTGAGAGCGCTGGAGTATTGAATCCAGCGACATTATAGCCGATCGCAGTTGATCTACCAGACTAAGGGACAATTGCGACAGCAAGGTTCACGCTTCGACCTGTGGGCTGGAAGCGCCAATGCAGAAACCCCGGGCGCTAAAGCCTTGACCACAGACTTGCTATAAGGCTTGTCCGCTACTCAGTTTTGTTGATCTAAACGGATGCAAATACAACGTCCGACAGCAAGAAAATGACGTCATTTGACGGCCCCAAACCACAACATTCACACAAGCTATGTAAGGCTTGTCGGATACTTGTAAAGGCGCTTTCGCTCCGGTCTAGCCCCCCACAATCCCCCCATAGCTATGGGGGAAAGCTCGTTTCGACGTCGCGCCAACGTGAGTTTTTTGACGGTGCAAGTGCCCAGAACGGTGTTTTGGAACGAGTTCGCGCAACCTTAGCTCCCCTTCCCCGTTGCCAGGGGGCAAGGGGCCGGGGGATGGGGTAGAAAATGCGCGCAAGAATATCAATAGCGGACAAGCCGTGTAGGGGCGACCGGCGGTCAGTGTCTACGCGACCCTTGGGTCGCCCGCGTTCCGACAAGGAATGGTTGGATTGCAGCACTGATTATGTACAGATGGAACTCTCTTGCTCCATTAGCGGACAATCCCTATAGAAGTAGTCGGGAGCGACTTATTGCTCCGACATTTCGTCAGCCATATCGTCCGACATTTCGTCAGCCATATCGTCCATCATCTCGTCAGCCATATCGTCCATCGTCTCGTCAGCCATGTCGTCCATCATCTCGTCAGCCATATCCTCCGCCGTCTCCTCCGGAATCTCGTTGCCAAGATCATCAAAGGGCGTCAGACGTTCGAGTATTTCTTCCATCGGCATATATCGATCGTTGAAAGACAGAACGGTGTAAGCGGCGGATATCCAGCCCGTGACGCCTTCATAGCTGACTTTGTACCATTCTTCGCTTTCGGTCACGCCGTCGACGATCACGCTCGTGCCGGAGGGAATGAGTTCCAATGATTCGGTGGACGCATTCGGTCGACGCCGCAGGTGAAGATTGGCGTCGGGGTTCAAGTTGACTGTCGCGATTACGGCGCCGAGGAAGGGGTCCCTGGTCGGCGCGGGCGGGGCTTCGGCATCGCCGGCCAGATTAATGCCGCCGCGCGCAGTATCGCTCACCAGCGAAATCAACGAAGCGTCGGTTTCCCGCACTGCCTCCAGGCTAGTCGGCCTCCCGTCGAGCAGGATTTGAACGTATTGCGTGCTTACCCAGCCGCTGATGATCACGTTATCCATCGCGTCATATTCGATAAACGCCCATTCGTCGGCTTCGTCCAGTCCGATCAGCCGTAACGAATCTCCATTTGCGACCTGAGCCAGGTTTTCGGAACTGACGTCGTTCGCCATGCGGATGTTAAGACTTACCCCGGCGTTCAGGTTAAATGCATATGCCCCGACGCGTTCGACAGGCTGCGGCGGACCGATGGACGTAGCCCTGGACAATCCCGCCTGATTCTGCCGTATCATTTCCAGATCAGCCAAGCGCTGCGGTTCTCCGTCTTCATCTAATACTTGCAGGTACAGGGCACTCACCCAAGCGTCTATCGTGCCGCCATCGGGCGTCAAATAGGTGACGAAGAGCCAGGTGTCGGCGGGTTCCAGATCTTGCCACCGCTCCAGTTCTTCCGCCGGATCGGAATCAAAATCGCTTAAATCGACCGGTTCATCGGCGGGTTCCTCGCCGTAGTATTCTGTTATGCCGCGTCTGCCTAACACGATCAATGTCGTATCGCCTGGCGCCAGCCCCAGCGATAAAGCTTCGATATGAGGATATTGCCGCAATTGCAGGTTGACGCCGCGATTGAGATTCACGCGAGCCGTCGGGCCGTCGATTTCAGCGGATGCGATGACGACAGGCTGCAATTCTTCTACTGCTTGTTCCGCTGGCGGAGCATCCGTCGCCGTTTCTTGCTCCATCATCGAAACCTCAACTTCCAGACCATGCAGAATGCTCGTTTCGGCAATGACCAATTGGGGGCCGGAGAATGCGCTGCCAGGCAGGGCGATCATATTGTAATAAAATCCGCCGTTGAAACGACTGTCTGGCAGGTTGACTGTTCCGCTGTCGTCGCCAATTGTTAAATCCAGCGATAGCCCCTGGTTGCCTGTAACGATTTTTGCCGTGCCGCTCGCGCTTCCATATGCCACGTTCGTTGCGGCTGTTGCGCCGCTCGACAAGGTCAGGCGATCGACGACGCTGCCCGGAATGGCATTGATCAAACTCACCAAGGCCGAAGACCTGTCTACACCGCTTAGGTCGTCACTGAAAGACGACATGCTCAAATCCGCCGGCGAGCCCATGACAACAGCGGTTTGAGCCTGGCCGGCGGCAACGTTCAACGTCATTGAAGTGATTTCCGCGCCACCGATACTTAGCGCAACTTGATGCGATCCGCTCGGCAAGGCAATGTGCTCCGTCGGCATTGCATATGCGAGAGACGGGACGATCGGCGAACCGTTAACGCTTAACGCGAACGGAGTCGCGCCTTGAACGGCGTGAAGAAATCGTACAAGACCGCTGTCTGCTGGCGCAGCCGTGGGAGTGGTCGTAGTCAACACTTGTGGATCGTTTGCGGCGCCATAGATGATTGCGAGTTGGCTGGTCCCGGCTGATACCGGCATACGCAAATCGAGAATTGACGCGCCGCTCGCGTCCCCGGCCACAACCAGATCCAAGTCATAAACATCGGCTCTCAATTCATAGGGACCGACCACAGCGCCAGGCATGATGCCTGCGCCCAAGACCTCGCCATTTTCCCGGAAGACGATGTCGACCGGGGGGCCGTCGGCAATCGCGTAGACAATCGAAAGCCGCGTTGCGCCAAAGTCCAGAGCCCCCAGGTTTTCCGGAATCGCCTCGAATCGAGGCGAAGCCGCCGACGATATCAAAAAGGATACCGTAGAGCCGGCCGCAATATCTGCGCTATGCCCAAGCTGTATCGTGGATGTTCCCGATACCAGGCCGAGCAAGTCTACATTCCCGGACGGCACGTTCAAGTACCCGGTCGATTCGCCATAGGACAAGCTGGATTCGACTAAATTGCCACTCACCAAGATGTCGAGCGACGGCGTACCGGGCGCCACATTGACAAAACGCGCCCTTGCGCTCCCTTGTGCCAACGATGGTGCAGCTGCTAACAGGAGCGCAGGACATAACATAAATAGGACGATACGAATTAATCTAATTTTCATGTTCCTGTTCCTCTTCCTCGCGCTGCGGATAAAACTTGACTACCTAAACTATACAACGAATCGGCGCATTGGTCGAACTTCCCTGAAGTGTATCGATTTCGGTTGGCATTAAAAACAACAACCGCCCGACAGCCGTCTGGGGCGAGCCGGTACTGTGACAATTTCACCACCCTTAACCCCAATCCTTCTGCTCCGTGTCCCATCAAGAAGAATAGCCAATATAGTAATAATGAAAATAGAACTGATTTCAACCCTACAGATTAGTTGTAAGGCTTGTCCGCTACTGAATATCATACGCAGAGATAACTTGCACAGTACCAAAACAATACAAAAAAGTGATCGATCCTTGCGAAACTCAACAAATTACTACGAAGCCTGCAAGTCTAGCTCCCCCTCTCCCCTTGTGGGAGAGGGGGCCGGGGGGTGAGGGGTGCAAAAACCGCTGCAAACACCACAGTACCGGACAAGCCCAGCGTGATCGTCATTTCATTAGTAGTAGATTTGCTGTCAGCGTGGGTAGCGAATGACGAATTCGATACAGCGTTATGTTCATTCTGCCAAAATATTGAATTGCGCCCCTCCGCGGGCATACGCATCAAGTGCCTTCCTCCCATTGATTAAGGTACGCCGTCTGCTGCTCGGTCAGGCTGTCGATATCAACGCCCATGGCGCTCAACTTGAGTCGCGCGATCTCCGCATCCACGTCCGCTGGGATCGTATGGACATGATTATCCAGGCTCTTGACCTTGGTGATCAAGAACTCGGCAGCCAGAGCCTGATTGGCGAAGCTCATGTCCATCACCGAAGCCGGGTGCCCCTCGGCGGCGGCGAGGTTGATCAAGCGCCCCTCGCCCAGGATATAGATCGAGCGATCATCCAGCCTGTACTCTTCAACAAATGGACGGACCAGGGTTGGAGGGCCGCAAGCCATCTCCGCAAGCCCTTTCAGGTTGATCTCGACATTGAAATGACCGGAGTTACAGATTATCGCGCCCTCTTTCATTACTTTGAAATGTTGGGTGTCGATCACATTGATGTCGCCGGTTGCCGTTACGAAGATGTCGCCGATCGCCGCCGCCTCGGCCATAGGCATGACGCGGTAGCCGTCCATGACGGCTTCGAGCCCGCGCAGCGGATTGACTTCGGTGACAATGACATTGGCGCCCAGCCCGGCCGCTCGCATGGCAATGCCGCGGCTGCACCATCCATAACCCGCAACCACGACCACGCGCCCGGCCATCAGAATGTTCGTCGCCCGTATGATGCCGTCCAGCGTGCTCTGACCGGTGCCATAGCGATTGTCAAAGAGGTGTTTGGTGGCGCTGTCATTGACGGCGATGACCGGAAACTCGAGTGCGCCGTCCTTTGCCATGGCGCGCAACCTAATGACGCCTGTCGTCGTCTCTTCGGTGCCGCCGATAATCACATCAAGGGCCTCGCGGCGATCTTTGTGAATCGTACCAACGAGGTCGGCGCCGTCGTCCATCGTGATATGCGGCTGGTGATCGAGCGCGGCGTGAATGTGCCGATAGTAGGTCTCGTTGTCTTCACCCTTGATGGCATAGACCGGGATTTCGTTGTTGGCGACCAGGGAAGCCGCCACATCGTCTTGTGTGGACAAGGGATTGGAGGCTGTGAGGACGACATCGGCGCCGCCCGCTTGCAGCGTCTGCATCAAGTTGGCTGTTTCTGTGGTGACGTGCAAGCAAGCCGATACGCGAAGGCCGGCAAGCGGCTTCTCTTTGGCAAATCGCTCGCGTATCTGTTTGAGAACTGGCATCTCCTGGCCCGCCCACTCGATACGGTAACGTCCGCCGGTAGCCAACTCCACATCTTTGATGTCGTTCGCAATGCTCATGTCTTCTCCCGAACTGTTCACTGTATATGTAAACCGCGGCGCTCATGCGACAAACAAGCTTGCTATTTTGCGCGAGCGCGACATTCCTGGGACCTTTTCGCCAGTTACGCGTCAAGCGACTCTAGCCAAAGCGCATAGATTGTATCATATCCGCCGGAGCCTGTCCTTGATATTTGAGATCGCCACGCTTGTCAAGTATCGAGCAAGCGATCCAGGTGACCGCCATCGTCGCTGAGGCTGCGGAAACGCTCGACAAAACCCGTAGCCGTGAAATCATGATTCTGCGTGCCAACTTGCTCCAGCGCAAAGGTCGCGGACAGGGCGCCGACTTTGGCGGAGATCTCCAGCGGAAGACCGCGCGCGATGCCCGCCATCAGACCAGCTCGATAGGCGTCGCCCGCGCCCGTTGGGTCTATGATCTTGGCTGGCGCGAATGCTGGAATCTCCATCACCTCGTCCGGGGCGTAAACGGTGGATCCCTTCTCGCTTGCTGTAACGATCAAAATCTCGATCTGATCGCGCAGATCAGCGAGCGTTAAGCCGGTTTTGCTACAGATGACACTGGCCTCATAAGCGTTGACCACCATCAGGCGCGTGCCGAGCATGCCGCGCTTGAGTTCGTCGCCGCTAAGCCGCGGCACCTGCTGGCTGGGGTCATAGACAAAAGGAATCCCCCGCGCGCGACATTCATCGGACAGCTTGACCATGGCCGCAGGATCATTGGGCGAGACTACCACCATGTCGGGACTCTCGTCGCTGACATCGGCTAGCGAATAGTTTCTGGCCAGGTTCATGGCGCCGCCGTAGAAAAACGCCAACTGATTGTTGTTCTCATCGGTATTGCAAAAGAACGAGGCGGTAAAGACCTCATCAATTTGGACCACGGTGCTGCAATCGACGCCCTTGTCTTCCAACCAATGTCTGTAGTCGCCGAAATCGCGACCGACTGTGCCCATCAACTTTGGCCGAATACCGAACTTCGCCATGGTAAATGCAATATTGGCTGCCACGCCTCCCCAATGTTTGCTCATATCGTCGACCAGAAAACTGAGACTGATGTGATCGAGTGCATCGGCTATGAAGTGCTCTTTGAAGCGGCCGGGAAAGCGCATCAGATAGTCGTAAGCGATCGATCCCGTGATGACTATATTCATGGCCCTAGTCCGTTCCTGTGACGCAGAAATCGCAGCCAAGGATTATAGCGCAATTCTGGATCACATGTATAAAAACGGCGAACGCCGGCGACTGTCGACTGGGAGAAATGATATACTTGGGGCGAAATATCACGCTGGCGCCAGGCGGCATGCGCCAAGGGAGACGGGCGACGGATGTCGATATTTGATAAGAAACGCTTGCGGACCGACAGATTCGGCATCAACGTGGAAGCGCTGCGCCGCGGCTTTTATGCGGACAAATACTTCAGCAACGCCGCGCTCCTTCTCAACCGTCTCCAGGCCGAGGGATACACGTACCGAGGGCGTAACCCGCGCCGCGCCGAAGGCGCGGATGAACTCCTGGTCGGGGACATCGAGGTGGAAGCGCAGATCTTCAATCGACGCTCGCCTACCGCGCTGATTGCCGGCGTCGATCATGCCCTCGCGCAATTGCGTTGTGCCACGGGCTATTACGACCATAACGGCGCCTGGGTCGAGACCTGGCAAGCGCTCGAGGTTGACGCCGTGCAGGATGGTGTGGTCACCTTCTATGACGGAGATCCCGAAAATGTCTTGACCGTGGTCGAGTTGCGCGGACGCTATCGCGACTTCGCCCTGCTGGAAACCTCGATGCTGGGCGTGCTCTCGCGGGCAAGTCGCATCGCGACAAATGTCTACGAAGTCCTGGAAGCCGCCGGAGGAAAGCCGATACTATTCTTTCCTGCGCGTTTTGACCTGCCGGAGGTACAGGCGATAGACGGCTACGCCTACTGGCTGGCCCTTCATCGCTATCATCTGGATACCGGCATTGAATCGCCTCCCCTGGTCAGCACCGACGCGCAGGCCTCGCTTTGGAGCGGCAAAGGCCTTGGCACGGTGCCCCATGCAATCATCGCCTGTTTCTTGGCGGACAGCGTCGAGACGATGATCCAGTTCGCGCGCCACATACCCGTCGACAGCCCGCGCATTCTCCTGGCGGACTTCAATAACGATACCGTAGCGGCCGCGCGCGCCACCCTCTCGGCCTACTGGCAACATTATCTTGCCGCCTACAAGGAGGGCAACCGCCGCGAGATGAAGCGCTGGACCCTGGGCGGCGTCAGGCTGGATACCAGCGCCAATTTGCGCGACAAGTCCCTGCCACAAAGCGCCGAGCCGGGCGTCAGCCCACAGTTGGTGCGTATCCTGCGCGAAGCGATCAACAGCGCCTGGGAAAGCTGGGATGTTCCGGGCTCCCTTCAATCAGTGGCGAGCGAGTTCTGCCGAGGGACGCAAATCGTCGTCTCCGGTGGTTTCAATCGAGAAAAGATCGCCCGCTTCGAACGCGAAGGCGTTCCCGTCGACAGTTATGGGGTCGGCTCCAGCTTGCTGAACAACGACAAGCGCGCCAACTCGGATTTCACAATGGATATCGTTCGCGTGAAGCTGTCGGGCGACTGGGTAGATATGGCGAAAGTCGGCCGGCGTCCTTGCGCCAATCCCGATCTGGAGCGGGTAAATCTGGCTTGCTTCGACTAAACTTGCTCACCAGCCACAGCTCGCGCCAGGCTTTCGCTAAATGGCGGCCTTGCGATGCCGTTCTCCGTCACGATGCCGGTCAAATAGCGCTGGGGCGTGACATCAAATGCCGGATTGCGAGCGCGAAAAGTCTCCGGCACGATCGGATTGCCATACGGCGTCGTGACTTCTTCGGGGTCGCGCTCTTCGATCGGTATTTCAGCGCCGCTGCTCAAACTTAAATCAATGGTGGAGGTTGGAGCAACCGTGTAAAACGGGATGCCATGCTCCTTTGCCAATATCGCCAGTTGATAGGTGCCAATCTTGTTAGCGAAGTCGCCATTGGCGGCGATGCGATCGGCGCCGACCAGGATGATATCGACCTCGCCTTTGCCCATATAATAGCCGGCGGCAGTATCTGCAATAATGTCATAGCTGACGCCAAGCTGTTCCAGCTCCCAGGCGCTCAAGCGTGATCCCTGCAAGCGGGGGCGGGTTTCGTCAAGCAGAACGTGAATCCGTTTTCCCCGCTCAAATGCCGCGCGTATCACGCCCAGTGCAGTACCGTAATCAACAGTCGCCAATGCGCCGGTATTGCAGTGATGCAAGATCGTCGCGCCGTCCTGAACAAGCGCCGCGCCATTGCTGCCCATGCGGCTGTTAACCGCGACGTCTTCGTCCGCGATCTGCTGCGCGGCCTTAAGCAAAACTTTGCGAATGTCATCCGCGCTCTTGCATTCGCCGCTGACGGCGATTTTCATCAGCTTGTCCACCGCCCAGGCCAGGTTTACCGCCGTCGGACGCGACGCTTTTAGCAGATCGGCATGTCTTTGCAGGTCATTGATGAGGGCGTCAACTGTCGTCGCCGCGCTCTGACGCGCTGCCAAGGCCATGCCGAATCCCGCCGCAGCGCCGATGGCGGGCGCGCCGCGAACAGTCATATCCCGGATGCCGTCGGCCACCGCTTCCGCCGTTTCCAGCCGAACGAATGCCAATTCCCAGGGCAGCGCCCGCTGATCGATCATTTTGACGGCGTCGCCGTCCCACTCTACCGTTCGCATGAGTCTAGCCAATCACTTCGTCCGTGGTCGCGAATCTTAATCCCCGTGCCCTGTGCTCTTCAAAGACCGCATTCGTCATCGCTTCGAAGTCGATTCCCGGGACAAGTACCGACGACATCGCATCTTCGAGAATGCGAAGGCGACCGATGACATCTAATTGTCCTCGGAAATGGCGCATCACAGAGTTTACCGTTTCCAGGACGCAGTGGCTCTTCGCCTCGCCGGCAATATAGACGAGATCGAATTGCTCCAGTTCGCCCAGCAGCTTCACGTTGAGTTGACCCTGCGGGTGATCCGCCACTTTGACTTCGGGCTCGAGTATCGAATAGTGTTCTGTCTTTGCTATTTCGCCCTTGATGATCAGTTCCGGCTGCGCTTGACGCGCGGCGCTGTGGTAGCAGATCGCCTCATAGAGAGCGGGTGAGAGGCTATGCCCGGATGTACCGACCAAGGTATGAAAGGGCCAGATCATCAACTGCTTCTTGTGCTGGTTCTCCAATTGATCGACATACTTCAGCGACCATTCCCGCTCGTATACCGGCTGCCATCTACCCGCATGAACGTCTTCCGCGGTGATGACCGTATTCGGCGGCGGATGCTGATCGTCCGGATTCCGCCACCAGGTAGGGAAGAATATCTGTAAGGGATAGTGGCTGTCCAGCGATACAAATATCTTGCTTATCGCCGCGACATGGCGGTAGATCCATTCCACGATTCGACGACAGTCGTCTATGGCGCCGGGCACGTAGAGCGCGCCATCGCGATGTACAAAATCGCGCTGCATATCCACAAGTACCAGCGCGACCCGGCGCTTGTCGCTGTCCGCCGAGGCCAGCCGCAACCCGGCGCCGGCGTCTACTGCGTCATAAATATGCGCTTTGTAGGCTGTGCCGACCTTGCCCGGGTCGTAATATGCGGGAACAAACATGCGACCCACAAACCTCGTCGCTAGCTTGCCCCGTCTATAACCGCCGCCAACTGCTCGAAACTGGGTTGTTTGCCTAACGGGAAGGGCTGCGGGACACTATTGCCATAGCGTACAAATACTGTCGGCGTGCCTGTTACGCCTAGCTGGTTCGCCAACTGCAAATCCTTCTCCACCTGATTCGCGTTGCGCGTACATGCCAATAGATCGGCGTAGGACATGTCCATCCTCTCGGCGAAGATGCGCGACGAGTTGTCACTGAATTGGCGCGCGCTGGCAATTTCGTAAAGCGCGTCATGCGCGTTCCAGAACGAACCCGGGCGCAGCGTTTCCGCGCATTCCGCCAGTCTCGCCGTCTGCCAGGAATAACTTGGGTCGACAACCGGGGTGAAGCGATACTCAAATCGCGCCAATCCCTTGGCCACGTATTCCGAGATCAGCTTCTCAACTTGTGCCTTGTAGCGCTGGCAGTGCCCGCACAGGAAGTCCTCAAAGGCCACAATCGTCACCGGCGCGTCAGGACTGCCCAGCACAAAGCCGCCGTCCGCCTGCCGTTCCTGGGGGATCTGGGAGTAGTCATAGGCATCCGTGCTGACGGCGCCCTGGTTGGAGATCAAGACAAATACCGCCGCGACAGCTACCGCGATGCCGACGATGCCGCCAACAATCAGCCTTGTCCGTTTGACGGAGTTCTTGCTTTTCGATTCAACTGTCACGATTACTCCCTCGCCAATTGCTCGTTTACGTTCTCTTAGACTAGTTCAGCGTCCTTGATCGCTCAAGACCCCAAAGCCGACTTACACTACCAATTCGGTCAAATCGTACAATCGAATGCCGCTGCCGTCAATCACCTGCATCTTGTCAAGATAAAGACCAGGTGCTGATCGCGAGCCACGGCGGCATAATCCTTGTCCCAATATAGCCGATTGACGCCTGCTTGTCGATTTCTCGCGCTCGAAACCTCAGCAAATGTAGGGGCGACAGGCGGTCAGTGTCGGCGGTCAGTGTCCACGCGACCTACGCGACCTGCCATGTCGCCCGAAAAAGCCTGAAAAAATACAAACGCGACCATATAGTCGCCCTTTCATAGCACATCCGTGCTAGGGTCATTTTATCACAGACCTAGAACAGGACTCCACACCATGCCAACAAAATACAGCCTCGATACCAAAATCGAGGCGCTAAACTTGCTCGATCAACTCGACGGCGACTTCCGCGAGCTCGCATCCCGGCTCGACATCCCGCTCAAGACCATAAGAGGCTGGCGCTCCAGCGAAGAGGAACTCCGACAGCGTTTCGAAGACCGCCAGTACCGACACTTCGCCAATCTCAAGCTCACACTGCTCAAAGACATGTTAGAGACGTCCTGTGACATCATGAAGAAAATCAAGAGCGGTGAGAACGAGGGCATTGCCCCCAGCCAACTCGCCTACACCCTGTCAACCTTGCTTAATCAAGCCAAACAACTGGAGGAATCTTTTGAAGATCTGGCGCCGAACCCCCAAATGGAAACAGAATCAACCAGCATCCGATATGTCTACCACCATCACGCTCAGGATGCCCCACCCCGGACAGCAAGAAATCCTGAACAGCCCGGCTCGCTTCAAAGTCCTGGCTTGCGGCAGGCGTTGGGGCAAATCGGAATTGGGACTGATCGAAATTCTCA
>JAPOOU010000128.1 GCA_026713245.1 Chloroflexota bacterium
CGGGCAGCGGACACAACGCGGACACAAAGCCCGGGCAGCGGACGCAACGCGGACACAAAGCCCGGGCAGCGGACACAACGCGGACACAAAACGACGCGCGTTGGCCAAATGTGATGGGGAAATCGAGGGGGACTTTAGGAGCTTCTCTGGGGGCCTTATGCAGGACTTCTAGGGGTATCTCCATAGCTGCTGCAGGTAGCGACTATATCTGCCGCTCGCCACTCGCTATAATCCCTCAGCGACAAGCACAGGATAGGGACTAGCTTGCTAAGACAACTGCTGCGCGAGCGCTGGCAATGCGACAGGCATGGGCTATTGCTCTACCTGCTGACCTTCCTTGTCATGAGCTATCCCTTTGTCACCCGCATGCACAGCCACCTGCCAATGGACAATGTCGATACGCATCAAGCGCTGTGGCAGAACTGGTGGGTGCTGGAAGCGCTGACGCAGGGGCGCGACCTCAACTACACGCCCTACCTGTTTCATCCAGGGGGCCTGGACTACACGCTGCAGCCGCCGCGCTGGACCGGTTTAGTCTTCTGGATACCGCTTTACATGCTCTTTGGCGATCCCTTTGCCTTCAATATGACAGCGGCGATTGGCATTCTGCTGCGGGCATATGGCATGTATCTCTTCGGCCTGCTTATCTTCAAGCGCCGCATTCCCGCCTGGGTCTGTGGCGCCTTCTATGCCTTTGCCAGCGCCAACTTGACCCACGCTTTGCAGCAGCCCTTCACCGGCGCCTCCGAGTGGATCCCCTGGTTCATGCTCGCCTTTGTCTACGGGCTTATGCGGATTCGGGCGCGCGCGAACACCCGTTCTGTATACTGGACAATGTTGGTCGCGGCCTTTCTATTTTCCTTGAATGTCTACGCCAACCTGAAGATAGGCATCTTCGCCATGTTGCTCGGCGGGGGATTTGTCGCGCTCTACATGATTGTTCATCGGCTCTGGGCGCTGCGAAATTTCTGGACGTCGATGATCATGTTTGGGCTGGCGAGCATCGCGATCTGCGCCCCGTCGTTATTGCCAATGATTCGCTCTGAAGATTTGTTCGCCGCGGCTTCCGACCCAGTCGTTGCGGATGTCTGGGGAGGTATGGACCTGCTCACGTATCTCAAGGCCGATCATGATCGCCCACTCAATTATATGCAGAGTATCGCAAGTCTGGGCGGCGACGACGTCGAGCACACCTTCGTGACCTGGGGACTGTCGCATGTGGGCCTGGTGAGTATATTCTTCGCCTTTGCCGGGCTTGTCTACGCTATCAGAATTGAACGACCGGTTCTTATCTGGTTCATCCTGGCGCTGGTGTTCTGGTTACTGAGCCTCGGCGTCGTGATCTATATCGATGGGTCAGCGCTCGACTTTTACTGGACGCCATACCGACTGCTGGAGGACAACTTCATTTTTCGCGCCTTGAAGTGGCCCTTTCGCATGGCTCTGGTATTTCTGTTTCCGTATTCCGTTTTGATCGGCTACGGCTTGCATTACCGTACCCGTTCTATTGTATTAGTAAGTGTAAGTAAGTCGCGCAAATTCCGCAAAGTACCCCCCATCCCCCGACCCCTTCCCCCACAAGGAGGGAAGGGGAGCCTAAGTCGCGCAATCATTGCGTTTAAGCCCCCTCCCTCTTTATGGGGGAGGGGGTTTGGGGGGGGGGGTAAAGCGTGGCATTTTTCTCATTACTTACTTGCACTTACTTTGAATCAAAAACGCAGAGCGCTTCTGATTGGATCCGTCATCGCCTTGCTCTACGGCGCCAGCATCTTTCCCATTCCGACCCGTGACGCGCCGCGCCCGCTGTATCTGTCGAAGCTGGCAGAACTCCCGGACGGCGCCATCATTGACGTGCCCTTTGGTCGGCACGTCTCCAAATACTATATGTCGGTGCAACGCTATCATGGGCGTCCTATCGCCGAAGGCATGATCGCGCGCGTCCCGCCGGGCACTTACGATTACATCAATCAGAACCTTCTTCTGGCGACTTTTCGCGATCCCGGCAAGATTAACTATGAAGACTTGACGCTTGACGATTGGGAAGCGGATTTCAAGCAGTTGCTGGATGACGGATTCCGTTACCTGGTCATGCATCGAGAAGTTCCCGTCTCCAGCTTCATTGGTCGCGCCAAGGGCTGGGCCCTGGAAATGTTTAAGATTGAACCCAAGTTGTACGATGACAACAACGTCATCATCTATGACCTGGCGGATGTCAACGCGGAAAATGTTCTCTCGAGGGCCAAGCGTCTCCTGGCTGACTAAGGCGAAAGCGCGCGCGGGATTCAGACCTGTATCTGGCACTTGAGCACAGCGCCCGGGATGAAAAATCTGAAGTCATCACTGTCAATTCGATCGGGCAGTTGGAAGCCGCGCCTGATGTCATGCGAGGCTTCCCTGAAAATGGATTTGATCATTTCCCGGTTTTGCCGGGGTGTCTCCATGCGCGTCGTCCATTTGCGGAAATGCAGTTCGAGATCAAACTTGTGTATCAGCTCGGCGCGGAATCCCGATGCCGACAACAGGGCGCGCCATTCGGAAATTCGATAGTCGCGTACGTGTGATGGATCGCGCAGCAGCTCGATGGTCTGCAATAAAGTATCTTGCGCATAATCTTCACTTGCCATGATGTCGCTGATGATAAAACTGCCTTCGTCCTTCAGTACACGGCGAATCTCGTCGATGGCCCGTTCCGGATGCTGCCAATGGTGCGCGCTGTAACGCGACGTGACGATGTCAAACTTGTCGTCTGGAAAGGGCAGGTGTTCAATGTCGGCCAGTTGCGGCGTGACGTTGGCAGCGCCCCGTTGCTTGGCGAGGAGTTCTACTTGCTTGAGCATCGCCCCGGTGAAATCGCAGGCGTAAACCCGGGCGACGTCGGGCGCGAAAGCCATAGCAGTGTGTCCGGCGCCGCAGCCGGCGTCCAGGACGACGCTGCCCGGGCGCAGCGGCGCGTTGCGCGCCATGACCTCAAGATCCGCTCCCGAGGCGTGCACGGCGCTGGCGAGATAGTTGGCCGCGACCTCTCCAAAACGCGTCTGAACCTGTTGCTTTATGTCTCGCTTTGCCATAGGTCGCTTTCGTTGGCTTTGCCGTTCCGCATCAGAGTTGCCGTATCCGATTAGTCAAGCACGCTCTGGGGACAGGTGGATTCATGAGAAGTCGGACTCGAATGCGAGCGCCGGAAGGACCCCGCCAACGAAGGCGTCGCCGAGTCCGATAGTGGTTCCGTTATCCTGTTCGACGGCCGCTACAGGCACGCAGACTATGTTGCCGCGGCCCGCGGCGTTAATGACGTCGGCGAATCGGGCAGCTTCCGCAATCGGTTCTCGGCCCGCGATTTCGCGGTAGTTCGCCATCGCGAAGTCATCGCCATGGCGGAAACGCGTAGTCGCCATCGTGACGCCGGCCTTGAGCGCCGCAGCGTATCTACTGGCATCGTCGCCGTATGCGAGCGCCCAGCCCCGCGTATGCACGACGATGGCGGCTGCTGGAATGAGCCGGCTCAAGTCCGCAAGCGCGCATGTGACTCGTCGGGCGTCGTGCAAGTCCACCGCTCGATCAAGATGAACTTGCAGCTCGTCTTCGTTCATGCTGTAGACGTCAATTCTCGGCCCGAGTTCCCGGAATATCATCTGACGGTAGCTTGGGTCATAATACGCGCCGTCCTCCATAAAGACGATGGAGTCGCCGGGCAGGCGCTTTAACATACGCTTGAGCTTGGCTAGCCGATCCGCGAGCAACTGCTTGCTTTGTACCGCGTTGAAGCCCGAGATCAGTAACACTTTCGCTTCAGTTATCAGGTCAGCGAAGTCTTCGTTGAGTTTCATGTCAATTCTATCGGCATTGCAGTGATAAATGAGGCGATTCGGTTGTCTGGCGCGAATATCAATATCGCCCGCGCGCAGCCTTGCGTCCAGCCCGAATTGCACAATCAGATGCGGATAGGTACTGTCGTCCGGATTGCTGCAGATGTAAGGGCAATCTTGGGGTAAAAGTCGGCGCACGTGGCTGTTCATTGTGATCAGATGTAGCGCGGCGGTATATCCCAATATCCGCATCGCGATAGCGGCGCGCACGGAGGTACCGCCCAGCGTGATTTTTTTCTCAAATCGCGCCGCGAAACGCTCGATGATCGCCGAGCTAGCAACGAAGCGCTCGCCGCCGCCTGAAGTCTTCATGAAGCTTAGGATCGAGATTACGAGATCGCGTTCGGAGGCTATCTCGCCCTGCGAGCCTAGTTCATCGGCGCTGATCGCATAAGCGGTGATGAGTTCTTCAAGCGCTTCCGCATTCCAGACGATTTCATAATCGACATTGTTGCAGAAGCCGAGGGCAATACGCTCGCTCACGCTTTTTTGACGATCCCCAGTAATTCCAAGCAAGTATTGAGTATGTGAAATTGCCTTTATTCAACCCCGCCCCCCGGCCCCCTCCCCGAAGAATCAGGGAGGGGGAGCGCTATTGGCGGGACAAAGATTACATCCAGAACTTTCGCTACAAATGAGATGATTCGCACTATTTTAACGGTGCTGCTCCCATGCCCATACAGGGAGAGGGCTTGCTGATCTGATTGGACGCGACAGACTTTTTCGCCGGTTGCGCGCCGAGCGGCTGGCTGTGGCTTTTCCATGGCAGGACGATCCTGGAGGCCAATCGTCAATAGATGAGTTGGGCGCCATCAGTAAAGCGGCGCCTTGCCCGTTGTTTTGAAGAGGTCAAACTTCTGCCGGCAGACGACTTTCATGGCGTCAATGCACTGTGGATAGATGCTGCTGGGCTCGCGCAGGATAGGATCCCGGAGGACTTCGCGACATTTTTGATAAAATGCGTTTTTCATGTCGGCGGAAATATTGATCTTGCAGATGCCCAATTCCACGGAACTGGCGATCTCCTCGTCGGGGTTCCCGGAACCTCCATGCAGCACCAGCGGAATATCTACCTTGGCGCTGATCTCTCGTAGCAAGTCCAGGCGAATTTCTGGTTTCATGTCCTTCGGGTACAAGCCATGTGAGGTACCGATCGCGACCGCCAGCGTATCGACATTGGTGGCGTCGACGAAAGTCTTTACTTCATCAGGATCGACAAATACGACTTCATCGGCGCCGGCTTCGGCCTCTTCGTCGAGTTCACCGATCGTTCCGAGCTCGCCTTCGACCGAAACATCGACCGCATGAGCCAACGAGGCGACTTCCCGGCAGGCGGCGATATTTTGGTCTAGTGGAAGCTCCGACGCGTCAATCATCACCGATGTAAAGCCGGCGCGTATGGCGGTCATGATTTGCTCCAGCGACGAGCCGTGATCCAGGTGAATCACGACCGGCACGGCGGCGTTTTTCGCCTCTTCCAGGGCGAATTTTACAAAGGCGGTACCGACGAATGCCAATTCGTCGGGATGAATGGCGATGATGACAGGCGCGTTTGCATCTTCTGCCGCTTCAACTGCGCCGGTCAAGAGCATATTACTGCTGATATTATATGCAGGCACGGCGAAACGATTCTCTCGCGCAACCGCCAGCAGGTCTCTCATGTTCATTAACATAGTGACATCGTCATTTCGTTGCAAGTAAATAAATGGGTAGGCGCATGATTAGCCTTTGATTGAGCCGGCCGACATACCCGCGATGAAGTAACGCTGGAAGAGCAGGAATAGAACCAGCACCGGCAGCGAACCGAGTACGCTCAGCGCCAACATCTGGTTCCATTCAAAGGAGTGCTGCCCCATAAGCAGGTGTATGCCAATCGGGACCGTTCGCATATCGTTGGTTCGTGTCAAAGTGAGCGCAAACAAAAACTCGTTCCATGCCAACATGAAGGTATAGACGCCGACCGCAACGATCCCCGGCAATGAAATCGGAACCAGAATGCGCCACAGCGTCACAAAGCTGCCTCCCCCGTCGATCATGACGGCCTCGTCCAGGTCACGAGGCAGCGTATTAAAATAGCCGGTCATCATTATGATTGCGTAGGACAACGTGAACACCATATATGTCAGCACTAGCGCGGTGTAGGTGTTGTAAATGCGCAGCCAGACAATGAGGCCGAAATAAGGGATCATCAGCGTGATCGGCGGCACCGACTGGACGCCGATAATGACCAGGGTCAGGAATTTCTTGTAGCGAAAGTCGTAACGGCTCAAGCTGTATCCGGCCAGGATGCTGGTTATGACGGTGCAGATCGTCACCATAATCGCGACGAGGTAGCTGTTGAAAAAGAAGCGCAACTGCCCGGGATCACTCAGCACCGCCCGGTACGCGTCAAATGAAAACGAGTAATCTATAAGCGCCGGCGGGTACGCGAAGATCTCCAGATTGGACTTGAAGGACGAAGCCACCATCCAGAGTACCGGCAAGCCTGCGAAACAGGCGCCGAGAAGTAGCGCGATCCAGAGCAGGATTTTGCGGGCTAGAATCTCTCTGCGACTGCCGATCATACTGCTCTCAAGCTGCTAATGCTGCATATCTCTGACAGAAACTGTTCCAAGCATATAAACGATTTCCATTATCGCGGCCAGCGAGCTTCTAATCGTCCACCATCCGCTGACTGCGTACGTAGAAAACCGCCACAAAGGTACACATCGCCAGGATAACCATGGCAATGGTGGAAGCGATAGAATACTCGTGCGAACTGAAGGCAGCCTTATAGGTATATGTGCTCAAGACTTCGGTGGAGCGCATGGGGCCGCCGCCGGTGGTCATCCAGATCAATGTGAACTGATGTATCGTCCAGATGAAATCCAATAAGGCCAGGCTGATGATAATCGGTTTCAGTTGAGGCAGCGTAATATTAAGGAAAAGCTGCCAGGCATTCCCGCCGTCGACGCGACCCGCCTCATACAGGTCATCCGGGATGCCTTGCAGTCCGGCCAGGAAGCTCACCAGGTAAAAGGGATATCCCGACCAGATGTTGATGAAGGTAACCGCGTTTAAGGCCAGCCGCCGGTCGGATAAGAATTCCTGAAGCTCCTCGACCAGACCCAGCTCAAGCAGCACAAAGTTGATCACCCCGTGCGGATTCATAAGCAGACGCCAAAGAATGGCAATAATTGACGCCGTGAAGACCCAGGGCAAAATGTAGATGACGCGGAATACCGCCTTGACGTTATTACCCAGCAAGCGCGAATTTAGCAGCAATGCGAATGACAGGCCGATGAAGAAGTGCGCCACCACGCTGGCAATCGAAAAGTACAGAGTGTTGCTTAAGGCGCCGCGGAATTTCCGATGCGTGAGCACTTCTTCGTAATTCTCCAAACCAACGAAGGTAGGCGTATTCTGGTTTACGATGACATTGTCAACCAATGAGTAGAGGAAAACGGTCACAATCGGCACAATGGTTAGCGCCGCCAGCAATAGCAGCGTCGGCGAGAGATAAGCATAGGGCAGAAGCTTGCGCTTCCTTTGCGCCCACATAATATTCGCGGGTTCTGCGACTTGGTTTTGCGCCGGTGAAACCATGCCAACTCCGGTTGCACTGAGGCGGCCAGCCGCTCTGACCGGCCGCCTCTGCGCTATAACTTAGGGAAATAGCGCGTCGGGAGAACTTACTCGAATATGTCTTCCCACTCTTCTTGCGCGATTTCCAGGAACTCGTCCAACTCCATTTCGCCATCCAGATAGAATTGGAAGGGCTCGTCGAATTGACGCATCAACTCTTCCGCGGCCGGGAGTCCCGTGAACTCATTGGCCAAGTAACCTGCCTGGAAGATCTCGAAGGCTGTCATAAAGAGCGGATCTGTCTGGATGAAGTCCGGCGTCGCATTGACATTGCCCGGGAAGGCATTTGCGATCGATGTCAGTTTGGAGTTGCCCTCGACGCTGGTCAAGTAGTCGATCAGCTTCCAGGCTTCGGCCTTGTGTTCGGTATTGGCGCTGATGCCAATGCCCCATGAGGCATAAGGCAAGCCGCGCGGTCCGTCGTAGCCCTCGGCTGCTGGAAGCGCGGTGATATCGAAGTTCAAGTCCGGGTTACGCTCGCGGATCAGCGTAAAGTGCGCCAGCGTGTTGATAATCATGGCGACGCGCTCGTTGACGAATTCTTCGACCTTTTCGTTTTCCTTCATGGCGTAGGCGCCGGGCGCGACCACGCCGGCGTCATGCAGGCTCTTGATATATGCCATCGTGTCGGCCAGCTGTTCGTTGCCGACCAGGTTGGGCTGCCCCATGTCATCGAGCATGCTGCCGCCAGTGGCCCATAGCCAGGACATGGTGTCGTTCTGGATGCCGTTGGGCTGCTCTAGCGAGAGCGGCTGCGCCCAGCCGTAAACATTGTTGTCGGGGTCGGTGAGGGCTTCTGCCGCGGCGGCGAATTCGGCGCGCGTCGACGGCGGATCGATGCCGGCCGCTGCCAGCATGTCCAGATTGACGAAGACCGGATAGATGAAATTCGCGATGGGGATCATATAGGTCTCCCCGGCGAGCTGAATCTGCGCCGCCAATTCGCTGTCATCGTAGCCGGCATCCGCCATGGCTGCGGTCAAGCTTGCCAACGCGCCTTGCTTCCACAAGACATTGACCCAGGCGCCGTCCAGGCCGACGACATCAGCCATGGTGCCGGTCGCCGCGCTGGCGATGATCTGGTCCTTCGTGGTCAGGTAGGGTCCGCTGATCGTCTCTACCTTGATGCCCGGGTTGGCCGCTTCAAATTCGTCCAAGATTGCGCGGAACGAGCCTTCCGGCAATTCCGGCTCCCACCATTGCTGGAATTCCAGGGTAACGTCTTGCGCCATGCTGATACCGCTCACCAGCAGTAGCGCCAGAATCGTAAACAAACCAAGATATTTCTTCATTGTGAATTTCTCCTTATGACAAGTATCGATTCAGTCGGAATCGTCACGAGGCGCTTGAGCCAATTGATGTCGCGAAACGCCTCGCGGATGCTTGGAAGTCTTCAATTCATAGGCCCTCCCTTTTCTAGTTTCGTTCCTAGTATTTGCGGTGATCGGTCGCCCTCGACGTCTTGAAGACAGACTGCACCAGCGCATCGGACCGCTCTATACAAATCCCAACATGCAGAGCTTCCGTCAGCGCCAACATTGCCAGGTTGGAATTTAACCGTTCTTCGCGAAAATGGCTAACACGCGTGGCGGTGAACAAACAGTAGTCACTGTGGCGGGTAAGGGGAGAATCAGAATGATTCGTGATGCAAATTGTTATGGCGCCATGCTGCTTTGCCAAACCCAGGGCATGAACCGTATCCTTTGAACTGCCCGTATGCGAGATGCCCACCGCCACATGGTCATGTGATGTCAAGGCGGCATACATTTCCTGCATAGTCGGCTCTATTGAAAAACGGCTCAGCAAGCCGATCTTGGTCAAGCGGAAATCGAGATCCATAGCGATCGGAATGGAATTGCCGGAGGCAAACAGCACAATTTGCCGACTATTGCACATCGCGCGGATGGATGCCTCAAGTGCCGACATATCGAGAATGTTGGCGGTGTCCTCGAGCGCGCGCAGCCCCATCGTCATCGCCTTCTGGACAGCTGTCGCCGGGTTGTCGTCTGGCATCAGGTCTTCGTGGACGAACAACATGGGCGAGACGATGTCCTCCGCCAGGCGAATCTTAAGGGCATAGAAGCCGGAAAAGCCAAGCGACTGGGCAAATCGGACGATACTTGCCTCGCTAACGCCAACCCGCGCGGCCAACTCCGTGATGGAGAGGTTGATTGTTTCTTGCGGGAGGCGCAATATGAACTGGGCCACCTTCCTGGTGGCGCCCTTCAAGTTTGGCAAGGCGTCGGAGATGGTTGAGAGAGAACCGCGATCAGGTTTGTGACCATTCTTCATATAACAAATTCCATAGGATGAAAATTATTTCCAACATCGTAACATGTTTGAAAATAATTGTCAATCAGGTGAATCTGTCCGGATGCATTTCAGTTTTTTGGCGCATCAAGCCCTATCTCTCAGAAGGCGAAAACTCGGTAGGGGCGAGCCGGTGAGTCGCCCTACGTGATCGTCGTCTTGTTCGTAATGCTGCTGTCAGAATGGATAGATAATGACGATTTTCGAAACGGTAATTGTTCATTCCGCCAAATTATTGAAATGCGCCCAAACTGTCTTCAAATGGAAAATATAGTCTTGACAATGGTATACCTAAAACTGTAAACTGCTAGTTTGCAGTCCTCTTTTCTATGACATAGTTTGGTTGAATGAAAACCGACCACATACACGCGTCATTTAATTTGCGCGAATTCCCTGCGTTGCTTGAGCCAGTCAAAGCGGCGTAGTTAGGTTCGCGGTTCGCTTTTGCATGCCCGGCAGATCCAATTATCTTTCCGAGGAGCGGCACCTTGAAACACTATTATAATGTGAAGAGTTATGCGCGTACCCCGGAAATCCAGGAACTACCGTCGCTGATTGACATTCAGTTGCGGTCGTTTCAGGACTTTCTCTTTGGCGGCAGGTTGCTCGAACTGTTCGACGAGATCAATCCCATTCAGAGTTTCAATGGCAATCTGTCTCTCTATTTCCCGGGCAATATTCCCCAAGCCCAGGAATTCGGACTTGAGTATTGGTTTGAAGAGTCGAAGTACGACGAAGACGCGTGCCTGGAACGCGACATGTCGTTCGCGGCGCCTCTATATGTACGCGTCGCTCTGGTGAATCACGATCAAGGCGACGAGGTCATCCTCCAGGACATTTTCCTGGGCGACTTCCCGTTGATGACCGAGAAGGGCACCTTCATCATTAACGGCACAGAGCGCGTCGTTGTAAGTCAATTGATCCGCTCGCCCGGTGTCTACTTTGACCTCGAGGAAGAACGCGCGACGGGCCGACAACTTTCTAACGCGAAGCTGATCCCGGACCGTGGCGCCTGGATGGAGTTTGAAACGCGCAAAACGGACTACATCACGATCAAGTTCAATCGAAAGCGCACGATTCCGGTCACGATCCTGTTGCGTGCCCTGGCTGCAATAGACGATGGATTGGGCGCGTCGAAGTCTCCAATCAAGACGGGGGACGACGAGGAAATCCTGGCGCTGTTCGCCGATGTTGACAATGACGAAACGCACAAATACATCGAGAGTTCATTCAAGAACGAGCCGGTATGGGATGTCAAGAAAAAGCAGACCATCGCTGAAGTAGCATTGATTGAGTTCTACAAGCGCATGCGCCCTGGCGACCCTCCCACACTTGACAACGCGCGTGACTATTTGGAAAGCCAACTGTTTGATCAACGCCGATATGATCTCGAGCGCGTTGGACGGTACAAATTGAATCAGCGTCTTGGCCTGGCAGGTGTCATTGACCCCAGTCATCGCACCATCAGCAAAGCGGATATCGTCGCCTTGGTCAGACACATGATCATTATCAATAGCGGCCAGCGCGGCCGCGACGATATTGACCATTTGGGCAACCGCAGGGTCAAGACCGTCGGCGAGTTGATCGGCAACAAATTGCGCATCGGCTTGCGCCGCATGGAACGTGTTGTCAAAGAGCGCATGTCAATCCGTGAGGCCGAACAACTGACCCCGGTTTCATTGATCAATATTCGGCCGATTGTGGCTGCGGTGCGCGAATTTTTCGGGTCGTCGCAATTGTCTCAGTTTATGGAGCAAACGAATCCGCTGTCAGAATTGACGCACAAGCGGACGCTTTCCGCGTTGGGCCCGGGTGGACTGCGCCGCGAGCGCGCCGGATTCGATGTGCGCGACGTGCATCACAGTCATTACGGGCGCATTTGCCCCATCGAAACGCCCGAAGGTCCCAACATCGGTTTAATAGGGCGGTTGGCCAGTTACGCGCAAGTGAACGATCTTGGGTTTATCGAGACACCCTACCGCAAGGTGGTGAATGCCTTGCCCGTTCGGTTGGAAACGGTGGAACGAGTTCCCGTCGTTGCAAGGGTTTTTCGAAGTGTTGAGAAGTCGCGGAAAGTCACGAAATCTTTACTTGGCAGCATACTTGCTAAGGATATTGAAATTGTAGTTGCTTCAGCTTCCACAGAGAATCCTTTGGAAGTTCTGCACTCAGAAGTTTCAGCTGGCGACGGAATGCTTGCCAAATTGAGCGGTATAAGAGGAGAAGTCAATAAAGGTAAACTCCCTGAACGCGAAACAGTTGCAGGATATGAATCACATTTGTCTCTGGTGCAGGAAAACGTCGAGACCTACTTCGAGTCAAGAAAACGCGCTATTGAGATTCTAAACCTGAGGCCTGAGTTCGAGGACTTCAACGCTGAGGAGCTACAGACGAGACTTTACGATTTTCAGACCCGTGCGAAGTCATATTATGACGCCTTTTCTGAGTTCTTGCATTCGATCGCTGAACAGCGTTCAACAGAGGTGGAAGACGAAGAGGTTAAGGAACGTTTCAACCAGTTGCATCATCGCACGGATAACTTTTCGAATGCTGTCAACAGGGCAGAAAGAGACATTGAGAGGAAGATCACAGACGTCAACTCCCAGCTGTCTGACGAAGACAAAGCAGAATTGAATTCTCCAAGTACGATTCGCCAAGTCTTCAAAGCCGAAACAGTAGTTGATACCGAAATTCTCAAACTGTTGCAGGCATCCGAGCATAAGATCGTCTCTGTGGTGGTCACTGTGCCTAATTCGGACTTGCTTGAGCGTGAGCTTTATACTGAAGTACACGCTGGAAACGGCAGAATCATCGCTAATAAAGGTACGGCGATCGACGATGAAATCCTGCAACAGCTTGGGCTAACGGATGTCGCTGAAGTGACGATTGTCTCGGAAGAAGTCAAATTTGCTGATAACCCCAACTTGATCGGTCGCAGACTCTACGACGACATCGAGGACGCCAAGGGCAAGGTTGCATTTGAAGAAGGCACGGTCCTTGACGCCAAGATCATAGGGAGCCTGAAGCGACGCAAAATCAAGGAGGTTCCCGTGGCGCCCTTTGCCACGCACGAGATTGAATATCTGTCGGCCGACAACGAAGACAAGTTCATCATCGCGCAAGCCAATGCCCTGCTCGACGACCACAATCAATTCGTCTCGAACCGCGTCTCCGCGCGCTATATGCAGGGCTTCCTGTCTGTGCCGCCGCAGCGAATCGACTATATGGATATCGCGCCGCGGCAGATCGTCGGCATCAGCGCCGCGTTGATTCCCTTCCTTTCTCATGACGCGGCCAACCGCGCCTTGATGGGGTCCAACATGCAGCGGCAAGCCGTGCCATTGCTGACCCCGGACGTCTCGGTCGTTAGCACGGGCATGGAAGGTCAGGCGGCTTATGATAGTGGCCAGGTGCTGGTATCGGAGATTGAAGCGGAAGTGATCAGCGTACAAGGGCATCGCGTGATCGTACGCACCGCCGATGGCGAAGAAGTTACCTACCAACTGAGAAAGTACGAGCGCTCCAATCAGTCGACCTGCATTGACCAGCGGCCACTGGTGCGCAAGGGAGACAGCATCAAGCCCGGCGACGTGATTGCCGACAGTTCGTCCACATTTGACGGTCAATTGGCGCTGGGCCACGATGTGTTGACCTGCTTCTTGTCTTGGGATGGCGGCAATTATGAAGATGCCTTGCTCATCAGCGAGGAGATGCTGCGCAACGACAAATTTACTAGCATTCACATCGAGAAACACGAGATTGAAGCGCGTGATACCAAGCTGGGACCGGAAGAGATCACCTACGACATTCCAAATGTGGGTGAGGAAGCGCTCAAGGACCTCGATGAGCACGGCGTTGTGCGCATCGGCGCCGAGGTTGGACCGAATGACATCCTGGTTGGCAAGATCACGCCCAAGGGCGAAAAAGAACTTTCGCCCGAAGAAAAGCTCTTGCGCGCCATTTTTGGCGAGCAGGCGCGCGAGGTCAAGGACTCGTCGCTGCGCTTGCCGCATGGCGACCGCGGCAAGGTGATCGACGTAAAAGTGTTCACTCGCGAGGAACACCCCGATCTGCCGGCGGGCGTGGAAAAAATGGTGCGCGTCAGTGTGGCGCAGCGCCGCAAGTTGACGGTGGGCGACAAGATGGCGGGGCGGCACGGCAACAAGGGTGTCATCTCCAAGATCGTGCCCATCGAAGATATGCCTTATGTTGACGGCGGCACCCCGGTAGAGATTATTCTCAACCCTCTCGGCGTCCCCTCACGCATGAACATCGGCCAGATCCTGGAGTTGCACTTGGGTTGGGCGGCGGATCGCATGGGGTTCCGGGCAGTGACACCGGTATTCGATGGCGTGCGCGAACACGAGATTCAAGCCGAGCTCGGCCGCGCCTGGATGCTTGATTGGGCTTGGAAACAGATCACGGAGCAAGCTTGGGATAATCAGAAACGCCTGGCGGAAATCGCCGGCATCGGCCTGGAAGATTTCGACGATGATATGCACGTGATATGCGCATATCTGTTGGACCGCGTTGGCGAGAGCGGGATCTATGACAACGAGGCGATCATTCTCGAGCGCGACGAGATTTATGTGCGGCGCGTGGCTGTGGCGGAGGTCTTGCGCGAACTCGGCTACGATCCGGACGAAATCATGGTGTATGACAACAGCGACTTGACGGCGGACATGCGCGATGAACGTGATTTGGCGGCCTTGCGCGTTTCCTTGTGCTTGTGGATTCAGCAGACCTCGTCTGAGGAAATCGAATTGAGCGACTCGCTGTCCATTCGCGAACTATTCGATATTGCCAACCGTGTCATGTTTGAGACGGGTCAGCCCCTGCCGCATTACGGCAAGCAGACCTTGTACGACGGCCGAACCGGAGAACCCTTTGATCGTCACGTGGCTGTCGGCTTTGTTCACATGCTCAAGTTGGCTCATTTGGTCGAGGACAAGGCGCATGCCCGCTCGACCGGTCCCTACAGCCTGGTTACGCAGCAGCCCTTGGGCGGCAAGGCGCAATTCGGTGGTCAGCGCTTCGGCGAGATGGAGGTCTGGGCGCTCGAGGCTTACGGCGCCGCGCATATTCTGCAGGAAATGCTCACTGTCAAATCCGATGACGTGCAGGGCCGCGTGAAGACTTATGAGAGTATCGTCAAGGGCGAACCGATTGAGGAGCCGGGTATTCCCACCAGTTTCCGCGTGTTGGTCAAGGAGTTGCAAAGCCTGGGGCTGGCGGTGGAAGCGATCACGGGAAGCGGCGACGTGATCCGCTTCGGCAAGGACGACGAGCAATCCCGGCGACCGCAGCCGGCCACCGGCTTGCTGGGGCTGGGCTCGCGCCAGCGATAGTTCGGCATTTGCGACAGGCGATTCCAGAGGGCGCATCGACAGGGTGCGCCCTTTGCTTGTACAGACTGAACTACAAGAAGTGGGCGTCTCGCGCGGTATCCAGTACGTCAGAGACGATAACGCGCAATTCATCTTCTGGATAGTGCTGCGGCAAAAGCGCGGAGCCGGGACCGCTCGCCGGGAAGCGCTTGTTCAGCGCCTTAACAAAGATGATAAAGCCGACATCAGTTTTTGTGATCTCTGCGAATTCGCGAATTTCTGGAGTTTGTCGGTGCAGCCAGTGCAGCAGCGCCTTTCGCAGCTCGAGCGAACGTAGCGTTGGGCGCACATACAGCTTGCGAGCGTTGCTGAATTCCCAACTGAATACCTCGCCCGCATCCTGCAACTGTTGTTCGCGCAGCCAGAAGCCGACCTCGAGAAAATCATATGCTCGGTCGAGCCTCTTGTCGTTTGTACGTGTTCGCCATTGATTTTTTCCACTAGGTATAAGCTGCCGCCAGCGCGGATCGCGGGTCATGTCATGGCGGATGCCGTACCAAGCTTTGGCCGTCAGCGCTTGCCACAGCAAAGTACGAACTTCGCCTTGCATCGCCTCGTGACGCATCACCTCGCTGATATGAACCGCGCGGCCCAAGATCCAGACTTGCTCAAAGGAATTGAAACGCGGCTTGCCATTCTCGCGTCGCGTGATGATGGTCAGTGCGTGCCAGGCCATATCCAGCAGGGAGTCGAGTTGCTGGTCGAGGTCTTCGGCTTCGGCGCGATATTCTTCGGCGCTGAGGGCGACGCGCCGTCCGCTACGGATGGAATTGCCCAGCGAGCCGTCGCGGTCGCTCCAGACGAGGACTGCCATTAGTTGTTCTCCTTTGCAAAGATTTCCAGCATGATGGCGACAGTCTCCCGCCAAATTTGCGTGAATTCGCTGGGGGAATCTTTCGAAATACTTCCCAGTTTTTCCAGTCGGCGGATGTACGGCTCCCACACTGGATCCTCTGGGCTGACGATACTCTCGCGCAATTGGTCGTAGTTGCTGTCATCGCCAGTTTCTTTTGGGCGGAATGCCCATTCCAGTAAGCCGTTGGCGGTGATTTCGGCGATGAATGCCAGCCGCCATTGTAGCGCGCGGTGTTGCCGTTGCACCACCTGCATTTCTTTGTACAGTGGATAGTCGCCCGGATACGTCAGTTCGGTAAGCGCTTCATTCAGCTTCCACATCTCCTTTTGTTGGGTCTCTTGCCTAATTTCAAATGGGAGACTGTTTTGCGCCTTGCCCGGATCGCGCTGGAAGTAAATGGACTTAACGACAGGGCGGAGGACGGGCTCACCATTCTCGTCTTTTAGCTCTACACGAATTGGATAAACTCCGCTGGAATCGGGCATGACCAGCGGCTGAATCTCATCAATCGTCATCGGCGCGGATTGATGCGGATCCAGCAGTCGGCGCTTCTCAAACAGGACGCATTGTTTGCGCGGTGTATCGCCAGCCGGTGTGCCTTCTAATTCAATCGGCGTATCCCTAGCGAATTTTTCATCACAAAACGTCGCCGTCAAATAGTATGCAGCGGCTACAGTCATTCGGTTGCGCGAGTTGATTTGCAGTTGTAGCACTTGGCCGTGGTCAATGCGTTTCTGGTCGTCGCTGATATTTTCGGCGCTGATGGAAAGCGTGATGGGATTCTGCGGCGGTGGCGGTGGCGGCTCGGTTTGTACATAGACTGTGCGTGCAGCGCTTTTGACTCGCTCGCCGCGATACACGATCACTGCTTGCAACTTGCATTCGCCCGGTTCGGAACAGCTGAGTTGTTGTTGCTCTTGCTTTGTCTTGCCGCGGAAGATTTTCCAATCTCCGAGCTTAAATTGCTGCTGAGCGCGGTTCGAGTGCCACTCTTTGCTTATGGCGTCTTGTAGGCGCAAAACTTCATGACGCTCTCCGTTGGCATCTACCCACTCAAGTAGCAGGTCGGTGCTGCCAATCAGCGCATCACCCGGTTCAAAAGCGACTTCGACATACAAGTTGCGAACCTCTTGCCCCCAATCAACACGAGCGCTTTTCGGATCGGGATAGTCCAAGTCAAGGCGGCAATCCCAGAGCAACTGCGGCGTTTCGGTCCCGTCTTTAGAGGATAATGATTGCGGTTTGCGACCATTCGGATTCAGGAAAGTCTCCAAAAAACGAGTATGCGTCGTCTTTTCTCGCTGCGTTACCTGCTGTGTAGATATCGGCGGCGCTGTCTCCCAGCCCATTTCATCGCTGAACTCGCGCACTTGGGTAGCTAGCTCGCTGCGGATTGCGCGAACGATTTTCCACTGCCCCTTAAACCCGTCGTGTTGTGAGTTTTCCGCTGCGCGCAACATGCTGTCAGTCTGTTTGTCGAATTCGACATAGGCACGAAAACCGGGGCGTTTAGCAGGCGGAATGTAATCGCCAAAGTCCTCGCGGGCACCGCGCGTCTCGATCCACTGTAAGCCGCGCAAAATCTGTATTCCGGCGAATTCTGGATGGTCATTAGTAATCTCGTCTTCGGGCAGCGCATCGCTATGCAGCATGACCAGACGGCGAATATGACCGCCGTCAATCGGCAAATCGCCCCAGATACAGGCGCGGCCGCCATCTGGCAAATCGCGCCAGCTTCCATTGGCAGTTGGCTTTCCTCTTTCACGGGGTAAATCTTGCCACCAATTTGGCACATCAATTTCTTCTTCTGTCCTATACTCATCGTTGACGACGCGGATACGCAGTTTGCCAGTTTGAATGGCGCGCCACCAGCAGCGCTGCAACCAGCGCTCAAGTTCTCCACCTGGTCTCATAGCCGCCACGAGCTCTTCGTCCAGATAGGGGATGATAACCCGCGTACCGATGTCGCACAGCGGGGTCAAACGAAGCGGGACGGCAAGATCCTGGCCAATTTGGAATGTTTCGCCTTGAATTACGGCGAGAGCCTCTTTGTGGTAGAGTGGCCGCGATAGACGTTGGTCCACCGGACGCGCAAAGCGCATACCTAGGCGATACTCGCCGTCTGCGAGCAGCGTATCATAGAGCATCAACATGCGGCGTGTTTCGCCGGGGACATGCGAATGATAGAGGTAGGCGGCCTTGCCTTGGCCGCGTGAGCCGAGGGCGTCTTCGTTTTCTTTGGTGTAGCCTTGCGCTTCAAATGCGGCCCAGTTTTCTTCGGGCATCAGCTTAAATTGCCGCGCCGCCAGTTCTTCGTCGCTCACGATCGGACCACGCAATCCAGTGGTGCCACTGTCGGTGACAGCAAGCAAGTAGCAGGGTTTGTTCGCCGATGTTTGCCGACTCAGCAAACGGTATTCCACCTCGACCTTGCCTTCGCCTTCACGCATTGCATCCAGGGCGTTTTGCACGGGCTCCTGCGCCAAAGCCCGTAATGAACCCATTTTGTAGCCATCAATGATATTTTTGACTTCCTGCACCATGTGGCTGGAAGTGTTGGTGAGATTCCCCTCATTCATATTGCATATCTCCATATTCTTCTGGATTATTGGTCATTCTCTTGTTTCGTCCTGCGCCGCCGCGCCCCAACATTCCGCGCATTTGGATAATCTTCTCGCAGGGCATAAAAGCCTTTGCTGGTGGGGCGTATGAAGCGCCGATCTTCTTCATCCCGCCGATTGTCATCTTGCGTCATGCGCGAAACCAGCGCGCTAGCAGGGTCCTGACCCCGGATGACCGCGCCCCGCCGCATCAATTCATCAGCCAGGTCACGATAGTGCATCGGCTCTCCCTCGCGCTCGCGCAAGACCTGTTCCACCAGATCCAGCAACTCTGGCGTAGGTGTTGAAGGTGAAGGCGAACGTCGTTCTCTTTGCAGCTGCTTACTGTTCTCTGGAGACTCCGCGGATAGCAATGCCTGTACGTGTACAAGTCGCTCCTCATTGGCGCGGTAATCCGCCTCCTTCAATTCGATTTCTTGGCGCAACTGCTCAATCGTTTGCTGCAATCTGTCACGCTCGCTGCGCAGCGAACGTTCGAGCGCACCATTTGTGTAATAAGTATCGTCTGTCATCCTAACCTCTCCACTTTGCCAAGCTTATTTATCCGTATTATACTAGGTTATACCAAAAACGAAACAAGCAGTTTTTAGATCTTTATTTCACAGTCAGTATAAAAATAGAAAATATGTTCTAATACGAGATAAAAATGAACATTCGCATCAAAATGGAAAACGTGCCAGATGCTCGTTGAGAGTTTGGTGTTTTGGCTCAATTCAAAATTAGATGCAGAGCAATCGCATCACTATTTGGAAAATGCGTTGAGGATTTGCCATCGAAGCTTATCGTTTCGTGCTGACTGTAATCGCTTGCGCCGCAGGCTGATTTTTTTGGGATGTTTCTTGAGCAAAGCCAAGGCGATATGCTGTAGGACAGCGAAGTTTTCTGGGCTGTGTCCCACACGAATACGGCTGTCGTCTTGCCGAAAGGTCACATCCAAGACTCGATGGAGTTTATTTTCAATGTGCCAGTGCGAACGAATTGTTCGCAGGAGTTGATTGGCATCCTTCTCTTGTAATGAGGAGATAAAATAGCGCGTCTGCGTGTTTTGCCACTGCCCGTCCAGTAATTGGGCATGTTGGACGCGGACTAGTGACTGCAAACCCGTCCAGCCTTCTTGCTGGCTTAAGTCATTCAAGACAGCGACATCGGTCATCACTTCACAGACCCGGCGCTCGACCCGCCCACGCGGCTTGCTGATTTCTTCAGTGTGACTATATTGACCGATCAAGCGCGGATGGCGAGCGTCCGCATAAGCGAAAAGGGACTGAGCTGTGTCGTACAAACTGCCCTGATTTTCCTTTAAGGCTATGACATAATCCGCTCCGTGCTCGCTAACAATAGACTTCACGATGTCTTTCTGACAGCCCATCGCGTCCAAAGTCACGATGCAGCCTTTCAAATATAGCAATTTCAGCAGTTCGGGAATTTCAGGTATCTCATTGCTTTTCGCGTCCACAGCGCGCTTGCCCAAGACCAAGCCGGCTTCCACTGACCAGGCATGCAACAGATGCAAGGCGCTCTTTGCTTGCCTATGATCATGGCTGCGCCGCAACGTCTTGCCGTCTATTGCCACAATATCGCCTTCAGCTAATACTGGCTTGATGCTGCTAATCCAATCTTGGTAGCACAACTGTACCTGCTGAGGGTCTAAGAGTTGGAAAACGCGGGCAAATGTATCGTGCGATGGAATACCGCTAGGCAACTCTAAAAATCCCCTTAACCATTCCTCTTTATCCTCGCCAAAATCAACAATGTCCACCCAGGTCTCGGCACCGCTGATCACTGCGCAGATCGCGATGGTGATGATATCCAGCAACGGGTGTAATTGACCATGTTCTCGGCGCGGATCTTCTAAACTGGCAAAGGCGTCCGCTATGCCACTTGGGCTCATCTCGGGCTCTCCTCATCCGTATTGATGAACCCATTCTATTCACCTTTCATTTTTGGTGCGATTGCTCTGAATTAGATGGGTCTTTCTTGATTTTGCCGACATAGTATGCTAGTCTCTTTGAAGTCTTGATTTGTTCCAAAAAGCACAAACGGTTGGAATGCCTGTATGACCGTTCTCGAATTTGGCCCTGTCGCAGCGCTGCTTGTGATTGCCTCTGCGCTGGCCCTGATCATCGCTAACAGTTCGCGCGTGCTGGGTCCGCATCGGCCAAGCTATCGCAAGTCGGTGCCCTACGAAAGCGGGATGAAGCCGATTGGTCCGGCGCTGCGTCGCTTGCCGGTCAAGTTCTACCTGGTTGCGGTTCTGTTCATAATTTTCGACATAGAAGTGATTTTCTTTTTGCCTTGGGCAGTTTCCATGCGCGACCTCGGCGTCTATGGACTGGCAGTGATGGCGGTATTCACAGTCATTCTGGTCGTAGGTTTCGTATATGAATGGAAGAAGGGTGGTTTGGAATGGGAGTAAGCTCCAAGCTCGGTAACCTGGGTGTTGTCACAACCACCGTTGAGCAAGCTGTTAATTGGGCGCGAACGGGCGCCATGTGGCCGCTGCTTTTTGGCTTGGCCTGCTGCGCAATTGAGTACATGAGTTCGCAGGCTTCAAGCTACGATTTGTCTCGCTTTGGCATGGAGTTGAACCGGGCCACGCCTCGTCAGGCGGATCTGCTGATTGTATCGGGACGCTTGACGCGGAAAATGGCGCCGGTCGTGCGCCAGCTCTACGATCAGATGGCGGAACCAAAATGGGTCATCTCCATGGGCGATTGCGCTTCCTGCGGCGGCGTTTACAACAACTATGCGATTGTGCAGGGCGTCGACGAGATCATACCCGTGGACGTTTATATAGCGGGCTGCCCGCCGCGCCCAGAGCAGTTGTTGCACGGCATCTTAACCCTGCACGAAAAGGTAAAGAGCGAGCGCGTCGCGGATTGGGCATAATCGGTTCGTGGACTTTTTGATCAGTTTCTGAGGCGGCGTTGGGAATGGAAATTCCGGCAGCAAGAGACCCGGTATCAGCAGCGCGAGATGCTTTTGATTGTGCCATCTTACATGTGAAGCAATTTCGCGGAGAGACGACGCTCGTCGTGGAATCATCCCGCGCCCCCGAAGTGCTGGATTTCCTGCGCGTCACTTCCGGGTTGGTGTACAACATGCTTTCCGACGTAAGCGCTGTCGACTATTACCCGGACGACTATGGCGACGAATTTGACGGCGACTACCGTCCCGGGCGTTACGCGGTCTGCTACCACATACTTTCGATGCTCTATAACCGGCGGCTGCGCGTAAAGGTGTTCGCCGCAGAAGAAGATCCGCGTCTGCCGACGGCGACTGTGGTTTGGCCCGCGGCCAATTGGCTGGAACGCGAAATAGCCGACATGATGGGCATTACATTTGATGGTCATCCCGACCAGCGACGGCTGCTAATGCCCGACGATTGGCACGGTCACCCGCATCGGCGCGACTATCCCCTGGGCAAAGAGACGGTCGCCTTTTCTTTCAACGAAGCGGAAATCCGCAAGCACAAGCCTTTTGCGCAGAGCTAGATTCCGAGGTCACAATGGCAGTTGCAGCGCAAGCGCAATCTATCGAAGAGCAGCGCACATGGGAAGGCAGCCTCGACCAATTGAGAGGATTGGTTTCCGAACGGGCGATGACCGGCGAAACCATGCTGCTCAATATGGGACCGCATCATCCCAGCACGCATGGCGTATTGCGTCTGCTGCTCGAGCTGGACGGTGAAGAGATTGTCACCTGCTTGCCCGACATCGGTTTTTTGCATACTGGCATAGAAAAGTCCCTTGAAGACAAGAGTTATGAAAAGGCGCTTCCGCTGACGGACCGCATGGATTATCTGTCGCCGATGTCCAACAACATGTCATTTTCCTGCGCCGTCGAGAAGCTGCTTGACCTGGATGTGCCGGAGCGCGGTCAGATTATCCGCGTGATCTGTCTTGAGTTGGCGCGCTGCGCCAGTCACCTTGTCTGGCTGGGGACGCACGCCATAGATATGGGCGCAATGAGCGTCCTGCTATATGCCTTCCGCGAGCGCGAGCGCGTACTCGGCATGTTTGAGATGCTTTCCGGCCAGCGCATGATGAGCAGCTATATTCGTCCCGGCGGCGTTTGGCGCGACGTGCCGGCCGAGTTCCTCCCCACGATCAAACAGTTCCTTAACGATTTCCCGGCCAAGGTGGATGACTACGAAGCGCTGCTGACCCAAAACCCGATCTGGAAAGACCGGGCGCAGGGCGTGGGAGTGGTGGAGCCGGATGTAGCGCTGGCGCATGGAATGACGGGCCCGGCCTTGCGCGGTAGCGGCGTCAACTGGGACTTGCGCAAGGCGCAACCATACAGCGGATATGAGACCTACGACTTTAATGTGCCGCTTGGCGAACATGGGGACGTGTACGATAGATACTTGATCCGAATTCAAGAATTCCGGGAAAGTATGAAGATCCTGCATCAGGCGGTTGCCCGGCTTGAAACGGTGAAGGGACCATACCGCTCGGAAAACCGCAAGTATGTTCCGCCGCTGCGCAGCGAGTTAGGCCAGAGCATGGAAGCGGTGATCCACCACTTCAAGTTGTGGACATACGGTTATGACGCGCCCGATGACGAAATCTATAGCGCGATTGAAAGCCCGCGCGGTGAAATCGGCTGTTACATTCACGGAACCGGCGGCAATAAACCGCGCCGGGTGCATTTTAAGACGCCGTCGTTTATTCATATTAGCGCGCTGCCGGTCATGTCGGGCGGTTATCTACTGGCGGATATGGTAGCGATCATCGGCAGCGTCGATATCGTTCTTGGCGACTGCGATCGTTAGGTCGTATAGTGATTTGCAGGGTAGATACAGGAAATCACGCTGATGCTCCAAAGCGCGTTTTTGAAGGAAACTGATTGATGGCAATCATCGACAATCCGAAGTACCGAGACCGTATCCAGCATCATCTTGCCAAATACGAAACCAAGCGTTCCGCGGTGATGCCGCTGCTCTATCTTGTACAAGAAGAATACGGCTGGGTTAATCAGCAGGGCATAGAAGAAGTTTCGCGGATTCTTGACCTGGATCCAACCCAGGTCAAGTCAATCGCCGGTTTCTATACCATGTATTCGGAAAAGCCGAAAGGCAAGTACTGGCTGCAAGTGTGCACGGATCTGCCTTGCGCGCTGCGGGGCGCCGACGAGTTTCACGCCTGGTTGAAGGATGAGCTTGGCGTGGAAGAGGGCGGCACGACCGACGATGGCATGTTTACTGTCGAACACGTTATGTGCCTGGCCGCTTGTGACAAGGCGCCAATGCTGCAGTGCAATTTTCACTATGTAGAGAACCTGGGTCAAGAAAAGATGCGCGAGTTGTTGGCGCAATGGCGCGAGGAAGCGGCGCAGCCGGCCAAGGGCTAGGCGCGCCGTCGAACGGAAAAGGACCTGAAACCGAGTATGCATATTCTTTTGCGCGGACGCGAAATTGAAAACATCGACCAGTTGCAGGTCTATGAAGAGCATGGCGGCTTCGATGGATTGAAAACGTCGCTAGCTATGAAGCCGTCCGAAGTGATCGATCAGATGAAGGCCTCTGGTTTGCGCGGTCGCGGTGGCGCTGGCTTTCCCACGGGCGTGAAATGGAGTTTTATCCCCCAGCACGAGCCAGTCAAATATGTCACGGTTAACGCCGACGAAAGCGAGACCGGCACCTTCAAAGACCGCGAAATCATGGAGAAGAATCCATATCAATTGATTGAGGGTTCTTTGATATGCGCTTACGCCATTCAAGCCAAGGCGGTTTATATCTACCTGCGCGGCGAGTTTTGGGATATTGGCGCGCAACTTGACGAGTGCGTTGAGCGGCTGCGCGACAAAGGTTTCGCAGGCAAGAACATCATGGGCTCGGGCTATGATTGCGAGGTTTATACGCATCTTGGCGCCGGCGCCTATATTTGCGGCGAAGAAAGCGCCCTGCTAAACAGTTTGGAAGGGTACTTGGGGCAACCGCGGGTGCGACCGCCGTTCCCGGCACAAAAGGGCGGCGGACTCTATAAGGAAGCGACAGTTGTCAACAACGTTGAAACGCTCGCCAACTGTCCCTTCATCATGCGCGAAGGCGCGGAAGCGTTCAAAGCCATCGGCACCGAGCAGAGCGCGGGCAACAAAGTTTATTGTATCAGCGGTCACGTCAAGAAACCGGGCAACTATGAATTGCCCATGAGTACAACCTTCCGCGAATTGCTCTATGATCATGGCGGCGGGCCATTATATGATGACCGCGCCTTCAAGGCGATGCTGCCTTCGGGCGGTTCGGGACCGATCGTTCCCTTAACCGACGAGGTTCTGGACACGCCGATGAGCTATGAACATTGCGCGAATATCGGCACAATTATCGGTTCCGCGTCCATCATCGTTATGGACGAATCGGTCGATATGACCTGGGTTGCTTCAAAAGTTACAAAATTTTTTGAGCACGAAAGCTGCGGTAAGTGTACGCCTTGTCGCGAAGGCACCTATTGGTTGGACAAAGTGATCGATCGTATTTTGGACGGCCGCGGGACGCCCGATGACGTCAAGCGCATCGCGGATGTGGCTGAAAATATGCAAGGGACGACGCTTTGCGCATTGGGTGATTTCGCCGCAAACCCGATCATTCATACGATCAAGCACTTTCCTGATGATTTCGCCCAGCACGTGCAGGCGGCGCCTGCAAGTGGCGACTGAAGCGTGACGATTAGGTCCGGTTTGTTGTGGCGAATCTTGAAGAATGTGTTTCATAGTCCGCTAGAGCGCGAACGGGATTTTTATGACCGCTTACGCGAATTGAGCGGCGAGATTGAGGCGCTGCCGGAATCAATCACTCACTATGTGCTGCGCGGAGAGTTGTTTATCGAACGCGGCGAATTCGAACGGGCGAGAATGGATTTCGAGGCAGCAGTGGATATTGCTGAAGCGCTGGACCCAAACGGGTCTTGGGGTCTGTTGGAGCAGGTGATGCAAGACCGCGCTTTGCAGGGAATCGAATTGGTGCAACGACGTCGGTAGCGAAGTCCACGGTTTAACGCCGTTGTTGAGGTGGAGGTCCGGATGTCCGACACAGTAACAATCAACATTGATGGAATGGAATACGAGGTAGCGGCCGGATCGAACTTGGTTGATGCGGCGAAATGGCATGCCGGCAACGACATTCCGGTGTTTTGCTATCATCCCAAGATGGATCCGGTTGGCATGTGCCGAATGTGCCTGGTGGAGTTGGGTACGCCGGCGCGCGATCGCGCTACCGGCGAGGTGGCGCTCAACGACGATGGTACGCCACAGATTCGCTATTTCCCAAAACTTCAAACGGCATGTACGACCGTCGTCAGTGACGGGATGCACATCAAGACCAATACACAGGAAGTGATTGACGCTCGAAACGATGTCCTGGAGTTTTTGCTGACGAGTCATCCCCTGGATTGCCCCATCTGTGACAAAGGCGGGGAATGTCCGCTGCAGAACTTGACTATGCGCCACGGCCCGCAGTCGTCGCGGATGTATTTTGAAGACAAGCAACTTCTCGATAAGCACTATCCGCTTGGCGACCTGATATTTCTCGATCGCGAACGCTGCATTCAATGCGCGCGCTGTGTCAGGTTCCAGGACGAGATTGTGGGAGATGACGTCCTGGCTTTTCATGAGCGCGGACGTCGACTGCAGATAATCACCAATTCAGATCCTGGCTTTGATACGTATTTCAGCGGTAACACCACCGACATCTGCCCGGTGGGAGCGTTAACCACCGGCGACTTTCGCTTTGGCGCGCGTCCCTGGGAATTGAACGAAGTGCCAAGCATTTCTCCCTGGGATTGCGCCGGGGAGAATATCAGCCTCAGTATGCGCCTGGACCGAGACTTTGATGGCAAAGCCATGATCAAACGAGTTATGCCGCGCCAAAACGAGTGGGTTAACGAGATTTGGATCAGCGACAAGACGCGCTTCGGGCATCACTTCACGCGCAGCGAAGATCGCTTGCAAAAGCCACATTTAAAGTCCGGTTCCCAATTGCGAGAATCCGATTGGAAAACGGTTCTGCCGCAATTGGCTGCAACCTTGCAGAACGCCGGCGGCGACATCGCCGCCATCGCCGGCAGCGGCATGTCCAATGAAGATCTTTGGGAGTTGCGCCAATTGATAGAGGGCTTGGGCGGAACGCGCTTGGGCGCCTGGCCGCCGACGCATGGCGCTGCCCAACAAGTGGCGCAGGTCGGCGTCGGCGCTGGCACGAATCTCGGCCAACTGGGGCGGGGCGACGCCATATTGGTGATCGCCAGCGATCTGGAAGAAGAAGTACCGATGTGGCGTTTGCGCATCAAACAGGCACAGGATCGAGGCGCATATCTGGTCGTCGCCAATGCGCGCCGTACGCGCCTGGAAGACTTCGCCATACAGGGGGCGCGCAACGACAAAGTGGTCGCCGGGGATGCGATCCGGTACGCTGCCGGCGAAGCTGCCGCGGTCATGCGCGACTTGAAAAAGAATCACGCGGATGTCGCGCAACGATTGACAGCGGCAGACAACCTTGTCATCGTGACAGGCGCGGAGGGCTTGACGCTCGAAGGCAGCCAGGCGCTGGCGCAAGCGGCTGCCAACTTCTTGATCGAAACAAAGCATGTTGGCAGGCCGAATAACGGTTTGCTCTCGGTATTGCCCGGCGCCAACGGCATGGGTCTTCACTACCTGGGCTACTCGCCCGGCGCGACGCAAGAAATCATCGCGAATCCACCCAAGGTATTGATTGTGGTCGGGGCCGACTTGCTTGATGACGACCCGTCGGCGCGAGGCTGGCTGGAAAGTATCGATACTGTCATCGCCGCCAAGCATTTTGACGACGGCATCTCGGAGTATGCGGCGCATTTGCTGCCGATTCAGAGCTTTGCAGAGCGCGATGGCAGCTTTGTTAACGGAGAACGGCGCGTACAGCGATTCTATACAGCGCAAGGTCCCATTGGTGAATCCCTGCCGGCCTGGAAACTGTTTGGCAGCATCCGACAGGCAGCGGGGCTGGCGCGCCTGAAGCCATCTGCCGCCACGGTCATGCTGGAATTGAGCCAAAGCGTCGATGACTTCGACGGGATGACTTACAAGGCGCTCGCCGAGGTCGAGAGGCAGTTTCCCGATGTCGGCGGCCGCGACCAGTATTATGGCGGTACCGCCTATACCAATGACGGTGGTTTGGGCATTCAAATCGCGAGCGCGGCCGACCGCGGCCAGAAGCCGAAGACGGCGAAACTGACCACACCCGCCATCATCGACGTTGGCGAGAACGAAGTCATCGTCATGCCTATAATCTGCTTGTACAATCGCCAGCGAAGCTTCCGCCCGACGCTTTTGCTCGAGCCGCGGATTCTATCTCCCTTCGTGATCATCAATTCTGCAGACGCCGAGCAGATGGGGATCGCCCACGGTGATGCGGTTGAAGTTGTCGCTGGCGAATCACGAGTCCGCGTTCACGCGCAGGTTAGCGACGAGATATCTCGGGGCGCGGTAGCTTTGCCCCGCCACATGACTGACGAGGCCATTCCGATGTCGTTGATGAGCGGGGTGATTAACAGAGTAACCGAAGCCGTGGCTTCTGGTGATTGAGGCTAGGGGACTGCAATTATGAGCCGTAATCTGAAAATTGCCATTGGCTTTGGCTTTGTAGCGTTAGTCGGGCTAATCATCGTTCTGGCGCTGATCGTGGCGAATCTGGGCCCGATAATGACCTGGATCGGCTTTGACAATGCGGGCAATCTCGATGGCCGTCAAGGCGCGCTGGGTCTGTTGCTCAATCCCGAAGCGCGCGTTCAAAACGTGATTCAGTGCGAGGACGATGCCGGGTGTTCTGCGCTTTGGCCGATTATATTCGCTGCTGGATTCGCCTTCGCAATCGTCACGGGTTTCGCCTACACGACCTTGCTGGAGCGGCGTCTGCTGGCGTTTTTGCAGCATCGCGTGGGTCCGAACCGCGTCGGTCCCCTGGGCTTCCTGCAACCGGCCGCGGATGGCGTCAAACTGGTTTTTAAAGAGGATCTGCTGCCAGCCGGCGCCGACAAGTGGGTCTTCCGCCTGGCGCCGATGATCAAGGTGATTCCTATTCTGATGATTGCGGCTGTCATCCCGATGGGACCGGATTTGGTTTTGCCCTGGTTCGCGCCGTCGCTTGGCGACGTTTGGTTCCAGGTGCCGCAAGGCCTGATCGATTCCAACGTTGGCATCTTGTGGGTGATCGCCATCACGAGCATCGCGACCTATGGCGTAGTGCTTGCCGGATGGTCCAGCGACAACAAATACGCCATGTTGGGGGCGCTGCGCGCGTCGGCGCAGATGATCAGCTACGAGTTGAGCTTTGCGCTGGCCCTGGCAGTGCCGGTGATGATCGTCGGCAGCATGGCCATTGGCGACATCATTGACGCCCAGCGAAATGTCTGGGAGTGGTTCGTATTTCAGAACCCCTTGGCGGCGGCAGTGCTGATTCTGGCTCTTCTTGCCGAGACGAACCGCGCTCCCTTCGACTTGACCGAGGCGGAGCAGGAACTCACGCAGGGCTACATGACCGAATACAGCGGCATGAAATTCGCGCTGTTCATGATGGCGGAATACCTGGGTATGATCGCTGTCAGTCTGGTGGCGGTGGCTGTATTCTTCGGCGGTTATCACCTGTGGCCGATGGACGGCCTGCCGATCCTGGCGCCGGTCATCTTCATCGGTAAAGTAGTCCTTTGTCTTTGTGGCATGATCTGGATCCGCGCCACCTTGCCGCGCATCCGCTACGATCGGCTCATGCAATTTGGCTGGAAAGTCATGATCCCGCTGGGTCTGCTGGCAGTCGCCTGGACAGCTGTGGCGGTGGTCATTGGCGATGCCTTGGGCGGCGCCGCTTATCCTTTCATTTCCGGCGCTGTTTTTGTAGTCGTTCTTGCGATCGGCGCCTTGGTATTGCGGCGGATGGGCAGGGATCAAGCGAGCGAAGAAGCGATTCCGCTTGAAGACGATCCCATGTATACCGGCGAACGTCGTGGATTGGGCTGGGCCTTGGCGCACCTGGTAGGCATGCTGATCGCGATTCCGATCGTGCACGTCCGTTTCCAGGTCAAGGCCTTGGAAGGCATGGCGAGTTTCGGGCGTACGCCCGAAGAAGATCGCCAACTGGAAAGTGGAGACGCGGCGATCACCACAACTGGCGGCGGCGATTAATTGTGCTGATGCTCAGGGAACAGCATTTATTTACAAGTTTTCTCAATTACGAGCGAGTCAAAGGTAGTGCGAGATGAACGTGATCAAAGGCTTCAGGACGACATTCAAACATCTGATGGACGAAGCTGTGACTGTGCAGTATCCGGAGCAAGTGCAAAAATTTCACGAGCGCTACAAGGGCAGGCATCACCTGCGGCGTTATGAAGATGGTCTGGAGAAATGTATCGGCTGTTCGCTATGCGCAGCAGCATGTCCGGCGGACGCCATCTGGGTCGAAGCAGCCGAGAACACCGATGACGAGCGGTATAGCCCGGGCGAGCGCTATGCGAAGACCTACGAGATCAATATGTTGCGCTGCATCTTCTGCGGCTACTGCGAGGACGCTTGCCCGACAGAAGCGATCGAGCTTGGGCACGAACATCAAATGTCCTTTACCGACCGGCGCGACGCCATCTATACCAAGGACATGTTGATAGACCCGCCACAGGAAGGCGCCGGTGATACGCCACAGCAAGTCGAGCCCGGGGTCTACACGCGCTCCATCCCTGATATGGAAGACCCATCGTAGAGCAGTTCATTTCTTGATGTGAGCTTGCCCTTCATATTATTTCGCTTTGAACAAGATTGGCGATTGTGTTAAAATGCACAAATCGATTTTGGGGTAGGATTAGAAGCGTATGGAGTGGTTGTTCCTGGTCGTAAGCTTTGTCGCCGTCGTCGCGGCCGGCTTAATGCTGACGCGGCAAAACGCGGTGCACAGCGCATTGTTTTTGATCGTCAATTTTGGCTGCGTCGCATTCCTCTATCTGATGCTTGACGCTCCATTTCTGGCAATGGTGCAGGTGACGGTTTACACCGGCGCGATCATGGTGCTTTTCCTGTTTGTGATCATGCTGCTTGGCGCCGAGGCAACCACCGATACCAGCGGCCGTATGCGTTGGCTGGGCTTCGTGAGTACCGCGGTCGCGATTTTGATCCTGCTCATTTTTGGTTTTCCCATCGCGTCGGACATGCTGAACGACGACGCGGTTGAACGGCCGGACGCGACAGCGAGTCTGCGAGTCATCAATGCGGTATCGTCCGGGGATGAGAGCGAATCCGGTGTCATCGAACCCGGCGCGGACTATTCAGCGTCGTCCATGGACAGGACATTGCTCGAAGGTGTTGTGAATGTAAATGTCGCTCTCGCTGCCCTCGACGATGCGCTGTCGGATATCGCCTTCGAGCCTGTCGTTCATTTTGGCGGGCGCGACGCGACTACCGGCTATACCGAGTTGCCCGCCGGCTCGTATGCCCTGCGAGCATCGCTGAGCGCCATGACAGGCGGCAGAGAATTTACCACTGTGCCGATCCTTAGCCGGGACCTGCAGCTGGCGGCGAATGACGCGCTTACGCTTGTGGCTTTTGAAGGCTCGGATAATCTGATTAGCATGGCCCTGTTGGCGGACGATCTTAGCGCGCCATCCGTAGGCGCTATGCGTTTAACGTTCATTAATGCGGTCGCTGATGGCCAGGTATCGCTGGTTGATATCGGCCAATACACGGCGATTACTTCACTCTGTGAGGACAGTTCATGCGATGCGTTGATACCCCATCGCGTTGTTGCCGCCGATTTGCCATCGGGTGAAAGTGTCAGCGTTGAGTTGGACGAGGGCAAGTACAATCTTGCCTTTGTCGACGGACAGGAAAATGTCCTGCGCATTCTGGTCGACTACGAAGCCGAGCGTGGCAGGGTAGAGACCCGGCTGCTGGTCCGTGATCCGGCTATTCCCGGCGGACAGGCCAGTTACCGCGCGGTGATGTTTGACGCGCTGGGCAAGCCGGCATTCGGCAGCCCGGAGTCAATTGGTCAGGTCTTGTTTATCGATTATGTGCTGCCGGTTCAGTTGGTCGGGATCCTGCTGCTGGTTGCGCTGATCGGGGTTATTGTTCTGGCGCGTCCCGATGCGCTGCGGCAAGCGGAACGCCGCCGTGTCAATCAGCGGAGGCGGGTGAGCAGACCGCTCGTCAGCGTCTTGTCGCAGCAGACGGGCTCCGATGTCTTGAGCGGCGACTATCTCGCCAAGCTGCCCGGCGGACCAGAAGACAAAGAAGACTAACTTCATTAGGAGAAAGAAAATGCAATCGCGTAGAAAATTGATTTCAGTTTGCTTGGTGTTGGTAAGCTTTATGCTGTGGATTGCCCCAGCAGGACATGCACAGACGTCAATGTGCGTCCTCCATAGTTTCAATACAGGCGAACCTGTTTGGAGATTGTATGAATCTTCTGACGGTAGGCATCTGCTAGATTTGTCATTTACTCGTGAAGTTGGGGCTGTGCTTGCTGTCAGTAGTGAAACACCTGTATCAATATACGCTGTAGGAGCTTCTCTCGTGATTGGCGAATCTGACTCATTTGAGAGAGAAGATGGCAGAATCATTTCGTTGGCACTGATTAACTCCGACAATATTTTAAATGTCGAGCGAGTCTTAATTATTGTTTATGACGAAGACAAATATCTGTTCCACACTGTATTTGTTCCTGAGTGTATTGAATAGCGTCGCAGGGCCAGGGGAACTAGACAATGAACGCAATCGGCACTGAGCCTTATATCATGTTGAGCCTGGTCCTCTTCCTCATGGGGGCTATGGGCGTATTGATGCGGCGCAATGCCATTCTTGTGTTCATGTCGGTCGAGCTCATGTTGAACTCTGCGAATCTGGCGCTGGTGGCCTTTGCGCAACAATGGCAGCAAATCAATGGCCATGTCTTCGTATTCTTTGTGATGACCGTCGCGGCGGCGGAAGTAGCCGTCGGACTGGCGCTTATCGTAAACATTTTCCGCGAGCGTCAGAGCATTAATATTGATGACTTGCAGCAAATGCAAGGCTAGCGGATCGCCGTCGGAAGAGGCTCATAAAGTATGGATAATCTACCGCTTCTGGTTCCCTTGGTCATTCTGGCGCCCTCGCTTGGGGCGATCATCAATTTCTTCGTTGGCGCAAGGCTGGGGGAGAAGTGGTCCGGCTATATCGGCTGCTTCGCGTCGATCTTCGCTTTCATCATTTCATTATTGCTACTGACGTACGTCACCGGAACCGATGGCAGCGCCGCGGTCGTTAATCCTCCGCTCGTCGATGGCTGGCTGCGCATTGAGTCTATCGGACTCGAGATTCCCTGGCAATTGCGCGTCGATTCACTGAGCGTAACTATGATGCTTGTAGTGACAGGCGTCGGTTCTCTGATTCACCTTTATGCCCGCGGCTATATGCACGGCGACAAGCTCTACCCGCGCTTCTTCGCCTATCTCAATATGTTCCTGGCATTCATGCTGATCTTGGTCACGGCGAATAACTTCCTGATGCTCTTCGTCGGCTGGGAAGGCGTCGGCTTGTGCTCATTCTTGCTCATCGGTTTCTGGTGGGACAAGAAAATGCCAGAAGGTTGGAAGAACAGCAATGCAGCGCGCAAAGCCTTCATCGTCAACCGTATCGGCGATTTCGGGCTATTGATGGCGATGTTTCTCATATTCTGGACCTTCGGCACGCTGGACTTTTACAAGGCTGGCGAGTTGCCGAATACGGAAGCCAAGTACTTGATGGGATGGCGCGAGCACAATGGCCTGGTTGATCACGTTGAAGAAGGAGACCAGGCTTCAACGGGCGACGAGAGCGCCGCTGGGGACAAACAGACGGATGACGGGCATGGCGGTTCCTATGTCTGCAAGCCGGCGGTTCCGGCCGCCGATGACGGCAGCCACGATATCGAATCCCAACACGGCGCCCCGAATCCCCTGGCAAATGATATTCGGGCGATCTATTGCGATAATCATCATTTTGATACGGATTACCTGGGCGTATTCGGGCAAACTGGCGAACGCTTCGGCGAAGGCGAAATCGTCGACTTTAACGGTTTTGAGATGGCCTTTGACGATGTCGTATTCTTGATTGCCTTGTTCATGTTATTGGGCGTAGCGGGCAAATCGGCGCAGATTCCGCTTTTTGTCTGGCTGCCGGACGCTATGGCTGGCCCGACGCCTGTCAGCGCGCTGATTCACGCGGCGACAATGGTGACAGCCGGCGTTTACATGATGGTCCGCGCCAACGTCCTTTTGTGGGAACTCAACCACGGCGGTTATGTTATCGGCCTGATTATCACCCTGGTTGGATCGGGTACCGCGTTGATGGCGGGCTATATCGCGCTGGGCCAGTGGGACATCAAACGCGTTCTGGCCTATTCGACGATTTCACAACTTGGGTTTATGGTCGCCGCAGTTGGCATCGGCGCGTACGTCGCCGCCATGTTCCATCTGGTGACGCATGCCGTGTTCAAAGCGCTGCTCTTCCTTGGCAGCGGCTCTGTCATTCATGGCGTCGAACACGGCCACCATCATGCGCATGGGCATGGCCACGGCCATGACGATGATCATGATGATCATCACGACCAGGAATTTGACGCGCAGGATATGCGCAACATGGGCGGCTTGCGCAAACGCATGCCGATCACCTATATCACTTACTTGATCGGCACCCTGGCGCTGGCGGGGATCTTCCCCTTTGCTGGATTCTGGTCCAAGGACGAGATCCTGGCCGACGCCTGGTACGAGGGATTCCAGCTCAACGAGTTGGGTGGGTTCATCGCCTTTGGCATTCTGTTGGTCGCGGCGGCATTCACGGCGTTTTACATGTGGCGTCAAATCGTGCTGGTTTTCTTTGATGACGCGCGCAGCGAGGCGGCTCGACAGGCCCCGGAGAGCAACGGCGCAATGTTGTTGCCGCTGGTTGTTCTTGCGATTTTCACTTGCATAATTGGATTGATCAACGTACCCAAGGCGACGCCGATCTTCGCCAACATTTATGAAACTTACGAATTCAAACATTTCCTTGAACACAGCTTGCTCAGCGTGTCGCGGGGGCACTCGCTTGACTTCAATCTGTTGATAGCCGGCATTGCGCTGGCGCTTGGGATCGCCTCAATCGTGGTGGCGCACAATGTCTACAAAGGCAAGGGATTGGGGCCCGGCAATAGCGATCAGTTGGAAAGGCATGCATCGTCGCGCGCGGCTTTCCGCCTGGCGAATGCGCGGCTGTATTGGGACGAAATATACGGCAAGGTGATCGAGCAGCCCTTTAACCGTCTGGCGACTTTCCTTGCCGACCGCGTCGACTGGGACTTCCTGCACAACTACTTCCACGACAGCATCATCAAACGTGGTTTCGACAGCATCGCAAAACTGTTGGGTCAGCCCATCGACCTGGGCATCATTGACGGCACGGTAAACGGCGTAGCCTTGCTCGTGCAGCGCCTGGCCAATTGGATGCGCGGCATGCAAACGGGTTACGTTCGCTTGTATGCGGTAGTGATCTTCATCGGTGTTGTTGCTGTTATTTTGTTGATGCTCTTGCCTTTCATACAGACCATGCTCCAAAGTGGCTCTTAAGGAGAACGTCGTCCTATGGACTTGACTGGACTTTCGCTTACGACAATTACCTTGTTTATCCCGATGATCGGGCTCGTCATCTTGCTGTTCATGAATGGCGAGACGCAGCGGGACAACATCAAGTGGGTAGCCTTCGGCACGAGCATTGTCGCCTTTGTCGCGTCGGTCTTGATGTGGGTCAACTTTGATCCGAGCGTGGCCGAGCTTCAAATGGCGCAGCGCAATACCTGGGCCGAGGTATCGTTGGGCGAGTCGGTGATCAATATCAGCTACTTTGTGGGCGTCGACGGCATCAGTCTGCTGTTGGTATTGTTGACGACCTTCATCATGCCGATCGCGATCCTGGGATCTTTTGGAAGCCATATCTTTGAAGAGCGGGGGAGAGAAAAGCTCTATTACATCTTTTTGATGCTGTTGGAATGGTCAATGATCGGTGTATTTGTGGTACACGATTTGATCATTTTCTACGTCTTTTGGGAGGTCACCCTGGTGCCGATGTACTTTCTGATCGGCATTTGGGGCGCGGAAGAGCGGATATACGCCGCGGTCAAGTTTTTCCTGTACACGATGGCTGGTTCGATTCTGATGTTGATCGCTATCCTCTACGTTGGCAACAAATCTGGCACCTTCAGCACCTACAGCGCCGCGGGCGATACCGGCGTCATCGAGATGGTGCAAACGTACGAAGGCGAAGGCAGCTATTGGGACCCGGTCGCCGACGAGCAGGAAGACGCCGGATTCTTGCTCAATTCTGTAGAAAGTTTCCTGTTCCTGGGATTCTTGGTGGCATTTGCCATCAAAGTGCCGATCTTTCCTTTTCACAGTTGGCTGCCCGACGCGCATGTGCAGGCGCCGACAGCCGGCTCGGTCATACTGGCGGGCGTCTTGCTGAAAATGGGCACCTATGGCATCGTTCGTTTTAATTTGACGATGTTTCCGGAAGCCGCAGTGGCCTGGGCGCCGACGATCGCCTTTCTCGGCGTGGTGGGGATCATTTACGGCGCCTGGGTCAGCTATGCGCAGGACAACGTAAAGAAGCTGGTCGCCTATTCCTCGGTCAGCCACCTGGGCTTCGTGGTACTTGGCATTTTCGCGTTGAACTCGCAGGGTCTGCAAGGCGCGACCCTGCAAATGGTCAATCACGGTATCAGCACCGGCGGTCTCTTCTTGATCGTGGGAATGCTCTATGAGCGCTGGCATACCAAGGAAATGGCGGATTACGGCGGTATCTGGAAGATGATGCCCGCGTTCGGCGCCATCAGTTTGGTGATTTCCTTGAGCAGTATGGGTTTGCCCGGTTTGAACGGCTTCATCGGTGAGTTCACGATCTTGATGGGTTCGCTGGGCAGCGAATTCCTGGGCTTCGCCTTCACGCTGGTCGCGACCCTAGGCGTGATCATGGCGGCGGTTTACCTCTTGAAGATGTTCCAGCACGTTTTCATGGGCGAGCACAATAATCCGCTCTCCGACAAGACGCGCTACAAATTGCAGTGGAACGAGATCGCGGCTTTCATTCCGATCCTGATCATGATCTTCTGGATCGGCATCCAACCGATTGTCTTTTTCAATATGCTTGATATTTCGGTGGATAGCATCGTGGCGCTGTTCGTGCCCTAGGAGACACCATGTTTGAGACGCCCACTATCGCGGAATTCCTCGCGCAATCCAATCTGGCATCGACTTTGCCGGGTACTTTGCTTGTGCTATGGACGCTCATCTTGGTCTTAGTTGATCTCTTTTTGCCCGAGGAACGTCAACGCTGGACGCCAATTCTGGCCTGTTTCGGGTTGGGAATCAGCTTTGTGGCGAATTTGGTCGTGTATTCCCCGGCTGAAGGCGAACAGGTCGCGCTTTATGGCATGTTCATTGCCGATGCCTTCACTGGTTTTCTAAATGTCGTGATCCTGGTCGCCACCTTGATCGCGATCTTGATGAGTTGGGATTATCTTAATCGCGCCGATATACATCGGGGCGAATATTATGTGCTGGCGCTATTGTCTTCGGCTGGCGCGATGTTTATGGTCGGGGCCAACGACCTGATTATCATATTTGTCGCCCTGGAGTTGCTCAGCATTCCGCTGTATATCTTGGCGGCATTCCGCTCGATCAAGAACGACGGCAGCGACCTGGCGCTCAAATCCGAAGAAAGCGGCATGAAGTACTTCATTTTAGGCGCGTTTTCCAGCGCGTTTCTAGTTTTCGGATCGGCGCTGGTTTATGGCGCGACTGGCACCACCAACATTCCGGAGATCTTTTCGCTGGCTGGCGGTATCGCGGGCAGTGTTTCGTCGGCTGCCTTCTACTTGATTATTGGCGCAGCTCTGCTCTTTGTAGGCTTGGGATTTAAGGTAGCGGTAGTGCCGTTCCACATGTGGACGCCCGATGTCTACGAAGGCGCGCCCACGCCGGTTGCTGCCTTTATGAGCGTGACCGCCAAGATTGGCGGCTTCGCCGCGATGTTGCGGCTTCTGGTGTCCGGTCTGGCCGCGCTGGTAATCGCGGATGGCGAGCCTGTTGCCTGGCAAGCGACGGTGTCCCTTGTGGCTGTGTTGACCTTGGTTCTCGGCAATTTTGTCGCGATTTCGCAAAGAAACCTTAAGCGCATGCTGGCCTATTCGTCGATCGCGCACGCCGGTTACATTTTAGTGGCGGTGGCGGCGACGGGAACAGCGGGCGTGGCTGACGCGGCGACACAGAGCGCCTTGGTCTACATGCTGGCGTATATGTTCACCAATCTGGGCGCCTTCGCCGTTGTCATGTCGATTGAACGGGAAGACGGCAGTGGCGGCAATATCGAGGACATTACCGGCCTGGCGCGCTCGCGTCCCTTGATGGCCATGGCTATGACGATCTTCATGCTAAGCTTGACAGGCATCCCGCTGACAGCTGGCTTTGTGGGCAAATTCATGGTTTTCGCCTCCGCTGTGCAAGCGGGCCTTTTTGGCTTGGCTATCATCGGCGTGCTTACCAGCGTCGTCAGCGCCTTTTATTACATGCGCGTGGTAGTAAATATGTACCTGCGCGACAGTTCTGACGATTTGCAGCCGGCGTTGGAAACATCTGCCGTAAGATGGGCGATCAACATTGCCTTGGCGGGCACGATGGTCTTCGGCGTCTTTTATCCGCTTGCCACGAACCTTGTGAGCTCGGTGAGCATCACTTGAGCTGCAAATTGGCGCTACATATCGGCATCATCGGGGGACGAGGCGGGTCTTGCGCTCGCCTCTTTGTTTCAGAATATCGTAGCGATGTAAGAGACAATGTCGTCACGGGAGCGTGAGGGATTTCTGTGGATTCTGGTCGCGGCCATTGGATTTGCCTTTATCCCGACGATCGTCAAAACGGTCTATAGCCACTCGAACCTGGAACCGCTCGACCTGGCGGTTTGGCGCTTCATCCTTGCTGTACCGCTCATATGGATGCTGGTCGGATTGCGAAACCGTTCGCATAGCCTGTCGCAGGGCGAAGGCATTTCGCCATTGGGCGCTATATTCATAGGCGCGCTGTTTGCGGCGGCTGTCCTCTGCGCATTCTTCGCGCTGCAGCGTTTGCCGGGCAGTACCTATGTAGTTTTGTTCTTCACGTATCCGGCAATGATCGTGCTTCTGTCGACATTTCTTGGCGAAGCGATCTCGCCCCGCGCTTGGCTGGCGCTGGCTCTTGTCGGGGTCGCGCTCACGGTGCCGGACTTCATTGTGCCCGATGCCGTCGATCCGGTAGGCGCGATTCTGGCGCTGGCTAACGCGGCATTTGTCGCCGCATATTATTTGCTGGCGCGGCGTGTACTTGAAGGCGTCGAGGACATATCGCGGGCCAGCGCCCAAATGATGGGCGCCACGCTGCTGATCTTGCTGCTGTCGGTACCGATGCGGGGCTTGCAGCTTCCGCAGAATCCGGCGACGCTAATTGGCCTCTTTGGCATTGCGACATTGGGAACGGTGCTGCCGGTATTCGCTACCAACATCGCGATCCAGCGCATAGGACCGGCGCGCGCCTCATTGGTAAGTACAGTTGAGCCGGTCCTGGCAATGATCGTGGCAATGATCTTGCTGGGCGAAGTGATCGTACCGCTGCAGTGGCTTGGCGCAGCGCTGATAGTCGGAAGCGTCGTCATATTGCAGTTGCAAGCCGCGAACAGAGTCAATATCAATATTGCTCATGAGGCCGGATAAGTGTTAGAGTATACTCATGACCCCAACACCGGAACGACTTTCCAAGGATCTGCTCAATGACTTCAAGCGCAATCGCGACGGTCGCTTGTCGTCTCGCCAATGGCTGGAATTGATTACCGAACCGCTGACGTCGCTTTTGCTCCTGTCTGTGCCGCTGGCGCTGCTGCTGGGGCGCTATGGCATGGCGGGGCGATTATTGGTGGTCGCGCTAATCCTGGGTTTCTTGTTGACTGTCGCGTTGCGCGCGATTCGTTTTTCGCGGGTCAGACTTTGCTATCGCGTCCTCTATCCCGAAGAGATTCATCCGCGCTGGCGATTCTGGAAGAAGACAACGCTTGCAAGCAGGTCCGGCGAATCGGTCCGCTTCGACAAGCGTATCGCCAGCAAAGTCAAACTGCAGCCTGAAGCGGGCTTGTGTGTTTACTACTTTGATTTTGGGGAGCGCCGCGTATTGGTAAGCATGATTCCGGAAGAACACCCAAAGGCGGATCTTGCCGAACCTAGCGATGTGTTCATCCACCACGGCGGTCAGATTTTCGCCGACTGACATAGTCTTGCTATAGACGTTCCAGCATTTCCAGGACTTCGCTACCGTCATCCTCCACCCATACACCACATTTACCGCCACCCTCGCTGACATCCAATTCCACTGTCGTGCCATCAAAGCGCAGCGCAGGATGATAATACCGCGCCACTTGAACGGCATCGGCAACGATATAGTGGCCGATCAGGGCGCGGCGGAACCTTGATCGGGAAGTATTTGGGAAGCTGCCATGGATCAGTTGACCGTCGAAGATAAAAACGTCCCCCGCCTTCATAATCACGGGCTCGGGTTGCATGTCGGCGGAAAGCGGAACGGTCACATCTGTGAAGCTCTGCGTGGTATCCGCGCTTTCGGGGCACAAGACGGGCAGGGTATGGCTGCCCGGGACGACCTGTAAGCAGCCGTTTTCCTCGTCGCAATCGTCCAGCGCCATCCAGGCGGCAATGCAAGTGCCCGGCTGTACGCGCAAGTAATATTGGTCTTGGTGCAAGGCTTGGCCGCGCGCGCCGGGTGGCTTGAAGTACAGCATCGTCTGTACGGCTAGCGGCGCTTGGCCAAGCAACTGATTGAAGACGGCTTCCAGCCGCGGTTCCAGCATCCAGTCAAGACTTATTTGGTCCCAACGATGCATGTGAATCAGGCGCGGATATGCCTTGAGCGGATCTGTCGCGCTGCTGTCCACACCGCTGAAATCGCCCTCATAGCTCCCAGCATGGCGCATCTCCATATAGTGCTGACGAAGCTCAGCGACTTCATCGTCAGTAAACAGCCCCGAAACGATGACGTGTCCACGTTCATTGAAGCCTTTCACATCCACTGGCATGATCGCTCTCCCACAAGCTAACGTTGCCCGATTCATCGTGGCTGAATTACAATTGCGCTCGATAGTCTATCCGAATCGGAGCCTCCATGCAAGCAATGGGCATAAGGGATGTAGAGCTTGCTCTTGAGCAACTGCGGCTCGAAATCGAAATCATCGAATTCGGCACTTCAACCGCAACATCACAACAGGCGGCGGACAAGGTCCGTTGCAAATTGGGGCAGATTGTCAAGAGCCTCGGTTTCTTGATTGAGAAAACAAAGCCGATTCTTGTTTTGGCCAGCGGCGACCAATCCGTCGATGATCGAAAGCTGGCGTCTCTATTGCAGGTCGGGCGCAAGAAAGTCCGCATGATGAGCCCGGAGCAGTGCCTGTCAATCCTGGGTTATTCGCCGGGCGGCGTCCCGCCGCTGGGCCATCGAAGTCCTGACATACGCGTGATTATTGATGACTGTCTCAGGCGTTACGAAAAAGTATATGCGGCGGGTGGAGCGGCAAACGCGATTTTCCCGATCGAGCTCGCAGTCTTGCAGCGGGTGACGCGGGCGGACTTTGCCGACATAGCTAAAGCTTAACCGGGTCCTGCATTTATCAGCTGGCATTGACGTTCAGAGTTGTCAGATAATATAGTGTGCCGATCACGTCGCCGCTAACATAGCTTAAAGTCAGTTCGTTTCCGGTGATCGTCTCCACAAAGCCGAGCAAGAGCGGATAGCTGCCGATCTCGATATTGCAGGGCACCGGCAGCACAGAATGATCGCGATAATACTTGTTCGCTACCCAGTCGCTGGTGAATACATTGGCGGGTACGGAGGGAGTTCTCGCTAGCTGGCCGTCTCCATCACTGTCTGCCAAAATGATATTGAGCGTGTAGGGCGTACTGTCTTCGGCTTCAAGTTGCCACCAGCTCTCCACCCTGACCTCTTGGCAAGGCTGGACATCAACAGAATCCAGCAGCGACCAATCGAATAGTTGCATGCTATCGCCGGCGACGAGCTGGGGTTCCTCCCTTTGTGGAGCGCGAGTGTATTCACTCAATTCATAGGACGTGTGATATGGCTCGTCCCAGCGCGTCGCGCGAACAAAGGCATAGTTTCGATTAAGCCAGTCCTGAATATTTTTCCCCCAGCGATTGCCGCCGCCTTGACGCAGGAGCCACAACTGACTGTGGCTGCGCTTGGGATCGAAATTCACGGGATCGAAACTCGTGTAAGTATTTGCCAGGCGATCGGGGTACGTAGGTGGATGCGCGCTGTCATTGGATCCGATCACGTGGAACATGCGCTCCTTGGACATCTGATCCGGCGTGAAGTCCATCATGAAATAGGCGGCGGGCGTCAGCCAGCGCCAAGCCCAATTGAACTCGGTGAGCAGTATGCTGTCGTTTTCGTATCGCTGCTCCATAGTGGCGACGATTTCGCGATAAGGTCCGTTGCTGGGTTGGATGAATATATTCTGTGGCGCCATCACATAGAGCAACACCAGCATGATGCCGCCGGCCTGGGCGGGCAAGGTACGCAAACCAACGGCCATCAAGAGCGCGATCAGCATGACGACAGATTGCAAGCCCCGCGCATTCATGCTGCCGTAAACCGAGTTCGACACGCTAGCCGCGATAAGCGTAGCCAGCAGCAATACCAATGGAAAAAGCAGATTCCAATGCACGCGCCAGCGCAACGGGGAGAAGCCGTCGCTCGTTTGAACCCGCCGCCGCAGCAGCCGTGGCGCGAACAGGCTAAGCAAGAGCAGAAAACCAAAAACGATCTCGGGGCGAAAATGCAGGCGCTGGTATAGCTCATCCGGGAGATCAACATAGTACCCGCCGGAGAAGGGACCCAGCATGACGCCGAGCAAGGGAATGATCCAGGCGGAAAACGAAAGGGCTATGAATACCCACATCAACAAGGAATTCAGATATATCCGCCGCCGCGCCCGGTGAAAAACTAGAAGACACACCGCATGCGCCGCAAATATGTAAAAGGCGAAGAAATGTGTATAGATCGCCGCTATGCCAAGGACCACGTAGAGGATCATCACTGACGAGCCCGGTTTGACGAGCCAGCGATAGAATGCCAGGTGCAAGGCAGTAGTTAGGGCGACCAGCATAGCATAAGGGCGAAACTCGTACATGCCGTTGGCAGCGAAACCGTAGACACCCAGAAGCGCCACCGCAAAGAGCGCGGCCCTCCGGTCAATCAGTTGTCTTCCCAGCAGGAAAACCAGGGCATACGTTAGCAGATTGAGCAATTGCGACGACCAGCGAGTGATCGCTTCTGCTACCCCGAATGTATCCACCCAAAAGTCGGCGAAAAGGCGCCAGCCGGGCGGATGCACATCGCCCGCCATCCACTGGACGATCTCCGGCGGCGATTTGAGCAACGCCGCATGAATCGAATTTATCTCGTCTTCGCGATAGTTGCGTCCCGCATAAACCTGTGTATGCAGGACCGTGATCAGCAGCATCAGGGTCGCAATTACCAGGGTGCTTGCGTATGTCGCAACCCTTTCATTCGTCATGAAAGCGGCGCCTGTTGATTTTGGGCTGGATTTGATACTAGTCTAGCACTCTTGACACGGGGCTGCCATTAGCGCTTGTCATTGCCAACAGGTCGAGCTTGTCCTGCAAATCTCGTAACAAGTCGAGTAATCGGCTTTGCCAGGTATCTTGTTCAGTGGAGAAGCGCACATCCGTCCGGGTAACTTCGACCTCGGAGCCAAGCGCGAATGACAGAAGGCCACGGTTGATCCTGGCCAGATAGGGAAGTCTGATTTGGACATCGCCGCGCGGCATACTGACATGCGTTGCGTGGATTGTTTGCGCCAGCGCCTTGACTTCAATCTGATACATCAGACCTTCGACTGCTGCCGGCAGCTGGCCGAACCGATCGATCAATTCCTGCCTCATCGCTTGTACATCAGCTACGCTTTGGATGTTGCCGATGCGACGATAAAGCTGCAAGCGCAGCGCCATCTCGGGTATCCAGTCGGTCGGGATGTACGCGGGCAAGGGCAGGTCGATTACAATACGTTCCCGGGAAGAAGCGGAACCCGATTCCACGCCATCATCGGGAGCGCGCTGCTGGTCTTGAACCGCCTGTTTAAGCATATCAGTATAAAGATGTAGTCCGACGCTTTCTATGTTTCCCGATTGCCGCGTACTGAGAATGTCGCCGCTGCCGCGCAGCTCCAGATCTCTTATGGCGACCTGAAAGCCCGCGCCCAGTTTGGTGTTTTCGGAGAGCGTTTCCAGCCGTTCGCGCGCTTCATGCGTGAGCGAGCCCGGGGCGTGGAAGAAGTAGGCGTAGGCTTGTTGCGCCGAGCGGCCGACACGGCCGCGCAGCTGATATAGCTGAGCCATGCCGAAGTGATCGGCGCGATCGACGACCAGGGTATTGACCCGGGGCATATCGATGCCGTTTTCAATGATTGAAGTTGAGATCAATATATCATATTCCCCGCGCGAGAACCCCGCCATCACGTTTTCCAACGCGCGCGGGGGCATCTGTCCATGCGCGACGGCGAGGGTCGCTTCCGGAACTATGCGTTCGATTCTGTTGCGAATGATGTGAATGGAATTGACGCGATTATGCACGACAAAGACCTGGCCGCCCCGTTCCAATTCGCGCATGATGGCCAGGCGCGTCAACTTGTCGTCCCATGATCCTACTTTCGTGATTACCGGCAGACGTTCTTCAGGCGCGGATTGAATCATGCTGATATCGCGAATGCCGCTCAAACTGAGATAGAGCGTACGCGGTATCGGCGTCGCGGTGAGCGTCAAAATGTCGATCTGGGCGCGCAGCTTTTTGAAATGCTCTTTGTGCTTGACGCCAAATCGCTGCTCTTCGTCAATGATCATCAGGCCAAGTTCCTTGAATTCGATATCGGCGGAAAGCAGACGGTGGGTCCCAATGACGATGTCCACTTCTCCATTGGCGATTTGATCCGCGATGGCGTTTTGTTGAACTTTGCTTCGAAATCGCGACAGCATCTCGACCTTGACCGGGAAGGCGGCCAAGCGTGATTTGAAGTTATCGTAGTGCTGTTGCGCGAGTACTGTGGTTGGAACGAGCACGGCCACCTGCATGCTGTCTTGTACAGCCTTGAACGCGGCGCGCAAGGCGACTTCGGTTTTGCCGAAACCGACGTCGCCGCAGATCAGGCGGTCCATGGGAGTGCCGCTCTGCATATCCGACTTGACTTCCTGAATAACGCGCACTTGATCTTCGGTCTCGACAAAGGCGAAGTTGGCTTCCATCTCGTGTTGCCAGGCGCTGTCAGCGCTGAATGCATAGCCTTGGGCGCGGGCGCGTTCGCGGTAGATTGCCAGCAGGTCTTTCGCTTCCTCCTGGGCGTTGCGGCGGGCTTTTTCTCTCACTTTCAGCCATTGCTCGGGCTTGCCAAGCTTGTTGAGCTTGGGCGGCGTCTCGTCCGCGCCCACATAACGAGAGAGGCGATCCGCTTGGTGGATCGGCACATACATAGTATCTGTGCCCTGGTATGCGACGAGCAGGAACTCGCGCTGCGTGGTATTGACCGTGCGATGTCGCATACCCATGAACTTGCCGATACCATAATCGACATGGACGACGTGCGTGCCTTCCGACCAGTCCATGTATGCGGTTTCCGGCGTCTTGCTGCTTGATTTAGCGGTTGTCTCGCGCCGGCGTCTGGGCTCGGGCCGCGTCCAGCCGAAGATTTCGGCGTCCGTCATACAATGGAGCGCGCCGCCGTCGCTATGCAGCGACCAGCCTTCCGCCATAGAACCGCTAACAAAATGCAATGCGCCCGCCTCGGAAGCTTCGGCGATCGCCTGCGATTTCGGTATGAATGCGGAGGCGTCTTGCTCGTACCAGAGGTTTTCCAGTCGTTCAACCTGCTCGGTGACGATCACGACCCGGTCGCCACGGTTGCGGTACTGTCGCGCCTGATTCAACATGCTGCGCAACTGGCCGCCAAATCTTTGGCCCGGTTGAAAGAGAGGCGCTTCCCCGTCAACTTGAAAGTTGGACAAGACAATGCTGGGTCGAGACGAAATCTGCTGTTTAATGCTGTCCCAGGGCAGATACGGTTTTGGATGATCCGCGGCGATTTGATAAGAATTGAGGGCGTCGGCGCGATTTGCTTCTGCGCGATACATAAGCTCGTCGACGGCTGCTTCCATTGCCCCTTCGTCTTCTATGAGGATCAAACTGTTTTCGGGAAGATAATCCAGCAGACAGGCCGATCGCTCATAGGCATAGGGCAAGTAATATTCAAGCAACGGGAATGTCATGCCTTCTTTCATTGAATTAATATCGGAATGAACGCTGGAGCGCTCCGCATCGTCAATTGATTGAGACTGGGTCGATTGAGTCAGGACTTCTGCGACAGAGGTCATCAAGCGCGGCAATGCCTCTCTGGCAGGCACGATAGTTGCTGAGCGCAGCCGCCTTATGCTGCGCTGATCGTTGGGGTCAAACAGACGCAGGCTTTCGATTTCATCGTCGAAGAACTCTATCCGCAGGGGATACTCTTCCGCCAAGGGAAAGATATCAAGGATGCCTCCCCGCCGACTAAAGGCGCCCTGTTCGATGACAATGGCAGCCGGCTCGTAGCCCATGCCCATCCAGGATCGAATCAAGGCATCGAAATTATGCCGTTCGCCAACGGCCAGCTCTTGAGTCTCTTTGATGAACACGTCGGGGGGCATGGTAACTTGCATCAAGGCGCGCGCCGACGCTACGATGATCGGATGCCGGTCGGAATGGTCGCGTTGCAGGGCGCTTAAGGTCTCGACCCGGTTACGGATTACCGGCGCGTCCCAGGGCGCGCGGTCGTAAAAAAGGGCGGAGGGTTCGGCAAATCGATGCAGGCGCTCCGGTTTGTCGAGCCAAACCGGCAACTGCTCGCTAACGTTATAGGCGCGGCGTACTTCCGGCGTCAGATAGACCAGCGGACCGTCCCAGTCAGCAGCCAATGCCGCCAATACAAAGGGACGCGCCGAACGTACCACGTTCAGCGGCGAACTTGCGGGAGCGCTTGCAACGTCTCGCAAAAACGATTGATAGGGCCGGCTTTTCCGCAGTATATCCAGCAGACCAGCGAGACTAATCGACATGCGTGACCTTATTTTGCGTTGTCGCCAGGGTGGGATGCAGCAGTATATCAGAGACTTGCCCTGCGGGCTAGATTTCGTCGTCCGTGATTTGGCCGAGCTGACTTATTTCAGCTAGCCGATTAATCCACTAGCGCTTGATACGCAAGCGCCCTGAAGTCGGCCTGGAAGGGCAGCAGGTTGTCCATCAGTTGCGTCATGATGATGCCGACGATTTCCTCCTGCGGATCGACCCAGAAATTGGTGGCGGCGGCGCCGCTCCAGCCAAACGCGCCCGTCGAATTTATGACCCCCGTTTGCGCCGGGTCAAGGACCACGTCAAAGCCGAGGCCGAAGCCCCTGCCGCCGATCGTGCTCAAGCCGATAGCGATGGGCAGTAGTTCCTGCGGCAAGTGGTTCAGCGTCATGTACTCCAGGGTCTTCCGTCCCAGTAGCCTTACGCCGTTCGCTTGCCCGCGGTTCAGCAAGACCTTAGCAAACTGCCAGTAGTCGCCAATGGTCGAGACAAGGCCGCCCCCGCCGGACGGCGCGCTCGCGGGCTTGGTGTAATCGTGCGCGGGTATATTCGGCCCGCCTTCATATTCGCGGAAGCTGCCATCGGAGGGCCGGTGTTGATACAGTTTTGCAAAGCGCTCAAGCTTGTCCGCCGGCACGTGAAATCCCGTATCGATCATGCCGAGGGGATCGAAGATCTCTTGTTGCAGGAAATCTTCAAAGGGCATATCCGCCAGCACTTGCACCAGATAGCCGCAGACGTCCGTGGCGATGCTGTAATTCCAGGCTGCGCCGGGTTGATGCCGCAGCGGAAGATCCGCCATGCCGAGGATTTTTTCTTCCAAACTCGCTGTCTCGCTGCGGAAGATCGAATCGCGGTACATATCGTCGATGGGCGTGTCATAGAAGAAACCGTAACTCAAACCAGCCGTGTGCGTCAGCAAGTGGTGAAGGGTCATGGGCGGATCTTGCTCGAGCAGTTCTTTGCCCAGGAAGCCGAAGCCGCTCAAGACCCGTGTCTTGGCGAAAGCCGGTATGTACTTTCTGACCGGATCAATCAGCTGAAACTTGCCGCGTTCGTACAGCATCATCAGAGCGACCGATGTGATGGGTTTGGTCATGCTGTAGATGCGAAAGAGGGTGTCAAGCTTCATCGGCAGCGTCGCTTCGCTATCGCGGTGACCGATAGCCTCGAGATGGACAGTTTTCCCCTGCCGCGCGACAAGCGTAACGAACCCGGAGACATTGCCGTTCTCAACGTACTCGCTCAGCTTATGATTGATATTCGCGAGTCGACCTGATGACATGCCGACGCATTCCGCTTCAGCTAATCGCATAGTGCCTCCTTGGTTTTCCGCTGATGACGTTGGTTCTCGCACAGGCATCACTATATTCTTGATTGATTCACCGACATGATTTGTCTGTTAGAATTGGAAGCCCAAAGAGCATTCATTCGCGCTAGTTTTGTTCGTTCTCCGTAGCAGTCTCGGCGAGGGCTTTTTGCATTTCCAGCGTCTTGGGATGTTGCGGATTGATGGCCAAGGCCTCTGCTACTGCCGCTCTTGCAGCCGCGACATCATTCTCACCCAGGAAATAGTCGGCTATGATCAACATCCGGCTGACGGCTTTCTTCTTGTTGTCGTGATTGAGATACCAGTCCGCGATTTCGTGTTGCAAGTCGACCAATCCGGGATTGATGGTTGCCGCCTTGATTTTTTCGGCGACGGCAAGCCGCGCTGCCCCTTCGGCTTCGAGCAGCGTCGCCAGGAGCAGATGATTGTCCACAGCCTGGTCGAGCATGCCGAGCTTCTTTTGCAGCGAGATGAGTTTGGACAATGGCTTGGGATCATCAGGCGCGAGTTCGTGGGCGCGCCGCGCAATTTCGAGTTGCTCCTGCAGATTCACCGGTTGCGCGCGCCTGTTGGGTCCGGCGCCATTGTGTGCGGACATAGCTTTATCAATGCCATCTTGCAGCCAGGTCTCAACAGCGTCTGCCGCACGATCCGTCAACTCCCGTGCGAGAATGAGATCATCTCCTCTCAGCGTCTGCAAAACGTAGTCCACCGGATCCATTTTCCCGGGCGGCCTGCCGATGCCGAAGCGTAAGCGAGCGAAGTCCTTGCTTCCTAAATGCTGCACTATACTGCGCAAGCCGTTTTGCCCGCCGTGTCCCCCGGCTTGTCGTAATCTAAGTTCGCCGAAAGGCGTATCGAGATCATCGTGAACGACCATGAGTCTGCCGATGGGAACCTTGAAGTAGTCTAGAAGCGATCGAACCGCCTCGCCACTGCGGTTCATAAAGGTCAGCGGCTTAACCAGTTTTACGCCTTGGCCGCGGATATTGGCGCTCCAGGTCTGCGCGCGCTTTTCTTTCCTGCCCTTGCCAAGGTCATATCGACGGACCAACTCGTCGATCACCCACCAACCTATGTTGTGGCGCGTGTTTTCGTATTTGGGTCCTGGATTGCCAAGCCCAACGATCACATGAAGCTCGGACATTTTACCCTCGTCAGGTGACATGCGCCGCTATGTTAGCAGAGCGGGGCTTGCCTTGTCCACTTTTTTTCGGGCCCCATTGCTAGCGCAAGAAGAAGGCTTGCCATTATTTGTGAGCTACAGGCATTCTCGCCCTGCGCGCCGAGCGTCTGAGTCGTAGCGATCAACCCTGGCCGATGCGGACGACTGTGGAATCGATTAACTATCCGCGAGCTAGAGCGGGCCGTCATCGACATAGCGCGGGTAGGTCGATTTGGCCGCTTCCGCTAGGCCTAGGTCAAGGTCAAGCGTGACAAAGGGCTGATCCGCGCTTGTCGTGGCCAGCACTGCGCCGTCAGGATCGCAGATCCAGCCCGCGCCGCCCAACTCGAAATGACCGGCGTGACCGGAGTGGTTGGACGAGAGACAATAGGCGCCCGACACGACGGCTGCGGTCCGCCCGCCGGCCAGCCACTTCTCGTTCGTTCCCATCGGCGTACTGCGCGGATTGAGTAAAAGGTGGATCCCTTGCCGGCTGTATGCCCGCGCGTGCTGCATGAACCAGATCTCGGTGCAGATCATGATTCCGGCGCGTGTACCGCCGATGGATATGCATTGAAAGTCGACGGGCGCGCGCTCGTACCAGTTGGCTTCCCAGTATCCGTCGTCGTTGGGTAGATAGGTTTTCTGATGATCCCAGCGCAGCCCAGCGCTTCGCGTCCAGACGTACGCGACATTGTGTTTCTTTTCTCCAAGCGACCTTGGCGATGTGCCGACAATTGCGTCCGCGCCCAACTCCGGCAAGCGCCGCAGCCACTGATCATGTGACTCTACGACGTCTCGCCAATGTGCGCGGTCGGGCCGAGGCGTCGTGCAAAACCAGGGCGCAAAACACATCTCCGGCAACAAGACCAACTGACTGCCAGACGTTCTCACATGACGGCGCAGCGCCTCCCATTGGCTATCCAGATGACGTGGATCAATTTCTGTGATGGTTGCTCTCATTGGCGTACGCTCGTGAACAAAATAGAGTCGCTAAAGGCGATTTCCGCCGAGAGACCGGAAGCAAGCCGGGCGTCTAGGCCATTTCCCGCTGTTGACTGAATTGCGTTTCGTAGAGCCGGGCATAGAGCCCGTCCCGGGCGATGAGCTCGCTATGCGTGCCGCCTTCGACGATGCGGCCGCGATCCAGCACCAGAATCTGATCGGCAGCGAGTATGGTGCTGAGTCGGTGCGCGATGACGATACTGGTACGGCCCTCCATGATGTGGCTCAAGGCGTCTTGAATCAAAGCCTCCGACTGGCTGTCGAGATGGCTGGTCGCTTCGTCCAGAACCAGAATGCGCGGATCTTTAAGTACCACGCGGGCGATGGCAATGCGCTGTTTTTCGCCGCCGCTGAGCCGGTAACCGCGCTCGCCTACAATCGCGTCATAGCCCTCGCTCAATCCCATTATGAAGTCATGGATGTGGGCAACCTCGGCCGCGGCCTCGACTTCAGCTTGCGTGGCCTCAGGCTTAGCATAGAGCAGATTGGTGCGGATGGTGTCGTGAAAGAGATAGGTCTCTTGAGTGACCATGCCGATATTCTGCGCCATGGTATTCAGGCTCAAGTCACGCAGGTCGTGGCCGTCGATCAGTATCTTGCCTTTGGAAGGATCATACAAGCGCGGTATCAGGTAGGTCATCGTGGTCTTGCCCGCGCCGCTCGGCCCGACCAAGGCGACCAGTTGTCCGGGCGAAATGCTGAAGGAGATGTCTTCCAGGGCCAGCTCCCTGGCCTGGTGGACTTTTGAGGTTCCGCTGTGGCCGTTGCCGCGTTTCGCGGGATCGCCAGATCGCGTAGCGGCGATGCTGTCCATCTTGCCGACGCGTTCCACATCGGAGAGCAGGTTGTCTTCGTCTATTGTGTAGCGGAAGGACACGCGCTCGAATTCCAGCTCGCCCTTGACCTTATCCAGATGAACTGCGTTGGGCTGTGCGGCGATTTCCAGGGGCAAGTCGATGATCTCAAAGACCCGCTCGAAGCTGACAATCGACTGCGCAAAGTCTACCGGGGCATTGGTCAGCGCTTGCAGTGGTGTATATAGCTGCGTGAGATAGGCGCCAAATGCAACTATCGTACCGACAGAGAAGGCGTCTTGAATGACCAGAACGCCGCCAACCCAGTATACGATTGCAGTGCCGATCACGCTCACTAGTCCGATCAACACGAAAAACTGGCTGCCGAGCACGGCGCGCTCAATGCCGGAATCGCGGACATCGGCAGCGCGTCGTTCAAAGTGTTGAACTTCAGTATCAATGCGGCCGAAAAGCTTCACCAGCAGGGCGCCGCTGATATTGAGAGTTTCGTTCATCATGGCGTTCATTTGCGCGTTGTAAGCCATTTGTTCGCGGGCAATTGTCCGTAGTCTTTTGCCCAATCTCCGGGCAATCAAGATGAAAAAAGGAAGCACCAGCACGCCCAGAATGGTTAGTCGCCATTCCAAAGCCAACATCATGGCCAGCGTCGCGACAACTGTGATCACGTTGGTGACAATAGACACTATGGTGTTGCTAATCGCATTTTGGGCGCCGACGACGTCATTGTTTAGCCGGCTCATCAATTCGCCGGTCCTGGTATTGGTGAAGAATCGCAGCGACATCTGCTGCAAGTGATGATACAGTGCGACGCGCAGGTCATAGATCACGCCTTCGCCGATCGAGACGTTTAACTTGCGCTGTATAATTCGGATGCCGCCGCTAAGAATCGGTATCAGGACCAATCCCAGCGCAAGCAGGTGCAGGTGATCCAGGTCTTTGTTGGCCAACGCCGTATCTATGATCTCGCGAAAGATGAGGGGATTCAGCAAACCCAAGAATGTCGTGATCAGTATTGTGCCGAGCATGCCGAGTATGTGCGGCCGATAGGGCTGGGCATACGCCAGAACGCGAAGGAGCAAGCGCCGCGAGACGTTTGGCCTGGCCGCCTCGAAGCCGTGCATGTAACGAAACCATCCGCCGCCTCTCATCATCGAATCATCCCTGTCAGCTGGTTTGCATCTAATCTATCGCATAAACGTCGGTCGAGGCTACTGTCAATACGACTGGGTAAACCGATCATTTGGCTAGTATGAGCTGGATTCCTCGAGCGGCTCGGCGCGTAACCGGCGATAAGGTTCCAGCAATGTTGTACTCACGCGAAACAATGGGCCTGCTGTCGGCTGAGCCCCGCGGTCTACATAGCATGAGCAAGAGGATTTATAGATGACTATGGCAAATTGAATGCGAGTGACAGCAAGGTATTGCAGCGCGCCTAACGATCCAGAGACAAACCTCTGATTATCGCTCTCGCATCCGAAAGGTTCGGCGCGAAGAGTATTTCGCGACCCTCAACGGCATTGTTAAAGGTCTTGTGGATGGTCTGATAAATGGTCTTTATCGCCCCGTTAGCGCCGACGACCACGCGCGCGCCTTCGTTGGGGCGCGCCTCTCCTGAGGCCAGCAAGGTCTTGGCAGCGCTTAAGACATCCTTTGGTATCGCGGCGCCTTCGAGGTCGATGATGAGATCGACAAAGTGACCGACACTGCCAATTAGCGAGTCCGCCCGCTGTACCGCTTCCTCAAGTTCCTCCCAGGACCATTCCGACTCGAACTCCAGGAGGACGATTGTCTTTTTCTTATTATCCCAACGTGTCACAATTGTCATATTGCCAGTCCCGTATCTTGCTCCAGGATATATTACTTAATTACGGAATTCGTTCCCGGACGTCGCCCGGAAAACCAGTAATAACATATCACAGTTTGTGGCTTGAATACAATCGCGCAGCTGTCTGTAGCGCAGCTAATTCTCGACGATCTCAAATGGCAGAAGAGGAGAAAGCGCGCTACCGTCCAGGCTTAATTGAACTGACCACCGGCCTGCCGTGAAGGTCGTGTCAGTCTGGTCAATGAAAAACCATATGCAATTGTCGTTTATCAAATGCTCGGTGCGAAAACTGTGGGACACGACCTCTTGATCCCGGTGTCGCCAGCTTGAAGATAGAGTCGCGTCCGCAGGGATGTTGTGCGCTTTGGCCACGACATAGATCTCGGTAGATTCCGGCGTGAACAGCGGGTTAATGTCTACCGGGCAGTCCTCGCTGTTGACGCCGGAGGACAAGACAAGATTATCCAGTCGGGGTTGAAAATCCGGCGTTGCCTCAACTCTGGTCGGAGGGGTTGCGGTATGCGCGACCAAGATGGCGTCACTCAGATCAGGTGTTGCGCTCGCGTCGCCGACAGCAGCCGCTTCTACGCGCAATTCGACAGTAACAGCCTGCGGCTGGTCCCCCAGTTGACGCAGGTTAGCGTCAATGAAGTCGCTGTCTGTGCCCAATGCAGACAAGTTCGAACGCAAGAACGCGCCGGATTGTTCAATTTGCGCCACTCGCGTTCCAGCAGAGTCCAGAGTGATTTGGAGCCTCGCTCTGGCAACTGTTGCTGTGGCGCGCAACCGTTCCAATTGGGTCGCCGCGGCTTCGTACTCGGCGGTGGCGGTCAAGGGCAGGTCCGAGGTCCGGCATGCGGCCAGCGCTGAACTTGAGACTAAGAGGAGAAAGATCGCGAGATGCAGCTTGGGAGCCAGCGCAATCCACCGAAGTATCTTCCATTTCATAGTGCGGCAGATTATACCCAAAATACGAAAAACCGCCCCAAACAAGTTGAGACGGCTGCGGTAGTGGAAGCGCCGGGGACCTGCCCCCCGGGTCCGCTGGTTTCGAATCTCGCACTTCTACAAGCTTAGCCCTTTGCGCAAATTTGCGCCGTGCATTCCCAAAGGGCTCGGTTCACACCGCGCTAGCCGATGGGTCTTGGCGTCGTCTTATCGGCGTCAACGACGGGCACCCTCACTTTTTATGACACTCGCTGCATATCGCGAAGGGAGACGATTCTGCAGGAGCGGTAGAGGACTTTTTGCCTCTACACCCTACGTGCAGCAGCCTAGGCTACGGCAGGAAGGGCGTTAAAGTTTGGTTTTGCACCTATGTGCGTTGCCAGTTTAACGTGCCTTGGCGCCACGGCTTGCAGTGCGGCTTCAACCACCAACGTCGAATCTGATTCGCTCCCGTGATGGCTGACGGCGCTGCCCGTCCCTTCGCGAACTGCGCCATCGCTTATGCTGATAATAGCATAATTCGGGCGCTTTGTGAAGCGCCGATACAATTGGGGGCGCATATAAAGTAGTTCCAATAAAGTAATGCGAAGAATAGTGGACAGCCGTGTAGCCGCTCGGCGGCAGCGAAAGGGTCTGCCGCGCTCACGCAAAATCGTAAGCCTTCTCGTCGCTAGAGCGACGCGGTTAACGTAAACAGGAGGGACCAATCTGTTCGCCCTGTTTGTCTTATATAGATTTCGGGCGACATGGTAGAGTCTGTTGAAACACAGCCCTGTAGCGGTCCTATGAAACTGGACACAGTTTCCCCAGAATTTTGGTAGGGTTTTGGTTTGTGGCAGGAGAATGCTGTACAGGACCGGCGTGGTTGCAGCAGAGCAGGGAAGAGATTGACGGCAGGCGGCATATCCGCCGAGCTTACTGTGGCAGGTCTGGTTTGATTGCTGTTTGAACTTTGTCCGACTTTGTCCGTTTTGCGGACAAAGAAATACTTTTTTCGGACAATGCGCCAATTGTCTTGGCAGATCGGGCTGCTTGCGCAGTCCTTGTGGCATGAGACGAGCAGCTTCAAGCGCGCCTCTGCCTGATATTGGCGCAGAGCCGCCCG
>JAPOOU010000155.1 GCA_026713245.1 Chloroflexota bacterium
GAAATGCATGCCCGCGCCCGCATCGAAAGAACGATCTGTGAACTAACCCGGAAACATGGCTTGAGGAAAAGTCGATATCGCGGACAAAATAAGGGGCAATTACAAGCCCTGGTCACCGCAGCAGCAGTCAATTTGAAGCGCTTGGCAAGGCATCTGGCGGAAGGGCTTGACTCTTTTGCTCTCCAATTCTTAGGCATGTATACATTTGGAGACAGATTTTCAACAGCGTCCGTGAAACTTGCCCTTGATATCCCACAGCGCCTGATTGACACCGGCTATCGCGCTCATCATCACCGGGCCGCCGCGATAGAACCTGCCGCGAAACAGGGTCTGCCAAATATCTTCAATCTGAAGAGGGTCTCGTCCAAGCAAGTAATCGGACATATCTTCAACAGCGCCGCGTACCGTACCGGCCTGACCTTCAACTATCGGCTCGCCCCAGCCGAAGTAACCTTCATCTGTGGAGACTTTCAAGAATAGCCAACGCGGTCTTACCGTAAACAATTCTAAATCGGTGATTTTCATCAGGCCCATCCTTCATCTTCTTTACCCAAAAATTCGCTGTTGCATTATAATCAAGTGGGATTCACATTCCCAATTCATTTAATGGAAGGCGAACTCACTTGAATCGATTGAGCGGACTATTTTCCCCGCGTCTGTTCATGCTCGCATTCACGATGATTTGGCTCGTTGGCGGCTCACAGCTTTCCGTCCTGGCAGCAAACACGGGCGGTCATTCCGGCGGCGTAAACCCCTTTATCCCGCTCATGCTCGCTCTGGGGATCATCCTGCTGGCATCGCGGACCGGTGGCGCGCTGGCCAGGCGCTTGAATCAGCCCCGCGTTTTGGGTCAGCTAATCGTCGGCGTCGTGCTGGGACCCACCGTTTTGGATTTTCTGCACTGGGACATTCTCCAAGGCGCCGACTTGCAACAAACCATCAAAGAATTCGCCGAGCTGGGCGTACTATTGCTGATGTTCAACATCGGCCTTGAAGTCCATTTGAGCGAATTGGCGAAAGTGGGCAAGGTGGCGGTTTTCGGCGGAATCCTCGGCGTCGTGGCGCCAGTGGCCATGACTGTTGTGGTACTGTTGCCGGCGGGCTACGCTTGGCAGCCGGCTCTCTTCGCCGGTGTGACCCTGGCCGCGACCTCCGTTAGCATCTCCGCCCAAGTCTTGCTGGAACTCGGCTACCTGCGGACGAAAGAGGGCAACGCCCTGCTCGCCACCGCGCTGATCGACGATGTCTTGGCCATATTGGCGGTCTCGCTGACGCTGGTGCTGGCTGGCAGTGGCGGCGGCCAGAGCGACCTTAGCCAATTGCTGGTGATTATCCTGCAAATGGCCGGTTACATTATTGTAGCCTTCCTGATCGCCTGGCACTTGCTGCCGCGCGCCTTGCAATGGATTCAAGGGCGCCCGGAACTTGCCCAGGCTTACGGCCTACCCATATTCGCTTTGGCCAGCGCCTTGATCTTTGGTTGGTCAGCCGAGTACCTGGGCGGCGTAGCGGCGATCACGGGCGCTTTCATTGCCGGCGTCGGTTTGAGCAAGCTGCAAAACCGCAACGTGAAACGCGAGATCGAGCAAACCACGAGCCACCTGGCTTATGTCTTTCTTGTTCCGATATTCTTTGTCGATGTCGGCTTGGAAACCGACCTCAGCAGTTTTCCAATGGAAGCCGTACCCTTCATGCTGATATTGTTGCTGATGGCTGTGATCAGCAAAGTCCTCGGCGCCGGCTTTGGCGCTCGCATGGGCGGTTTCAATCTGCGCGAATCACTGCGTGTTGGCGTATGCATGGTTTCCCGCGGCGAAGTTGGTTTAATCATTATCTCGATCGGTTTGAGCAGCGGCATCATCGACGGCGGCAGCGAACTCTACGCCTCGCTATTCATGGTCATCTTGTTGACCACCGTGCTCACGCCGCCCCTGGTTCGCTGGGTATTTCAGACTGACCAAAAGCCAAGCGACGACTCCACGCTTTTAGCCGCTTCTGCAACAGGAGACTAACTGATGAAGCTAATCCTGCTAATCACTTCGGACAATGAAAGCGGCATGGAAGTCGCCAATCGCTGGCAAGAGGCGGGCGCGCCGGGCGTCACTATCATCAAGAGCGTCGGCTTGCGCAGGTTGAAGGATAAAATCCAGCGCGAAAAACTCGAAGTGCCCTTGCATATAGCCAGTTCAATGACCAGCGTGATGGCATACGTCTTGCACGATATTAGCCACACCAATCACCTGCTGCTTTCCGTGGTGCCGGCAGATCTGATCCCGACGCTGCTGGACGAGGCGCAGGCCGTGCTCGGGGACCTGCTGGAGCCCAACCGCGGCGTAGTTTTTGTGGTGCCGCTGGATGAAGCAATCGGCGTTCGTGTGTTTGACAGCGGGGATGGCTAAAACTCATCCTCAGGCTCCCCAGGTGGAAAAACCGAGTATGGCACGTTTCTCCATATGTCTTCCATCCTTTGAGCCGTCGGACAAAACAGATCTGCCCTATATCCTTCGGATCAGAATCGTCTGAGAGCGCTAATTGCGCCTTCTTGTTCAAAGTATTGCGTCCCACGAAGCGGTTCAAGACCAGTTGCGAGAGCGGTGTTAAGGAATACACGCGCGCCCAGTCCGAATTTCTTGCACTCCTCTTCCTCATCTTCTTGCGACGCAAAGTGCTTTCCCTCTTCATGCGTATGTATGTGGCAAGCCTCATGGCCAAGCGCCTCAGCTGTTGACACTTGACCGTACTCAGGGACTCCAAGCCC
>JAPOOU010000090.1 GCA_026713245.1 Chloroflexota bacterium
CTCCTTCTTGCCGGAAAAGGCGTAAAATCTCGCTGTTGACGGTCCGTGTCGGCGGGCTGTGTCTACGCGCCCTACGCGCCCTACGCGACCCTCGGTGTCCTCGGCGCTTACGGAAAAATGCGCTGCGATTGTCCTGGGGCGAAAGCCCCGTGCCAAAGTAAAGGATTATGTGGCATACTATGCCCCGAGGTCTGTCACTGAGAGCGAGGTCGTGATGGCTGAAGCGAAACAATCACTAAATGTCTTTGTCATCGGCGGCGCTGAAGGCGTTGGTTTGGCAACGGTACGCGCACTGATGAGACGAGGACACAAGGTCGTAGCGACCGCTTGCGATGCGGAAGGCGCCTTGGCGGTACGCCTTGCGGGGGCGCTGCCGGTCTACCCTGACCTCGGCCGCGCCAGCGAGGTGCTGAGCAATCTGCAGCTCGCGAAAGCCGATGCCGTCGTTCATGCCGGTCCACAGGTTTTCGGCGGTTTGCCGCATGCAAATTGGGATTTCACCGCTTGCAGCGATCAACTGCTGTCCTTCACGGCAGCTGTAGTTCAAGCGGCGGAGGCTCATGGCATTCATCGAATCGTCTCGCTCAGCTTCGGCTATCTTTACGAGGCTATCCATGGCGCCGCCAAAGAAGGTGACCGCGATGCGCGCGATAGCGACTATGCCCCAATGCTGGAAGCGGAGACGATTCTTCGGAACAGCGGCTTGAATGGATTTATTATTCGCAGCGGTTACGTCTACGGAGGCAATAGCGCCGCTACAGAAGCGCTGGCACAGTCAATCAAGCATTCCCGGACATTGCCCTCCGGCACGAAGCCAGCCTCCTGGATTCACGAGGATGACCTTGCAGCAGCTATCGTCACCTTGCTTGAGGCGGAAGGCGCCGTGAACGGCATTGAGACGATCAACGCCGCCGATGACGCGCCCCGCAGTCCCGACGAATTTGTGGCGGCCGCATGCGATGCGCTCGGCTTGAGCGCCTCGGGCTTCGCGGGCGATAGCTGGTTGACCGCGCTGCGTCAGAAGACCTTCCGCGACAAACTGCTCGAAAGAGCGATCGTCATCAATAGCGACGCGCTGCGCGACCGGTTCGCTTGGCGTCCTCGCCACAGCGGTATCGAAAGCGGCTTGGAAGCCACCGCTTTGACTTGGCGCATGAAAGACGCCGTCGACGCTGATGATTACTACAAGTACGAAGACAAAGCGGCGGAAGCGATCGCAGCCTTCGCCTATGACGCCGCTTTACTCGCGCCGGTCGCCGTTGAAGAGGAGCCGGCGGCCAAGGTGGAAGCCGCCGTGGAGACGGCCGCTCCCGTTAAGGCAGCCGCCCCGCCCACTTCAAACGGTCCCACACCCTGGAACGAGGACGATGCCAAGCGCGAAGAGCGCAAGCGCAAAGCCCTCGAACGCAAGGCGAAACGCGCTGCCAGGCAATCTGGCGGAAGCTGATTCAGAATGACGCGTCAGTTACGAGCCGTTCTTTTCGACTTCGACGATACCTTGATCGACTGGAGCGGCGTTACGCTCGGCTGGCGGGAACTCGAGGCAAAGCGGCTATCCCGCGTCTTGTCTTTCGTAAATGCCCGTACGAAGCACGATTTGACCGATCTTGATCGCTTGGTCGATACCTACACCGAGCGAACGCGCAAGGCCTGGGCCGCAGCGCGCGTGAATCTGCGCGCCCCGATAATGCCGGACATACTGCTGTCAACCTTGACCGACATGGGTGTCCACGATGCAGCTTCCTGCCGTGACGAAGTCCTTTCGGCCTATGATTGGAGCGCCGTGCCCGGGACGGTCGTCTATCCGGACGTGCCGCCCGCCCTTGAGTTGCTCCGCAGCAATGGAATCCGAGCGGGTATTGTCACCAATGCCTCGCTGCCGATGTGGATGCGCGACAACGAATTGAGGGAACACGGCCTGATGGACTATTTTTCCGAGTGCCGGCTTTCCGCCGCCGATGTCGGTTACCTCAAACCGCACTCCCGCATCTTCCGATTCGCTTTGGAGAAAATGGGCACGTTGGCGGAGGAAACTGTTTTTGTAGGCGACAATCCCGTTGCAGACGTCGCCGGCGCGCAGGCAGTGGGCATGCGCGCAGTGCGCCGGCTGAACCCCGGGGCAAGCGACAACAGGCATCTCGCCAAATCTCACGAGATCGTGACGTCGCTGGCCGAATTGCCGAGCCTGCTGGACAACTGGTATCCGAACTGGCGCCAAAATGGCAAGTGAACTCTCGCTCCATGGCGATCTTAACCTCATCATCACCGGCTATATCGAACCAAACAGACCCCGCATATCGCGGCAGCTGGCGCTGCAACTTGGCATGGAACTGATCGATGTCGAACGTCGAATTGAAGAGCGTTTCGGCGAAACCATCGAACGTATTCGCTCACAGTACGGCGAACAGCGGCTGAAAGCCATCGAAACAGAAGTCATGGATGACGTCGCCTTGTACCGTCGCGCCTTGATTCGCGTCTCGGGCAATACACTTGTCAACAGCGGAGATCTGGAAGAAATACAGCGAAACGGCGTTGTCGTTTGCCTGGTGGCATCGCTGGATTCTGTTCTACGCCGTATTCACTTAACTCTTGGCGCCCGCTATCACGATTCGGTCGAGCGATCCCTAGCCATTGGCGAATTGCAGCGCGAGTGGAAGATACGCGAAGCGGAAAACGTGGTCGAATTCGACGCCACGTATATCAGCGAGGCTGAACTGATCGAGCAGATCGCGAGCTTCTGGCGCGACCTCGCTTTGAGGCGCGGTTAGTCGCCACCGGCGCTCAAAACGAAACGCCGATTACTCCGCGAGTGACCTGGAAATCGTGCGTGCCCGTCAATTCATGTTTGGGGACATGGTCGCCGCGCAAGGTATCTATGACCAAGTCAAGCAACGCCGCCGAGGAATCGCGGTCAGATGGCAATACCGCATCCAGATCCTCCGCCGGGCCGGTTCCAAAGGTCACTTGCAGCACAGGCACCAGTGGGTGCCCCGCCAGCGCGTAGCCTTCGTTCACGCCCAACATCAGTTCGACGCCGGCCGCGCCCAAGCCGGTCAGCGTCTCACTCCAGTGCTGGCGCGGGCTGGCCATCACATGGAAGCCGGGCTTCAGCGCCAGTTGACCGTAGCCTAATGTCGCGGGTGTATCCTCATTCAGCCCGAGCCCGCGCATAAATGCGCCCGCCAGCAAGCTGTCTTTGTCCGCGACAACGACCGTGCCTCCACCGCGCACGATCACTTTGCACAATTTTGCCAGACCACGCGCGGCGCTGTCGCTGATCGTCCCGCCCGACAACAATCCCAGCCGCACGGCTTCCATCCCCGCAGGACCTGGCGACGGGACACTGTCGCCCTCGATCCGCTCTTGGAACCAGCGGACCATCTTTTCCATGACGGAATTTATACCGCCGTCCAACTGAATGCTTGCCCAGCCATAGTCCGCCGGATCGAGGCCGCGTTCTCCCATTAGCTGTCGAAAATAGCTGTTGTGCGTGATCTCGCAGCCGTGCTCCAAAAGCAGCGTGTGTCGCAGTTTGGGATGCTGCAGATAGCTGATCAATGTGTCTTTGTATTCTGGCACGACGGTGCCGCCGCAACCCTCCGTATGCACCAGCGTGACAAATCGCGACAGTCCGGCGGAATCCGCCAAACCCATCCTGTTGAGCGCGTCGGTGGTTAACCGGGCAATCTGGCCGGAGCACAGACTCGTCGGCAGTACCATGCCAACCTGTTCGGTGGTGACTTTGCCACGGCTCTCATAAACGGGTAGCGATACACTGGGCGCATGTACGTCTTCGGCGATGCCCAGCGGTTCTCCCGAATAGGACCGATCTTCCAGCACCGCGACATTGACCGGGCGCGTCAATTGCCAATCACGCCAGATCTGGACCTGGTGATGCCCGGCTGTTTCGCCCAGGGAGCGTCGCCCGCCCGCGACAGCAATTGTTCGATCGAGGGTTCGCGCGCCGAGTTCGTCCAGCGGCGCGCCATCCAGATATTCTCCCGCGTTCACATCCATGTCGTATTTCAGCAAGTCGTGGCGAGCGCTGGTCGTGACGATCTTGATAGTCGGGACGAAGGGGAAATTCGTGATCGAGCCATTGCCGGTGACAAAATATATCATGTTGCTTCCGCTAGCCACTTGACCGGCGATGCTTTCCAGATCGTTGCCCGGGCTATCCATGAAGTAGAACCCGCCGCTCGTCATCCGTTGGCTATACTCGATGACATCGTGCAGCGGAACATCGGGATCGCGCTTGGCCGCCGCGCCCAGCGATTTGAGATAAATGTTGTAGCGCCCGCGATATTTGTGGCCGCCGGACGGATTGCCCTCGGCGGTTTGCCCGTGCCAGCCGACCCATTCCTTAAACCGTTCCACCTTGGATAGAAACTCCCGCGCCGTCTCCAGTCTTTCGACCTTGTCCAGCACATACGACTCGGCGCCGATGAGCTCGTCAGTTTCCGCCAGATTGGCGGAACCGCCATAGCGAATGACTTCTTTGGCAACCCAAGCCGCCAGCGGGTTGCCGCTCACGCCGGAAAAGGCGTCCGAGCCCCCGCACTGTAAGGCGATCTTGAGGTGACTCAAGGATTGTAAACTCCGCTCAGTGGCATTTACCCGCGGCAACCAGGTCTTGAGCAAGTCCTTGAACCATTCGACGTTGACCGCAAAACTTTTGTCGAGCGAGTAGAAGGCGTGAATCACATGTTCAAGAGGGTAGTCATTGTCCAGCAGATACTGGCGCAGGTCGGCATTGGTCACGGCTTCACTGCCGTAATCCACCGCCACGACTGCCCCGACATTAGGATGTATGACGAATCCGGCCAGGGTGCGCAAGAGTAACTCGCGATTGTTGGGATCGCGGTGCCCGCCTTCGGTGTGCTCCACCGGCACAATCCCGTCGACATTGTCGTAATCCTCAGCCATACCGGCCGTGACTTGCGCCAATGTGCGAACAAATCCAGCCACCAGAG
>JAPOOU010000239.1 GCA_026713245.1 Chloroflexota bacterium
GTCCCTTGCATTTGTCCTTTGGCAGCGCCGGCATCGACCGGGAAAACGCGGCGGTGGCGGCGGACGACGCGGAATTGTTTTATCACACCATCAAAGCGGCCGGCTCGGGCGATGTCGCGCCGGTCATCAGCACGTCGTCGGCGGCGACCGTGCCCTTGTGCCAGGACACGATCCGCCGCGCCTGGGCTGGCGACGATCGCCGGGCGCGGGCGCAGTGGTTCCCGGGGGGCCCGCGCTCGATGGCTTTTGCCGCCGGGCTGACGGCGACCATGCAAGTCGAGGATCCCTCCGCGCATATCCTGGCCGGCAGCTTCGGTCCGGAGTTGGCGCTGATACTCGACAGCGCCGAGCGGCAGGGGCAGGGCAGCTTCGCCGTCAGCGATCAACTGGAGGGCCAGGCGATTGCCTTTGCCATGGCGGACGAAGTCTTGATCGGCGAGCAGCTTTTCAGCGCGGCCGCCTGGCTGTCAAATGAATCGACAGCCCGCGCCGACGCCTCGGCGCAGGACGTCTGGCGCGGTTTGTTGATCGCGCTGATGGCGATCATGATGTTGATTGAGGTCACGCGTCAATTGCAGATCGCCAGTTGGTCGCTGGTCGTCGGGGGGGCGCTGGCGCTGATCTTCATCGGCCTTGCGTTCGTCCGCAGGAGATAAGGCATGAGCCGCAGTCAGCGCCTTGGCATCGCGTTTTCGGCTTCTGTCGCCTTTGCGGTTGGCCTGCTCACCTTGCTCAGCTTGCTTCTGGGCGACCATCCGGAGTTATTTGGAGATCTCGCCGGGGGGCCGGTATTCGCGCGTTTGATGGCTTTGCCAGCGGCGATCATGGTGCGCCTGGTCGCAATCACATCCGCTGTCGCCATCGTCATCGGCATCTCCAATCTGCTTTATGTACACATGGGCCGCGTGCTTCGCGGGGCTTTTTTCAGCATTGTGATGATCGCCAGCTTTGCCCTAACCATCTGGTGGTATTGGAGCAAACAGGGCGATACGTCGCTGCTGGCGGCGGTTCAAGTGCCGATTGAATCGGCATTGGCGGCGCTGCTGTTTCTGTCCATGGTGCAAGGCGGCGCCCGTGTAATGGGCAAGCGCGCCGATATCTGGGGTCTGTTATTTGTCACCGTGATGGTGGTTGTGCTGCTGGGCAGCTTGCCGATTGCGTCGCTTGCCCCGGTGCGGGTCTGGAGCGACTGGCTGATGGAGATACCGGTGAGCGCGGGCGCGCGAGCGATCTTGCTCGGCATCGCCTTGGGCACGGTGGTTACGGGACTTCGTGTCTTGCTCGGTCAAGACCGGTCGTACCGGGGTTAGACCATGAACGACGACCTCAACTGGCTGCCATACGAAGAAGAAGAACAAGAAGAGGCGGCGCGGCAAAGTCGGCGCGGTCTCTTTCGCTTTTTGCCGCGCTTGCGGCGTGGTCGCGGTGGCGGGTCCGTAGTAGAGCCCGGTGAGGAAAGCCCAGCGGGCGGCCGACGGGGCCTTTTCCGCTTGATACCGCGCTTTTTGCGCCGGGCACGGGCCGCGCCGACCGAGGCGACGGCCGCGGATTTGGCGCTGCAGATGGGCGAACGTCCGGTCGAGCAGTTGGACGACCGTTTGCTGGCCTTGCGGGATCAAGCGCAGTCGCGGCCGCAGCAGGAAGAGGCGTCCCCGCGCGAGGCGCTTTACGATGTCGATGACGTGCTGGTGACGCCGGAGATCATACATCGTCCCGGCGGCGTGATAAGTCCGCTGGCTTTGTCCAAGGCGCAGCAGGAGCAGGTCGAACTGCTGCGGGATATGGTTGGCGGGACGGCGCTGCAAGACGATAGCGAATCCGCAGGCGGCATTCTGCCTCGAGGCCGGCGACTGTTCTCCCTGGGGGCTATTCCCCATTTGCTGGTTTCGATTCTGATGCTTCTGGCGCTGGCTTTGCCATTTGTCGCGACCGGATTCAGCGAAGGCGAATTGCCGCCGCTTGAGTTCCACGAGGATCGCCACGGCGCGACGACGGCGTTCAACACGCTGGATAATCTCACGCTTGACGACTATGTGCTGGTGGCTTTTGAATATGGGCCTACCGCCGCCGGCGAGCTGGACGAATTGGCCGATGTGATCTTGCGTCATGTCTTCGCCCAGGGCAGCAAAGCAGTCATCGTCAGCAGCAATCCGATTGCGATCGTACACGCGCGCAACGTGATTGCCGCGATCGAGCGGTCGGTTGCGCCGGTGTCGACCACACTGGTAGAGAACCAAGACTATTATTTGCTGCGCTTCTTGAGTGGCGGCGCTTTGGGATTGCGCGATCTGAGCCGCAATTTTGGGAGCATTGTCAACACCTCGGCTCGCGGCCAGCCGACCGGGCTCCAATTCACGTCTCTGGACGAGATGACGCTGATGGTGCTGATCGCCGAACGCGCCGAGGATATCCGTCACTGGGCGGAGCAGGTCGCGACCGAGACCGACAGCGATTTCATTGTCGCGACCGGTTACGCCGCCGAGCCGCTGGCGCAACCCTATGTTGACGCGCATGACAGCATCGTGGGCATGTTCGTGGGCCTGCGCGATGCTTATACCTACAACCAGAAACTGCAGGCCAATTACGCCGACTTTGAATTGCCGCCGCGGCGGGAAGAACCCGGTACGGACGACGAAGAGACCGCTCCGACCCCGACGCTGACAGCGACTGCAACAGCGACGGCGACTACGACACTGACGGCGACGGCGACTCCGACAGAGACCGCAACGCCAACGCCGACCGCATCACCTACGGAGCCGGAACCGGAGGTACAGCCGCTCGCGGTCCAGCCGGCCGCGACGGCGACGCAAGTATTGAATCCGGTGGCGGAGGTAATAGCGCCGGGCCTGGTGAATATCCGCCGCCGACCGAATACCGCTTCGGACATATTGGCTATCGCTTCGGCGGGCGATACATTCCCGGTGCTTGGTGAAAATGGCGACGGCAGTTGGATTAATATCCTCTTGCCGGACGGCATCGAAGCCTGGATCGCGTCATTCCTGGTTGAACAGTCGCTCGCGCCCGCAGACGGCGCGGGATCGCCCGATGCTTCCGCGCGGGCAGGGGAGAGACGGGCCGTCTTGCGGTTCGACTTCTCCTTGCGCCTGGGCAAAACCCGGCCTCGCTTTTATCAAGCCGATCCACCGGTACCGGGCGATCGCGCGGAATTCGTGCTGCTGCGCGAGGGCCGACAGGAAGAGCAGCGCTTCGATGCCATGACGCTGGGCACGATAGCTGCTGTGCTGGTGATCGTAGCGGGCAACGCATTTTATATGATGCAGGCGCTGACGCGGCGTAGACGCGCGCCCAGCAGGGACTGACGGAGCCGCCCGGATGGCAGAAGGTACGATTGCGCTGCTGAGTTTTGTGCTGACCCTGATGGTGTTCAGCTATGTTCTGGGCGATCTGCCTCTGGTCGGCCATTTGTATCGAACGGCCGTCTATATCTTTGTGGGGATGAGCGCGGCATTCGCGACCATCGTTGCTTATGAGAGCGTGATCTTGCCCTACCTGCAGGATATTCAGAATCCCGAAACGAGCTGGACCGTGCTGGGCAATAGCGCGGATGTGGCGATATTTGTCACGGCGCTGCTTTTTGGACTGTTGCTGCTGCTGAAGCCGATCGCTTCGCTCAGTTGGCTGACCAACAGCGCGCTGGCTGTTGTTATTGTTGTGAGCGCGGCAACCGCCGTTGTAGGCGGATTGAGCGGGACCTTGATTCCACTGATTGTCGCGACGGCTGACGTTCCCGATGGACTCGCGACTGACTTCCAGGCATTGACAAATACCTTACTGATTTTTGTCGGCACGATGACCGCGCTGTTTTACTTCCAGTGGCAGTCGCGTCGCGATGATGATGGCGCGCCGGTACAAAGTCCTGTTAGCCGCGGCATTCGCAATTTCGGCAAGATCTTCATTGTGACGGCGCTCGGCGCAATCTATGCGACAACCATGTTGACCTCGTTGACCATTCTGGCGGAACGAATTGGATTTGTCTTTCAGTTTGGGAGCTGACGATGACTGAAGGGCGCAAGGATTCCATATTGGCGGTCGATTTTGGCAGCGTGAATACACGCGTTTTGTTGTTTGATGTCGTCGATGGCGAATATGCACTGGTGGCGCAGCGCCACGGCAAGACAAGTATTGACGCCCCCACGGATGACGTGCAAATTGGCTTGACCAAAATCTTGCGCGAGCTATCGTCCACAACGGATCGCCGCTTTCTAGATGACGCCGGAGAGTTGATCAAACCGGAGCAATCGGAGCGCATCGGAATTGACTACTGCATCACAACCGCCAGCGCGGGACAGCCTATCAAGGCGCTATTGATAGGATTATTGCCGGACAAAGGAATAGGGTCCGCCCGGCGCGCGATTGTCCCGTTTTATGCCGACGTTGTGGCCGAGATTCATCTGGAGGACGGCTTGAGCGACATGGCGCGCTTGAATCGCATCGTGGACAGCAGACCGGATCTGATCTTCATCAGCGGTGGCACAGACGGCGGGGCGCGCGCCGCCATGCAAAACATGCTGGAACTGGCGCGTCAGGCGGTAGCGGCTATTCAACCCGGCAACAGACCCACGGTTCTGTATGCCGGCAACAAGGATTTGGCGGCCAGCGCGCGCGAAACACTCGGCCAACTGGTGGAAGTGATGACCACGCCGAATATCCGACCGACGCCGCATCGAGAAGCTATTGAACCGACGCAGGTGGTTCTCTCACGGTTCTATGATGAGTTTCGCAGGCGCGCGGGCAGCAGCTATCAGAACATCGCAGCGGTCAGCGACACGGGAATTCTGCCGTCGGCTCGCGGTTTCGAGATGATGACCGCATTCTTCGCGCGCATGCAAGGCGCCGGCGTGCTGTCCCTCGACATTGGCGGCGCCAAGAGCGCCATTAGCACGGCGCTCGGCGAGCGGCGCCGTTCCGCCCTGCGGACTGATATCGGCATGGGCCAAAGCGCGGCCAACACGCTGGAATTGGCCGGCGAAGAAGCCATCAAGGCTTGGTTGCCGTTTCATCCGCGCAAGGGTGAACTGGCGCAATATGCGGTCAAGAAAGGCCTGCGCTCGGTCAACATGCCGCTGGACATGCGCGAGCGCTATATAGAGTTTTCGCTGCTGCGGGCCTGCATCCGGTTGCTGCTCGATGATGCGAATCGGTCCGACGATGATAACAATGCGCCTATTTCTCTCGCGCGTATTGGTTTGATTGTAGCGGGCGGCGCTACCATGGCCGGCAGCGGACAGGGCGCGCTGGATATGCTGCTATTGTCCGACGCGCTGCCAATCACCGGTGTGGCGCAAGTCATGTCCGATAGCCACGGCGCTTTACCCGCGCTGGGCGCGTTGGCGCCGACGAATCCGTCGGCGGCTGTGCAATTGCTTCAGAGCGGCGTCGTTGAACATGTGGGAAGCCTGATCAAAGCGACGGGTACCGCCGCCCCGGGCAAACGCGCGATGAAAATCAGCATAGAGATGCCGAGCGGTGAAATCATCGGGCGCGAGATCCTTGTGGGCGATGTCTGGCATCTGCCGGTTTCTGCCGGCAGCAGCGCCGATATCAGCTTGCAGACTGGACGCGGCATACGCGTCGGCGACAAGCGGCGGATGCGACTGAGGCTGCGCGGCGGGCGCGGCGGCATACTTATTGACGCGCGGCTGTCCGCAATGTCGGCTGCCGAGTCGATTACCGAGCGCGCGGTGAACATGCTGCGCTGGTACGCTGCCGTAACAGGTGAAGACCAACCGGTCATGATCCCCGAGAGTTGGCTGGCCGCGCCCGATGAATAAGGGCTAGTTTATCTATTTCGGTTGGGATGGAAATGACGCGAAAACCACCTCTCCCGAACCGCCAAAATAATCGGCTTTGTGATGGTCCGCGTTCAATCCAAAATAACTCATGCGCGTTTCACCAATTTCGCCCCGCTCCCTGGACCTTCGAGCAAGCATGAATGTCAACGATGCAGCTATTCCCGCTCAAGCCTGCAAACTCGCCGCTAACGCGACCATTTAGTCGCCATTTGCCCATCCCTTTCCGCTATGCTTGCGCTAGCGCGATTTAACAACCAAAAACGACACCGTCTGATTGCTTTGTCCGAAAACTGGCTTTTGTCCGAAAAAGTACTTCCCTTTGTCCGACAAACGGTCAAAACGGACAAACCGCGCCCTTGTGCCTGGGGAGTTTGGAAGGTTTTGAGGAGGCTAACGGGGTTCCCGTGCGGGGGTGATTGAGGTGCATGGCAGGCTCTATGTATTCATGATCCACCACTCCCAGACCATCGGTAGTGTATCTTTTTCAACCGAAATCGATACACTACCAATAAGGAATATTGTTGACATTTTCTCTAATTTGTGTTAGTTTTCGGTACGCGATTGGGTGAAAAATGACTCGGTCAGTATCAACTGCTGCGTCGGCCAATGAACTCTTCATATGCTAAGCGTAGAACAGACGCGTACAATTCAATGGGATCGGGATGTTTCGGAACTTGAGGACTCCGAGATGGTAGCTATCGCAAACGCCATGCTAAATTCTACTTCGTTTTGGACAGATCTCTATGATGGCGAGATGCGGTCGGGTACAGTATTCTTAGACGAGCGAAGTGTATTTGTCATGTGCTTTTGCCTGAACCCTGCGGATGATATTCTGCTGCAAATTGTGAATGTCCAATAGTTTGTAAGAGGGCGCTCATGCCATTTGATTACCCGGAAGAGATCAGAGAACAACAGGCGATCGTTAAGCGAGAGCTAAGAAAATTGGCGCGCATGCGCACGGAGTACTTAATTGCCACCGGGCAGATGCCACCTTCGGCTACTAAAAACAAGACCACGTCAAGTAGCGGAAACCGTGCCGCTCCCTTGCCAATTTCAGGTCATCCCGAAAATACCGCCTCTTGAATTAGAAACTCTGCCGCAAGCGCAAGCATTCGGCTGCTAAAGAGCAGCTATTCCCTATGCTATTGCGTGTCTACTTGACCGCGCCCATGGTCAAGCCGTCGACCACGTTTTTGCGGATGAACATCGCCAGGAAAAAGATCGGAATCATCACGACCAGGCCGGCGGCGGCCATTTGTTCCCACATGATGCCGCGGGCGCCGCTCGTAGTCATCAGGGCGACCTGCATGGTGCGCATCTCGCGCCCGATGATCAGCGCGAAGAGAAACTCATTCCAGGACATGATGAAGGCGAAGACGGAAGCGACCAGCACGCCCGGGCGGATCAAGGGCAGCGAGATGAAGAACAGGATCTGAAAGTCATTGCAGCCGTCGACAAATGCGGCTTCTTCAATTTCACTGGGCAGGGCATCGACAAAGCCCTTGATCATCCAGATGGCGTAGGGCAGGACGATGGACATATTGACGATGATCAAGCCCGCTTGCGTGCCCAGCAAGGGCTTGCCAAAGAGGGTAACTGAACGGAAAAGCGTGAAGAAAGGAATGGCCACGACAATGGCCGGGATGAACTGCGTGGTCAGAATCCAGACCAGCAGGACGCTGTTGCCCAGGAAGTTGTAGCGACTGAAAGCGTACGCGGCGAGGGTCGCCAGTGGAATGGCGATGAGGATGGTAGCGCCGGAGACGACGATGCTGTTCAAGACACTCGGGAACATATTGCGGCCGACTTCGCCGCGCTCGCGATCGGTACCTTCATTGATGACGACGGAGGTATCGGAAAAGATAATTTCGAAATTTTCCAGCGTAGGAGCGAATATCAGCGTGGTTGAGTAGGCTTTTTCCTGCGGCTTGATGGCGGTGATCGCCAGCCAGAGAATCGGCAGCATAATGAAGGCGATGATCAAAAGCAGGGCCAGGGTCTCAAGGACTTTGAGGCTCTTCAGGCGGAGGCTGCTTTGGTTTTGGCCGATTGTGTTGGCTGTCATCAGATTTGCTCAGTCGCGGTTCAGCACCAGCGACACATAGAGCGCCGCGAAAATCGTCAGCACGACGACGAGAATGTAGGACATAGCGGAGGCGTAGCCGATATCCAGGCTGCGCACGAATCCGATTTGATGGATGTAATAGTTGATGGTCTGGGTCGCGCGGACGGGACCGCCGCCGGTCATGGTTACCACCTGGTCGAACATCTTGAGCGAGAAGATGGTCTTGAGCATGGTTACGATGAGGATCACGGGACGCAGCAGGGGCAGTGTCACGCGGAAGAAAATCTGTAGACGGTTGGCGCCGTCGATGCGCGCTGCTTCGAAGATCTGCTCGTCAATTGAACCGAGCGCGCCCACGAATATCAGCGCGATAAGCGGCGCCCAGCCCCAGGTCTCGCTCATGGCGAGCATGAAGAGCGCCCAGAATTTGTCACCCAGCCAGACGATTGACTCGCTGATCAATGGAATCTCGACGATGGGCAGGGCGTTGATCAGCGACAGCAAGGCATTGATCGGTCCCACGATCAACTGGTCGATGAGCAAGTCGTATATGCCGTAGTTTTCATTGAGCATGAAGCGCCAACTGTAGCCCTTGAGGGCGGGGCTGACGGCGAATGGGAAGATCAGCAAGACTTTCGTCAGCGTGTGGAGTTGGCCCCCCTTTTGCACAACGACGGCGATAAACAAGCCGATGATGACGGACAGGACGACGCTGATGACGGTGAACCAGAATGTCACCTGCAGGCTGTTGATGAAGCGCGAGTCGCTGAAGGCCAGGATGTAGTTGTTGAGCGAGAGCAGGCTCCAGTCAATGTGAATGCCGTTCTCGCCGATTTGGATTGCGAACTGGGGCGGGCGCCGCAGGTTGTATTTGTGGAAACTGAAATAGAGGGCGGCCAGCAAGGGATAGATCGTCGTCAAGACGATGATCAAGAGGGCGGGCCCCACAAGTACCCAGGGGACCCAGCGTTTCTTGCGCATAATTCTTCACCCCCACCCCCGGCCCCTTCTCCCGCGAGGGGAGAAGGGGCGGATGTGATAGGAAATGCGTTGGCGGCTTAGCCGTCGTAGTAGCCGGCCGCCTGCATGACGAAGCGCACGTCTTCCGCCGTCCGGTCGAGAACGGCTTGCGTATCCGCCATCGGATCGGTCGCTAACTCATTGATGGCTTCCGCCAGGAATGGGACGATCTCGGTGTATTCCGGGATCAAGGGAATGGTGCGCGCATCGGCCAATACGGCGGAGGCGACTCCCTGCAAACCGTTGTGGACTTCGTTCACTTCCGGGTCCGCCAGGACGGATAGACGAACGGCGACGTTGGTATCGAGCGCCGGGTCCGAGGCGTCAAGAACGATGCGGCGCTCGGTGATGGGATGCGTCAGCCACTTCAGGTATTCCAGCGCGGCATCGCGGTCATCGGATTGATCGAGCACGCCGACCGCCCAGAGATAGCCGTAGGAGGTGGTTTCGCCGCCTTCCCAACCGGGCGCGGGAGCGAATGCAGCGTTATCCGCCACTTCGGGAAGCTCGGAATTCGTCATACGGCTAGCCATCCACCACCAGCCGACGAACATGGCGGCGCGGCCCTGTACCAGTTCTTGATTGGCTTCCTGCTCATTCCAGGCAATGGATGCGTCCGGGCTGTAGCCGTCACGCACGTAACTGATGTACTGCTCAGTCGCGGCGACGCCGGCTTCATTGTTGAAAACGGGTTCCCAGTTTTCGTCGAAGATGTCGGTGCCGGCGCCCCAGAGCTGGGCATACCAGTTGAAGAGATTCTGGTCGACATTCAAGCCGTAGTACATGGCGATGGGAGCGATGTCCATACCGCTGGCTTGGATCGCTTCGCCGATTGTGGAGATATCCTGCCAGGTCGCGGGCGGGTCCATGCCAACGGCTTCGAGGACGTCGGCGCGGTAATGAAGCAGAAGCGGATGACCGCGGAAGGGCATGCCGTAAATGGTATCGCTGAGACCGGTGGCAGCCCCTTGATAGGCGGGACTGTAGTCGTCCCAATCAAAGCCGGCGCCGTCGACGAAGTCGTTGAGGGGGTGCAGGAAGTCGTAGATGTTGGTGCCCCAGGCGTCAACAAAGGCGACGACGTCAAACTCGGTATTGGGATTGGTCGCTTCCAGGTAGAGCTGTTCCTGGAACGAGCCGAAGGGCAGGTCTCCCCAGCTGACGCTGATGCCGGTCATGGCGGTGAATTCTTCGTCGCCTTTGACGGCGGCGGAGGCGAATTGCGGCGCGGTGCTGCAACAGATCAAGAAGTTCAAGTGCGTGCCATCGTAGGGCTTGTCCGGGTCCAAGCCAAAAGTGGCTGGATCCATGATGTCCATGTCATCGGCGTAAACCGACGCAAATGGCATGGCCGTAAACATAAGAACCATCAATAGACAGAAAATGAGACGCGAGTTGCGCATGGCAAATCCTTTCTTCAGACTAGATTTACAGAAATCGTTTTCGCTTGCCCCTGACAACAGGTTCAATACAGGATAAGCATACCGCAAGACGGCGCAAAACTCAAACGCTAGCAACAGGCCTTGCGCAGAGCGCAACAATTGACCGTCGCGAGGAGCTGATTCTGTGTTGACGGTTGCCCGATTATGACGCGCAGCTTCTTCGTTGGTCTGAGGAGTCGCGCTTTGATGCCGCCTGTACAACGGGCGCTATATCGCTATGCAATGGGATGCCAGGAAAAGGCATCGCCATTTCGTTTTACTGTACCCAAGCCCGGAAACTTAAGGTGATAGAAGAGTGTCAGCAACCCTTCGTCGGCGCAGCGCCCCAAGACCCGTCGCCGCGTGTCTACCGCCATGTCGCCGTCCGAATCAAATATAAAGTGCCATTCGGTCCTGGCGAACTGGAAGGGCTGGTGGAGTAAGTCGACGACATGCAGAAGTCGATCGCCACCGGATTCCAATAACAGGCCGGAATGGCCCAGGGTATGGCCCGGCATATGAACGACGCTGACGCCTTCAACCAGGGCGTCGCCGTCGGCCAGGAACTCGAACCGGTCTTCCAGCGAAGAAAACTGTTCGAGATAAGTTTTGTGAGCGGGATCGCCCGAAGCGGACCACTTCGCCAGCCATTCGTCCCATTCGGCTTGCGCGGCGCGGTAGTGGGCATTGGGAAAGGACGGAGCGCCATCGCTTTCGTATAAGCCGGCGACATGATCCCCATGAAAATGGGTGAGAAACACGATATCGACATCGCCTGTCGACAGTCCCATTTCCGCCAATCCCGCTTCGACTTGTCCCATTTGTGGACGAGCGGACACACCGAAGCCGACATCGACCAGAACGCGTTTTCCGCCGCTATTGAAGTACAAGACGTTTATGCTGCCGGTTGGCTGTTGGTCGCCAAGCGCAGACGCAATCTTGGCTTGTGATACGCCGGGATATCGGCCGGCAAGATCGGCGCTGGTTGTGGCGGCTTCACCTTCCAGCAGCACCGCGCACTGGATGTCGCCAATGGTGAACTGGTGTACTTTCGTCATTGCTGTGCTCCTTATTATTGTGAGAATTCAATCTACGTCGCGCCGAATCCGCCGCATAGGCTACAGTCCGGAAAGCGCCATACTTGTTAGCAGAAAGATCAAACCGGCGCTTATGCGCGCGACGAGCGCGGATAAGCTGGAACCGGTATGGACTCTGAGCAGGCTAAAGGCGAGACAGACCAAAAATGGATAGGCGAGGCCATACCAAGGGGCGCTGTAAACGGATTGCCAGGGCGCGAAAAACACGATTAGGTGTAGCAAGACGAATACGAGACAAGCCGCAACAAGTCCGCGCCAGGGTCCCAGCGTCCAGCGCAGAGATGGCAAAAGCAAGGCCTGGAATACCAGTGTTTCCGCTAGTGGCTGCAGGAAGACCAGAAGCAAGGCCGCGAAGACGAGGCCAATTGGTCCTCCCGCGCCAATGCCGTAGACCTCGGGAATGGGCAGAAACTGTCCGCTGGGCAGGCTGATGATCAAATTGATGAAGAGCGAGATCGCCACGCCAAGCAGCGCGATGAGCGGCAGGGGGGGGCCGCGCCTGTTCAGGCGGAGGGACTGCCAACTGTCGGCGCTGCCGCGTCGGTTAATGAGGACGAAAAGACCTGTGGCGCCCATGCCAAGCGCCCAACTCAGCATGAGCAGGTCGGGGGTGGCTTGTTGGCTGCCGAGCAAGAGCGATGCCAGAGCGGGCCCGATCACGATGAGGCAGACCAGCATCGCCGCCAGGATCATAGTCGCTGTGAGGAGACTCCAGGGCGGGGCGGACTCTTCAGGCATGGAGAGCTTTTGCATCAAGCTCAATTCTCGTCTGTCGCGTTGATCGGATGTCATGGCACGGTCCTGGAATGCGGTTCTCGGCTCACTGAGATCAGGAATGCAAGACAGCTTCGTAAACGGCTAGCGTCTCTTGGGCGGTCTTGCGCCAGGAATACTTGCTGGCCAGCGCCAATCCTTGATTGACCATGGTCTCGCGCAAAGGCTGCTGTATCAACAGCGCGATGATTGCGCCCGCCATCTCCCGAGCATTATCCACCATATAAACCGCATCTTCCAGCACTTCTTCAAATACGAGGGCCTTTGATGTGACGACCGGCGTACCGGAGGCAAGCGCTTCCAACGCCATAAGACCAAAGCCTTCGTAGATGCTGGGGAAAGCGAAGACATCGGCCAGACGATAGAGCGACGGTTTGTCTTCTTCATCGACAAAGCCGATCCAGCGCACATAGTCATCTATGCCAAGTTTACTACTATAGGCGCGCATGTCAGGAAAAAGTTGATCGTTCCATGCCGGTTCGCGCCCGGCGATCACCAACGGAAAGGCGTCGCCGTCGGCTTCCGCGACGTAGGTATAGGACAGCAAAAGCATGTTGACTTGCTTGCGCCAGTCAAAGCCGCCCAGATAGAGCACAAAGCGCTCGGGCAGATCGTATTTCTCGCGAACGGCGGCGTCGCGCTCGCTGCCCAAACGGGGATGGAAACCTGCGTCATGAGACAGGTAGGCGACGCTGATCTTGTCTTCCGGAATACCCAGGTATTCTTCAATGTCGAGTTTGGCGGTTTCGCTGATGGTGATGATGTGATTGCTGCCACGCGCCGCTACGCTGACCAGAGAGGTATACAGGCTGGTGAGAAGACCACGGTTGTAAACGGGGAATTGCAGCGGGATGACATCAAGCACGGTACTTATCAGCTTGACCGGACAGCTTAGCGGCGGACCCCAGTATGGCACATGAGCGAGATCGGCGCCGACCTCGCTCGCCGCTCGTGGAAATGACCTTTGCTCGAAGAAGACTTTTGCCAGCCTACCCCGATTTCCCCGTCGGCGCCCCCGCCGCGCGGGCGGAATCCCCAAGGCATGTGGGGCGTGGCCGAAGCTGCGCGCGTTGATGACGTTGACGGAAGCGGGCACATCGTCCGGTTCCTGGATATGCGGCGGCAGGATCAGTGAAAGTCCTAGATCCGGCGAAACTTTTTTTAGATTGGGGACAAGGTGACGGAGATACTGCCCGCTTCCGGTTGCTTGTTGATCCCAAAACCAGCCGTTTATGGCGACGTGCATACTGCCTCTCGGGCGTTATTTCCGCCCTTATTGTACCGAGAGCGCTGCGGATCACATAAACGGGATGGGGCGCTTAGGCCGGGAACATCTCGGCTTGGTAATAGGCGATAATCTGATCGATGGTCTCGTTCAGCGAGGTCGTGGGCCGCCAGTCAATGGCCCCCCGGATTTTCTTGATACAAGGCACGCGCCGGCGGAAGTCCTCGAAACCGGGCTGCTTGTAGGCCTGATCGTAGGGAACGAGCTTGATCTCCGAGGCGCTGTCGGCGCGGTCGCGAATGCGCTGCGCGAGTTCCAGAATGCTGATTTCTTCGTTGCTGCCGATATTATAGAGTTGACCGATTGTCGCTTCGCTTTCCGCCAGGTCTTGAATCGCGCTCACGATATCGTAGACATTGCCGAAGCAGCGCTGTTGCCGGCCATCCCCGTAGACCTGAATCGGTTCATTTGCCAGCGCCCAGCGCACAAAGCGCGGCACGACCATGCCATACTGCCCGACCTGCCGCGGACCGACTGTATTAAAGAGACGGAAGAGCGTGATGGGCAAGCCGACCTCGGCGTGATAGGCAAAGGCCAGGAATTCGTCCACGGCTTTGGACGCGGCATAGCTCCAGCGGCTGCGCACGGTGGGTCCGGACAGGGTGTCGTCATCTTCGCGGAATGGGAAGCTGACGCCCTTGCCATAAACCTCGGATGTGGATGCGATCATAATCCGGCGACGATAGCGGCTGGCGGTTTTGAGCATAGTTTCGGTGCCGCCGATGTTGACCTCGATGGTGTTGATCGGACGGTCGATGATATTGCTGACGCCGACAGCAGCTGCGAGATGAAAGATGATATCGCATTCGCTGACCAGGCGGTCGATCACGTGAATGTTGCGGATATCTTCGATGGCATAGCTGAAGTTGGGGTTGGTCGCGAGGTGTTCAATATTGCCGAGTCGTCCAGTAGAGAGATTGTCGATGACGGTTACTTTGTAGTCGCTTTTTAGCAGCCGCTCCGAGAGATGGCTGCCGATGAAACCAGCGCCTCCGGTGATCAACGCGCGAATCATGCCTGGTCCTTTCCCGAGGGTCTAATTCCGATGCCAATAGCGGATTATACACGTGAAAGGCGGGGCGTGCTTAGACCGATCTGTACCGCTTTGCCTGTCGTTACAGTCTGCGGGCCAAATACAGCAATGCCACGGTCTCGCGTATGATCTTGCCGCCGAATTTCTTGTTGATGAGGGTCTCGATCCCGGCCAGCAAGCGTTCCCGTTTGCCGGCGTCCAATGACCGATGGTCAGAGAAGGTGCCGAGCAAGCTGGCGTAATCCGCGGCGCTATATTCCTTGTTCACATAGTGCTTTCTTATCGCCAGGTCACCAAATAATCCGTCCGCGGTGATGAGTTCCTGGTATTCTGTGCGTACTTCTTCTGGGCGGGGCGGCGGAGAAAAGTCCCGCGCCAGTTCCGGGGCGATACGTTCATACACCTGTTGCAGCGGTTCCAGGTAGGGACGACCCAGATCGGTCAGCGCCGGTCTATGCCAGAAGAGCGCCAGCGCGCCGCTCGGCTTGAGCAGGTCGCGCGCCTTTTGAAAGCGGATCGCGGGATCGATCCAGTGAAAGGCCGTCGCCGAGAGCAGCAGGTCGTAAGTCTCGCCGGGCAGCGAGAGCGTCTCGAAGTCGGCGCATATGACGCTCACTTTGGGAAAAGCCGACAGCTTTTCACGAGCGATGGCCGCCAATTGCGCGCCAAGCTCGACCGTGTCAATGGCGTAGCCGCGCCGGGCCATAGGGGTGGTGGCTTGCCCGGTGCCGCAGCCGACCTCGAGAATGCGAGCATCCTCATGAAGCCGGGCGTAGGACGCGATGTCGTCGAAGAGGGCTTCGGGGTAAGATGGACGGGCGCTGTCGTAAAGATCCGCAATGCCGTCATAGCTGTTGCGGCGAAACTGCTTATCGCTCATGGCAGCACTCAGAAACGGTTCTGCATGGAATCAACGTAGCCTGTGAGTTCGGCGTAGCCAAATCCGCTGACGTCGCCGCTGACTCGCACCGCGCCCTCCCAATACTGTATGCCGGCGCCATGCAGTTCCTGGTCGGCTTGCAAGGGCGCGACGCTGAATCGGAAGCCGTCAGCGCCCAGGACTTGAACGTCCCAGCCGGCCGGATAGTCGACGTCAGTATGCGGGCTGCGCCAAGTATCCGTGGCTGACAGGGTGAAATCTCCTGAAGCGAGGCTGCGCGTACTGCCGTCCGGATAAACCAATAGCCCGCCGAATGCGGGTTCTACGCTCCCGTCCATCTGTCGAATCTGTCCAATCATGAGTTCGCTGCCATCCTCGAAGATCAAGCCGAACCAATCCCAGCCCTGAGCCCCGTCGCCCAGGGCGCTGGTGCTGAATTCATGGTCCATCCAGCTATCACCGCTGACTGTGAAGGTCTCGGCCCCGACAGTCAGGGTCCCGCTCGTGACCAGGCGCGTCAAGCTATAATAGTAACTGGCGTTACCGATTTCCCCACTCTTGGGGCTGAGCCCGTTGTCGCCTTGCAGCGCCGGGGGCTTGATCTGGGTTAGTGTCAGGTCCAGGGCGAAGTCGTCACTGGCGGCGAGGATGCGCTGGCGCGTCGCGTCATCATTTTCGGCGACGACTTGCCAGTCTTCCAGCCAGACGCGATAGCGCGCCATCTGATTCCTGGGAGTCGCGCCGGCCAGGCCGGCGCCGCCGCGGCTGTAGCGAACATCGTGATAAAAGCGCCCGGCGGCAATGTCGCTGATGGTGAAATGCGCCATATAGATGTCCCGAGTGCGGAATTCGGAATCCGATGCCGGTTCCAGCGGCGATATCGCGCGGCGAAAGATGGTGAACTGAAAGCCGAAACGCCTGCCGTAGTCGGTCGCCAGGACCCCGGTATAATACCACCATTCCGTTTGAAACTGGGGATGCGCGCCGTGATCGCGCGGGAATTGCCAATCCCAAGGTTCGATAGCGCGGGCGTAGCCGCTGGGGTCTGTGGGCGGCGCTTCAAATTGCGTGCGCGCCTCCAGCGCGCTGCCATTCAGTGGTTCAATCAAGCTGATGCCGAAAATGAGTACCAGCCCGATGAGGAACAGGGCTATGACGATGCGCCAGTTCATGTTTTGCCGCTTCTTCCAAGTTCGGTGATTGTGAAGCGCGCTCCCCAGCCAGCCGGCATGCAGCGGCGGCTAAGCCAGGCCGGCGACATCGAGGGCGGCGTGCAGCAGCACATTGCAGACGGCTTCGAGGTCCTCGGGTTCGGCGCTTTCCGATTCGTGGTGGCTGATGCCGTCCTTGCAAGGCGCGAAGAGCATGGTCGTTGGCGCGACGTTGGCGACGAAGCAAGCATCGTGCCCGGCGCCCGAGGTGATGTAGGTATGCGACGCGCCGAGGCGCTCGCAGGCGCCTTTCACCGCGGCGACGCAACGCTCGTCAAAGGCGACGGGCGCGGTGTAGGAGATCTGCTCCAGGGCCAGGCTCAAGCGGATGTCGGCAGCCACTTGATCACAGACTTCGCGTAAGGAAGCGTCCATCGTTGTCAGGGTATCGGCGGAGGGATGGCGCATATCGACGGTGAAGTTGACGCGGCCCGGGATGATATTGCGCGAGCCGGGCGCGACCTCAACTTGCCCGCCGACGGTGCCGCGTGCCAGGGGCGCGTGCTCCTGGGCGATGTCGTCGACCGCTTGAACGATTTTCGCCATGCCAAGCAGGGCGTTGCGCCGTCCGACCATCGGCGTCGAACCGGTGTGCTGGGCAAAACCTTCATATGAGATGTCGTACCAGCGAAAGCCCTGCGCCGCATTCACCACGCCCACCGAAATGCCATCGCTGTCGAGGATGGGACCCTGCTCGATATGACACTCGAAGAAGGCGGAGAAGTCGTGCTGGCGCGCGGGTAGTTCGCCGTGGTAGCCGATGCGCTTTAGCTCGTCGAGCAGCGTCGCGCCGGTATCGACCGCCACGCGCGACTGGGCCCAATCGAGATCAAAGACGCCAGCGTAGACCCCGGAGGCCAGCATAGCCGGCGCGAAGCGCGCGCCCTCTTCGTTGGTCCAATTGACCACTTCCAGCGGAGTCGCTGTCGCGACACCGTGATCGTTGAGCGTACGGACGACCTCGAGGCCGGCCAAGACGCCAAATACGCCGTCGAATTTGCCGCCGAAGGGTTGCGTATCGAGGTGGCTGCCGATGCCAACCGGCGCGAGCGAATCGTCGCCGCCCGGGCGTCTAGCGAACATATTGCCCATTTCGTCGACGGATAGCGACAGCCCCGCGTCTTCGCACCAGGCAGCGAAGAGGTCACGCCCGATTTTGTCTTCATCGCTGAGCGTCAGGCGGTGGCTGCCGCCATTTGCGGTTGCTCCGATCTTCGCCATTTCCATGATGCATTCCCACAGGCGCGCGCCGTCAATGCGAATGTTCTCCGTCATTTCTCCCTCTCCTGGCACAGCCGCTCGGCGCGTAATCGGCCAAAAGGGCCGCCGCGCTCACACAAAACAAGAAGCCTTCTCGATCGCATGCGCGACGTCATCTAAATTGAAAGATGCCGGGGAGGCGCCTATCGATCGCGCAGGACCGGATCCTGCGCGCGCGCCTGGCGTTCTTTCAGGCTCTTCATCAACTTCAAAATCAGACGTCCATATCCGTCGTTATTGATCAGGTTATTCAATTCGTACGGATCTTCTCGCAAATCGAAGAGCTGCCAGGTTGTGCGACCGTCAAGCACCGTCTGAATCAGCTTGTAGCGGTCGTCCTTGACGCTGCGTTGGTAGGGTCGGCCGAGCGGGTGACCGAAGACGCCTTGATAAGCCGAGAAGATTAAGCGGCGATGTTTGTGCGTCGCGCGCCCCAGGATCGCGTTGAGACTGTAGCCGTCTTGCTCGGCGGGCGTCTCGACACCGGCGCGTTCCAGCAATGTGGGAAAGAGGTCGAGCAGATAGACCAGGGCGTCGCACTTGTAACCGGCCGGGATGCTCGGTCCGCGCATGATGAGCGGAATGCGCATACTGTGGTCGTAAAGGTTCTGCTTGCCCATCAGACCGTGCTGACCGACGCCGAGACCGTGATCGGAGGTATAGATGACGATTGTGTTCTCGCGCAGGCCTTTGTCGTCGAGCGTCGACAAGATGCGGCCGATATCGGCATCCATGTGCGAGATCATGCCGTAGTAGTCGGCGATGTGCCGCTTGATTTCGGCTTCCGTCCGGGGATAGTCGGCCAGGACTTCGTCGCGGATATCGCGTATGCCGATATCGAATGGGTGCTCGGGCATGAAGTTCGGCGGCAGTTTGATGTCGTCAGGATCGTACATCTTGTCGTAGGGCGGCGGCGCGGTGCGCGGGTCGTGCGGCGAGGTAAAGGCGATGTAGGCAAAGAAGGGATCGTCGCCCGCTTCCCGTGAATTCAAGAACTGAATCATTTCATCCGTAAAGACGGTAGTCGAGAAACCATCGGCGATGTATGTGTCTTCGGGGTCGTAGGCGCCGCTCGGGTCGAAGTCGTTCACGGGCATGGCGTATTGATCGTTCATGCCGCCGAAGAAAACCTTGCCGCTAGTGTTGAACGCGCGGGCATAGCTGCCGCGTCGATTGTGCCACTTGCCGGTGGCGTAGGTCGTGTAGCCATTTTGCGCCAGCAATTCCGGCAACAGGGGCGCGTCATCCGGCAGTGGATCGGGCGTGGCGAAGAGGTTGCGCCCGGTCATGAGCATGCCGCGGCTGGGCATACAGACCGCGCCTGAAGTCGAGCCCATGATATGCGCCTGGGTGAAGCAGGCGCCGTCGGCGATCAGCCGGTCGAAGGTCGGCGTGCTGACAGCTTCCGTTCCCAGGGCGCCGATGGCGGAATGACGGTGATCATCGGCGATCATGAACAAGATGTTGGGTCTAGTCATGGTTACTGCCTTAAAAGTATTGAGTCTTATTTCGATGATACTGTCTGCGGGCGTGGCTGGCAAGGTAATTCACTTTCACGTATGCCGCGTCGCATAAGCGCCGCGGTTTGCATAAGCAGGTATAATCCCAGAATGCTGCGAACCATACCCGAAGTCATGACCGCCCCCAAATTCGAGGGCGGCGGCATTATCAGCTTCCACGAGAAAGCCGTGCCCGTGCCGGGAGCGGGTCAGTTGCTGCTGCAAGTGGGCGCGAACGCGCTTTGCGGCTCGGAGCGCGGCCAGTTCTATGAGGGCAGCGATGTCACGCCCGGGCACGAGGGGGCCGGCGTTGTGGCCGCGGCCGGACCGGAAACGACGACGCCGGTGGGGACGCCGGGCGCGGTCTTCTTGATGGACTTCTGTGGCGATTGCCGCAGTTGCGCGCTGGGCTTCACCAATCAGTGCAGCCAGAAGCGCGCCGATTACGGCTTTAATGTCGATGGCGGTTTCGGCGCCTACGAATTAGTCAACGAAAACGTATTCTTCGCCGTAGACAGCGACATGAGTCCGACCGAGGCGACGCTGCTGCTGGATATCATGGGCACGAATGGTCACGGCATCCGGTGGGCGCAAATGGCTCGCAAGGATATTGAGTCGGCTGTGGTGACCGGAGCGGGACCGATCGGTCTGGGCATGTTGGGCATGCTCAAGGTGATGCTGGGTTTCGATCTGCCGGTGGTGATCACGGATGTCATCCCCTATCGGTTGGATTTGGCTGCGCAGATGGGCGGATTGCCAGTCAATGTGGCGGAAAGGACCTTAGCCGATGGTTTAGAGCGTCATGGGCTGTCGGACGTTGACGCCGGCTTCGATACCAGCGGGGTCGGGGGCGCGCGGCGCGCCGCATTGGATAGTCTCTCGCAGCGCGGCGTTTTGGTCTGCATCGGCCATGGCGGCGGACTGGACCTGACGATTTCGCCGGATCTGATCGGGCCGGAGCGGGCGATTGTCGGAAGCGAATATTTCTGCTTCAACGAGTTGCCGGACAACCTGGCGTACCTGCGGAGTCACAGAGATTATCTGATGCAGATCATCACTCATCGCATGCCGGTCAGCGATATTCAATACGCCTTTGAGCTATTCTTCGCGGGTAATACCGGCAAGGTCGTCATCGAACAATGACAAAAACTGGGCGTATAAAAGTCGCGCTGGTGGGCGCGGGCGGCTGGGGTTATCAGCACGCGCGCGTCTTCGCGGCGCGGGACGATGTGGATCTCTGCGCTGTCGCCGGGCGAACTGAAAAACGGACCAAAGACCGAGCCGAGCAATTCGGCATGCGCTATTACCTGGATATTCAGCGGATGCTGGAGGCTGAAAAGCCCGATCTGGTCAGCCTGTCCTTGCCCAATATGGGGCACTATGAGCCGACGCTGGCTGTGATACGCGCGGGTTACCCGTTATTGGTTGAAAAACCGTTGGCCTTCGATATGAATGAAGCGGAGACCTTGTTGCGCGAAGCGGACGCGCGCGACCTGTTTTTCGCCATCAACTTCAATCATCGCTATGCCAAGCCGGTGCAAATGGCGAAAGACGCAATCGCCAAGGGACGACTGGGCCAGTTGGTTTTCGCCACCTGGCGCTTCGGCGGCGAGGGAGGCTGGGGTGGCCATCCCCACGCCAACTTGATCGAGACGCAGTGTCACGGCTTCGACATGCTGGAGTATCTCTGCGGTCCGATCGCGTCGCTGGGGGCGCAGATGACGGATATCACGGGCAAGGGATTCAGCACGATGGCCTTGTCGCTGAAATTCGCCAATGGCGCTGTCGGCAGCCTGCTCGGGTCCTACGATTCTTCCTACGCCTACCCGGGCGCGCATCGGGTGGAGGTCAACGGTACCGAGGGTCGGGCGGTGATCGACGACACCGTGAAACGCTATGTTTTCCATCAAGTTGGCGAGGAAACGGGCGAAATATGGGAAGCGGGCTATTTCAACGATCATCAGCGCGAGTTCCACCGTAGTTTTGATGACCATCTCGACCACCTGCTTGATTGTTTCATGCGGGGCGAAGAACCGCCGATACACGCCAGCGCCGGCTATCGCGCTTTGGCGCTGGCGCGCGCGGCTATCGAGTCTTACGAAACTGGCCGCCGCGTGGATGTCGGCGACGAGCGCCTCGGCAGTTCTTCATAGCATCAAAAGAGTAAGTAAATGACTTTGTTCCCTTTGCGTCTTTGTGGTGAAAATATTGCAGTATCCACAGAATTTACCCCTCCCGCTAGCCCGCGACTCTATGCCGAAACCGCGACCATATAGTAGCCCTTTTCTCTCCGCCTTGCTGTATCCTTCGACGTTACGCCACAAGCGAGATTCCGCAGCCGCCTGGCCTGGGACGCCGCATTTCAAACCCGGCGCCCGGCCCAAACGAAGCGACATTGTTCAGAAAGAGGCGCTAGTGTCCCAAAACGATATTGCTATGTCTGTAAATGGACAAAAAGACGGACAAACTTCAGACCGAAACCTCCGCCGATCGCTAGGCGCCTCTTGTGACGAAAATTGTAGGGGCAGCCGGCGGTCAAAGTCTGTGCGACCTGCGCGACCCGAAACATCAGGGAATCGGTGTTCGCAGGGCGCGAGCAAGTCTCCCCCCATTGCAATGGGGATTCTGCCCCCCGTGAGGCGGGGGGACCGAGGGGGGCAAGAGGGGGATGTATGTAGTGGGCGCAAACACAATAAGCGAAACTGTCATGTCCTCAGCGTTGAACCGGGGAAGTTCAGGGGGAGTGGCTTGGAAAACCTGGCTCGTTCTCAGCTTCCCATCTGGGGGGGACCCCCCCCCCCCCCCCCCCTCCCTCACACTCACTCTATATAGGTCCCAAA
>JAPOOU010000165.1 GCA_026713245.1 Chloroflexota bacterium
CCAATCTGGTCGCCCGCTTTCCGGCTACAAGTGGCTCGCCCGAAATCGCTACAGCATTTCCCGGTTTCCTGCCGACAGCCTGCCACTGTCAAACAGGCATGTCCAATCTGGGAGGGGGGTACCCCCCCTCCCGTATGTATACTCTATCTATACTGTTACCCAAAAAGGGGGCAAAAAGAGGGCATCTTCCGAGCATTTGAGGACGAATTGCGCTTCACTTTGCGCTCGCGCCTGGCAAGGTCGGCCATGCTCGTTATAATCTTTGCTGACGCAGCCGCTCGGCACGTAACCGGCGTACAATTCGGCCGAGATCGCATAGGTGACAAGCATGCTCCTTGCATTATCAGGGGGGTTTGTCAAATCTGAGAAGGTAGGCATGAACAGGTCATGAGCGTCTATTACGTCAACGGCGAATTCCTGGATGCCGCCGCTGCGGCGATTCCGGCAAGCGATCTGGCGCTGCTGCGCGGTTACGGCGTCTTCGACTTTCTGCGCACTTATGGCGGCAAACCATTTCAACTCGGCGCGCACCTGCGCCGTCTGATTCGCTCGGCAGCGCTACTGGATCTGCACTGTCCCTGGGATATCGAAGAACTGGATGAGATCGTCATGGAAACGCTGCGGCGCAACAACTTCGACGAATCCGGCATCCGTCTCGTCGTGACCGGCGGCGACAGCCCCAACGGCTTCATGCCCGCCGGAAAATCGCGCCTTTTGGTGATGGTGACGCCGGTGAATGAGATGGCGGCGCGCTGCTACGAGCGTGGCGCAGACGTGGTTACCGTCGAGATGCGACGGGATATGCCAGAGGCCAAGACGATCAATTATATCCCCGGCATCACCGCGCACAAGCAAGCGCTGAAAATCAATCGGGATGCCGTCGAGGCGATCTATACCGTAGACGGCAAGGTCGTAGAAGGCACGCGCAGCAATATCTTCATCTTCAAGGACGGGACCTGGATCACGCCGGCAAGCGACCTGCTGCCGGGCGTCACCCGCGCCGAAGTCATCAAGCTCATCAAGGACGATGGGCAGTTGGAACTGCGTGAGATCGGCAGAGCGGAATACCAAAGCGCCGACGAGGTCATCCTCACGTCCAGCACCAAAGAGGTAATGCCGGTGGTCAACGTCGACAATGTCCCGATCGGTGACGGCGCGCCTGGCGAGAACACCGGTAAACTCATGCGCGCCTGGCGCCGAATGACCGAGCGCTACGCCGCCATGGACGGCTATCTCTAAACCAGGCTGAATCTAGTGTGCAAAGGCGGCGCCGGTTTTGCTTCTCACCTCGTCCAGAGTGACGCCGGGCATCAATTCCTGTAGACGCATTGCGCCCGACTCAAACGTGAAGACCGCAAGATCCGTGATCAGGGTGTCGACCGCCGCTACTGCTGTCAAAGGCAAGCTGCACTGCGGAACGATCTTCGGGCTGCCATCGCGGTTGCAATGGATCATGGTGATGATCAGACGACGCGCGCCGCTGGCGAGATCCATTGCGCCGCCAACGCCGAGCAAGGGCTTTCCCGGGATGGCCCAATTCGCCAGATTTCCGCTTTCGTCCACCTGCAAGCCGCCCATGACAGCTACGTCTATGTGGCCGCCGCGGATCATGGCGAAAGAATCGGCGCTGTCGAAGTAACTGCTGCCGGGCAGGGCAGTCACCGGTATCTTGCCGGCGTTTACAGGATAGTCCATGGCGCCGCCGCTTTCCGGCGCCGGACCGACGCCCAGCATCCCATTTTCGGTGTGCAAGATAATGCCGTGTTCGGGAGTGATCAGATCGGCGATCAAGGTGGGTATTCCGATACCGAGGTTGACCACGTCGCCCGCCCGCAATTCGGCGAAAGCGCGGCGGGCGATGCGCATGCGCAGATCGTCGACCTGCTTGCCGGAGGCGCGAATATCCGCCGAAGAACCGAGGTCGGCCAATGTAGTTGGGGCCCGCGCGAGAACATCGACAAAATTGCCGGGGGTATGGATATGATCAGGGTCGATAGCCCCGAGGGGCAAAATCTCTTCCGCTTCGGCAATGACCAAATCAGCCGCGGTGGCCATCGCCTTGTTGAAGTTTTGTTCGGTCCTGCGATAGACGAGATTGCCGGCGCTATCAGCCTGCCAGGCGCGGATCAACGCCACGTCAGCGCGCAGGGCAGGCACGAATACCTGGCTGGTGCCGGCGATCTGCCTGGTTTCCGCCTTGGCAGCGATGACGGTGCCCGCCGCTGTCGGCGTATAGAAGCCGCCGATGCCGGCGCCGCCGGCGCGTATTGCCTCCGCCATCGAACCTTGCGGCATCAACTCAAAGGCGATCGCGCCGCTCTGCGCCGCTTCCACGACCTCTCGGTTGCTGGTGAAGTAAGAACCAATGGCTTTCTTGATCTGGCCGTTGCGCAGGAGCCGCCCCCCGCCCAGACCCGGCTCGCCGATATTGTTGGCGATGTAAGTCAGGTCCCGGACGTCTGCCTCGGCAAGGGCATGCAAGAGATGCACCGGCGACCCGGTCATACCGAAGCCGCCGACCATGATCACAGCGCCGGATTTGACCAGCGCAGCCGCCGCTTCCGCGCTCATTTGCGGGACGCGTTTCATGTCGTTGATTCCAATTTCTCGATCAGCGTGGCTTCGCCTTGACCCACGCCAACACAAAGCGTCGCCAGACCGTAAGTCATCTTTTCACCTTGCCGGGCGCGGCGTTCCATCTCGTGTATCAAGGTCGTCAAGATGCGAGCTCCGGAACAGCCAAGCGGATGCCCAAGCGCGATTGCGCCGCCGTTGACGTTGCTTATCGCTTCGCTCAGCTTCAATTCTCGCAAGACAGCAAGCGCCTGGACCGCAAATGCCTCGTTCAATTCGACCAGATCAATATCTTCGATGGAAAGATCCTGCCTTTGCAAAAGTTTGCGCGTGGCGCGCACGGGACCCAAGCCCATCACTCTGGGATCGACGCCGGCCGCGGCGCTGCCGATCCAGCGCGCCAACGGCTTGATACCCAACTGGCGCGCCATGTCTCCCGACATCAGGACCAGCGCAGAAGCGCCGTCGTTCAAGCCGCTGGAATTGCCGGCCGTGACGCTGCCGTCTTCCCGGAAAGCCGGGCGCAAGCCAGCCAGCTTTTCCATGCTGGTCGCGACTTCGTATCCGGTGTCGGTTGCGCGATAAAAGGGGTGCTCATCAGTATCCACAAGGATCGGTTCGCCGCGTCGTTGCGGGATCGTCACCGGAACGATTTCGCGCTTGAAGTAGCCGCAGTTGATGGCGTCAACCGCGCGCTGCTGGCTCTGCAAGGCAAAGCGGTCCTGGTCTTCGCGGCTGATTTCTCCGCCTGCGATCTCGCCCTGGCAACTCAGGCTGTAGATGTTTTCGGCAGTTTCGCCCATGGCTTCCAACGGGTAGCGCGCTGCCAGTTTTGGATTGGGGTATCGCCAGCCCAGCGTAGTATCCCAGGCAGTTGTGTTGCCGGAAGGACCATATGCGGCGGGGTTCTTTGGCAAGGAATATGGCGCGCGGGTCATGCTCTCGACCCCGCCCGCGACAAAAACCTCGCCCTCGCCTGCCAGGATGGCGCGCGCGGCCTGGTTGACCGCGTTAAGCCCGCTGGCGCACAAGCGATTGATCGTGACGCCCGCGACTCGTTCCGGCAGGCCCGCCAGCAACAGCGCCATTCGCGCGACATTGCGGTTGTCCTCGCCGGCCTGGTTAGCGCAGCCCAGGTAGACTTCTTCGATTGTTTCCGTATCAATCCCGGCGCGATCAACAGCCGCTCGGACGACTATGGCCGCCAGATCATCCGGGCGCAGCGCTGCCAATGCGCCGCGGATACTGCCAATCGGCGTGCGCACAGCGCTCACAATAAGGACATCTCTCATGCGGGCGTCTCCATCTCCGGCGACAAGTATGCCCTAAAGCGGTGTCGCTTACGAGTTGCAGGCGGAACAAACGCCGTAGAATTCCAGCAAATGGCCGGAGATTTTGACGTCGAGCGCTTCCTGCAGTTCCGAAGTCAGATTTTCCAAGCCGCAGTCCTGGAAATCGAAGTAGCGATTGCAGTTCGTGCAGACAACATGATGATGATGGTCGTTGTAAAGCATCACGTAGGAGGGTGTCAGGCTGGACTTGAGGAAGATCGGGCGTACAATGCCCATGCGGGTGAAGAGATCAAGCGTACGAAATACGCTGGCGCGGCCGACCGCGGGATTGATCCGGTTCACTTGCTCCAATACTTCCCCCGATGTAATGTGCCTGCGCTCTTCAACCAAGACTCGCAGAACCGTTAACCTGGCTTCTGTCAGTCGGTATCCGGCCTGTCGCAGCCGATCCATATAAAGAGTCTGCATGCGCCTGTCGTTTCCCCTTTGTTTCGATCACGCTCATATTAACATGCGAAGGTCCGCGCTACAAAACCGGATTGACCAAAATGGCCCTAAGGTATCCCGGTTCTTTCGGGGCGGTCAAGCGCCCTCGCCCCCGCCTGGCAACACCAGCGTTGGACAAACGTCAGATGGCAAGCCCGGGCAGCGGTGCTAGAATGGCAGCCATGATGCCACGTCTGCTGCTCGTCCTCGCGCTAGTGACGCTCGCGATTTCATCTGCCACAGCGCAAGACACCCAAAGCGTCCTGCTGGCGCGGATAAACAGTTTGCGGCGATCGCAGGGATTGCCCGCCTATTCAATCAGCGCCGCCTTGAACGCGGCCGCCGACAACCACGCGCGTTGGATGGCGCGCACGGGCAAGGTCAGCCATCAGCAAGACGACGGCGCCGGACCGCGGACTCGCGCGCGGAACGCAGGCTACTCGTCAAACTGGGTAACCGAGAACATTTATCGAGGCTTTCGGGCAAGCGCGCTTGACGCCTGGAATTGGTGGCTGGGATCTCCCATTCATTATGCGGGGATCACCAGTCCCAATTACAACAATGTCGGTGTAGGCAGCGCAAGCGGAGAATTTGGCACGGCTTATGTGCTCGTATTTGGCAATTCGCTTGGCCGCGCGCCGGCGTCGCTGGCAAACGCATCTCAGTTTTCCGCTGGCCTTAATGCGCCCGCCGCGCCTGCGTTTGTATTGGGCCTTGATGAGGTCGGGAATATCAAACACGAAATCCAGGCCGGCGACACAATCGGCAACATCGCGCTCATTTATGGATATACGTGGGCGGATATTCCTTATATGCTCGAAATCAATGACATGACGCTTGATGATATACGGCTGATTCAGCCGGGCAGTATATTCCTGGTACCGCCCAAGGATGGCACCTTTACGCCCGTCCCCTCAACGCCGACGAGTACACCGAGCGCCCGGTTGGTCGAGGCGCCGGCGTCAACCGCGGCCAGTACGGCAGCGCCTCTTCCAACTGCTACCGCGTCGCCCGCGGCTTCGCTTGTGTTTCGCATAGGCGCGCCGCCCTTCGGATCGCGCGCGGCGGTGCCAGCTGAGCGCGACTTGTCGATCCCGCTTGTCCTGGGGGCGGCGATTGTCCTTCAATTGGGAATCCTCGGCGGGGCTGTGCTGGAACTGGCCAGGCGGTCACATTAGTCGGCGGCGCAATCGTTGACCTGCTGAACGCAACGTTCAACGGCGACAATCTCAGTCGCCTTGACTATGAGTTCGCTTTGAATCGTAGCCATCTGTTCGACCGAGTATTTCATATCATGATCGACCCACCAGCGGACAAGCTCGATGGCCGATGTTATCAGATGATTGATGGCGACTTCTTTCGGGATGAAACTCTCGTCGCGCGAGACGTATAGCGACTTGATTGAGTCGAAGATAGTCTCAAACATATTGGCGATCACTTTGTGATCTCGGGGAAGATTTGCGAAGAGTGAAAATATGCCCGGATCCCTCTTGATATGAGTGAACGATATCAGAGCGTGTTCATACGGGGTCATTTCGGGCTTGTGCAATTCCAGCATGTCTGCCAGGCCGGACTGCAATACGTGCAAGAGCAGATCATCCTTGCTCTTGAAGTGGCGGAAGAAGGTGGCATAACCTATTCCCGCATGCTGCGTCAGCATTTTGATCGTGATTGCTTCATAACCAGACTCAATGGCAAGCGATATCAGTGCGTCGCTGAGGGACTGTCGGGTGCGCAAAACACGACGGTCGAGCTTTTTCATGGAAGCAATGTTACCTTTAAGGACTTGGGCCAAAACACAGATGGGTCTCCGTTTATTGCGAGAGCGCCTGGGAACGACGCCGTCCCTACGCGCAGCGATGCACTCATTAGTTACGCGGAGTGACAATCCTAATCGCATTGGATGCAATGTTACTACATGTTATGCCCTAATAGTTTTAGCAGTTAACGACACTACAATAAACCGATTCTCATGTAATATCAATGTGCCGTTTAGAAACTCTCTCGTGCAGCGATCTGTATCCCCCCGTTCAACGGCCGGCAAACATCAACAGCCCGTTCGACATCTGCTCCGCCCAAGCGGTATGTGCCTGCGCTTCCTATATGCCAGCAAACAAGGGCAACTTATCCCGGCTCGATTCTTCACTTCATCCTTTTTTCGGTCACTGAGCCCCCCAACGAAAGAAGGGTGGCGGGCAATGGCTATTCGCGGTCGCGCTCTGTCGCCGCCGGCCGGGCACCATCGCCACTCCCGCTTGCGAACGCAATACTGGCTTGCATATTGTAGCCAAGTAGATGGAGCGTCCAAATGATAACCGACGGCGCCCAAGATCGCGACAAGCGCAGGAGAGTGTATATATGCCGGCAAGCCGATGACTGCATAGGGCCAACTGGCAAAGTCCGGGGAAGTACCGCTTGGACCTCCACCCGGGGTCCCATAAAGAGGGAGGGGCTTTATGGACTTATTGGCAATTATAACGCTCCCCTTCCCTCCGTGTGTCTGAGGAGGAGACAGATTTCATCGTGCAAGATTCCGCCACAAATCCTGGATTTATTTCGGTGATTTTCGGGGCGCCTGATTGATCGCGCAGACACGGACCGCCGGCCGCCCCGACATCCTGCGACTTAAATCGTACCTGTAAGGTTCAGCCTCGGCTGACCTGTCGCATCTGAATGCTCTACGTCTTTTCAAACATGTCCTCTCGCTAGCCCGGTGTGGGGGTCCGGGGGATGGGAGACGCTTATTCAACAGCATCCATCGGATCGCCCCTGTCAACTGTCAGGTAGTTGCGCTTCTCCTATTGCAACCGACTTCGCTACGCTGCCGATCCAGGAAAAACGTAGGGCCGGCCCAAAGCCAATGATCTGGCAGCATAAGGGTAAGCGCACAATTCAGTACTCGCAACAGCAGCCATACGTATGTGGAGTCAATATTAAATCTCTATATATGAAAGAATGGCTATTGTGATACTTGTCATTAACATCAATTTCAGCGGCACGCAATATCTATCTAGTGCAGATTTCTATTATGTCTTGGCCCGCCTCAAAATCTCCCGAATAATCGATCGACGCGTTACCCGCGATTCGTACACGAGAATGTCGCGCTCGCGATTAATAAGAGGCTTTTTGGCCGTATGAGCGACGCGGTATACATACAAGAATTGAGCCTCCGCGCCAGTTGCCGTGTATTATAGCCAGACCTAATACCCGCAACTGCAAATTGACGGGTTATGCAGTTCAAAGCATAATTCTGTTGACGAAGGGCTGGAACGAGGACAGTTGAACGGCCAATGACTGATTACCGAGAATGGGTCCTGCGGGCAAAATGCGGCGACAAAGCCGAGCGCGATGACGCTTTCGATCATTTGGCGCGCGATTTTCAGGGAATGGTCTATAGCCTTGCTTTTGGCAGGCTGAGCGATACGCAGTTGGCCGAAGACGCCGCGCAGGAAGCTCTATTGGCCGCATACAAGCAAATCAATCAGCTGCAGGATGTTGCCGCTTTTCCCCTCTGGTTGCGGCGGATAGTCTTAACACAAACTGACCGCATTCAACGTCGACGACGCGTTGTTGCAGAAACTATAGAATTATCACAAGAAACGGAAAGTGGCGAACCATCCCCGGAAGCGCAGCTGGAAGCGAGCGAATTGCGTGAAAATGTGCGGGCGGCTGTTGCTGCCTTGCCCGAAATAGAACGTGATGTCACGCGCGATTACTACTTCGCGGGCGAGACCCAACGCGAGATTTCCGAGCGGTTGAACATTCCCCTGGGGACAGTCAAGAAGCGCCTGCAATACGCTCGCCAGCACCTGCGCGGCTTGATCAGCGGGTTTAACGAGACGCTGGATCGCGCGATATCCGGCGACTCCAGATCCAGGGATCAATATCAGCCGGCTTACGTTTACATTCGTCAGCGCCGACGGCGCGATGTCGACGGGACTTAACCGAGGCTAGACCAACGCACAAAAAAGGGCGGAACTGTGTCCACCCCTTCTGTTCTTCGTTGCCTTTGCATTTAGCTACCCGGCACCACCTGGCAGGCGCCCTGCTTCATGCAGGTCCAAGTCATATCGCCACCGTCCAGACGCAACTGCGAACCCATGCCCTCCAGAACGGCAGCCATCGCAGAAACGTATGGCGCGGAGAAGCTGGTGCCGTTGAGCGCCTTGTAGCCGTTATCAAGGAAGGTGGTATGAACATCGCGACCGGGCGCCCAAATATCGCCGCCCTTGTTGCTAAAGCTGCTGCGCGCGCCGTTGGGATCAACAGCGCCGACGGCGACAACGTTCTCGTAACGCGCCGGATCCCCTGGCGCGCTGCCGCCGCTGTTGCCGGCCGACGCGATTACGGTGACTCCGTTGTTGACAGCGTAATCCACGGCGTCTTTTGTCACCTGCGAGCCGACCATGCTGCCAAGCGAAAGGTTAATAATATCGGCGCTCTCGTCCGCGGCGTAAACGATACCCGCCGCGACATCCGCCATCGAACCGCTGCCACCGGGTCCCAAAACGCGCACCGGCAAGATTGAAGCGTTTGGCGCGAATCCGGCGATGCCAATGCCGTTGTCGATATTGGCGGCGATGATACCGGCGACCGAGCAGCCATGCCCAAATACATCGTCCGGATCATCGTCGTCATCTACAAAATCGTAGCCGTTGTCCAGCACGCGGTCCTGTAAGTCCTCATGGCTCATGCAGACTCCGGTGTCGATGACAGCCACCGTGACCGGTCTCAGATCGTCCATTTCGTTCCAGGCGGTTTCCGCCTGAATATGCGGCAAGGCCCACTGACGATCGTAGTCGGGATCGCTGGGCGGAATATCGAAATTCACGCTGACAAAGAAGTCTTGCTCGATTAACTCGACATCGCTGTCAAAGGTGAAATCCATACCGAAGCCGTCGGGCGGATCCACAACCCAGATTTCCAGTTCGTCGATTCGCTCGACAATCGTGGCGCCGATACGGTCGACGTATTCCCATTTCTCGATTTCCGGCGTGTTCGTGTCGTAGTGGATGACCCAATTGCCTGTGGGCTCGGCGTTATAAACCGGCATCACCCGGGTGCTGTCAGGCTCGCCCTCATTCGTGCCGCCGAGGATGAACTCGCTGGGCGGGAACTCGCTGGGCGGGAACTCGCTGGGCGGGAACTCGCTGGCCAAAGCCGGAAGCATGACTGCCAGTGTCAGCAGCAGGGTGAGGCTCAGGATGGTCGCTCGTCTAATGCAAATCATGGAGAATCCCTTCGTCTACATTATGGACCTGCGTCTTTGATCAGTAGGTCGAAATCTGTGTTTCTTTTGCCGTGATGAATTCAAGCAGCGCCGGAACGCCTTGTTGTGTATTCAGGATGCCGCGCTTGATCGCCGGGATAATCTGATCAGGCGATTCGACGCGCTCGCCGTAGCCGCCGAAGGCTCTTGCCATGTCCGCGTAATGACCCGAGATGTCGGTACTGCGAAACTTTTCGGTAGACACGGGCATTATCGGAATCTCAATCGCCATTGAGAAGTTGTTGAATAGCACTGACAAAATCGGGATTCTCTCGCGCACAGCGGTCTCGAAATCCATCCCGGTGAAACCGATAGCGGCATCTCCCCATACATTTATACAGAGCATATCGGGTCGGGCAAGTTTCGCGCCCATCGCCAGCCCGAGGCCGTAACCAAGCTGGGTTGTTTTGCCCCAACCAATATAGGTCAGCGGCGCGGCAGACTGCCAGAAGGGCGACAGTTGGTCGCGAGGGCTGCCGGCGTCGTGCGTGATGATCGTGTTCTTAACATCAACCGTGCGCAGCAGATCCCAGATGACGCGATAAGGCGACAGCGGCGCCTCGTCCGATGTGAGCTTCGGCATCCACTGATCGAGCCATTCTGCCTTAACCGCAGCGATTTCTGCCGCGACTGCCGTCATACGCGCGTCGGATACGCCCTTGGAACGAGCGAGAACGGCATCCACCAGCCCGTCAAGGATTAAGCCGGCATCGCCAACGAGGGCTAGATCCGCGGGCACGTCTTTATTGATGTCGGCTGGATCTACGGTCGCGTGGATCACACGTTTCCCAGCGGGGATCTTGATACCAAAGTTTGTTCGCGTGAAACTGCAGCCAATGCCGAAAATCAGATCCGCCTTCCCCAGGAAGTGATGCACTGGCTTGGGGATCGCCCGACCGCCGGAACCCAAGGCCAAGGGATGGTTTTCCGGGAATGCGCTCTTGCCGCCCAAGCTCGTTGTCACCGGCGCGCCAAGCAGTTCAGCCAATTCTTTCAGTGAATCCCAAGCCTTTGCGTAATGCACGCCCTGGCCCGCATAGATCACTGGACGCTCGGCTGCAAACAATGCCTCGGCCGCGGCTTCGATCGACGCGCTTTCTGGACCGTAGCGCAAGGCAGGCGCCGGCGTCGGATCAAAGGGGTCGGCGATATCCTCGGCAAACAAATCAGACGGGAATTCCACCAGCACTGGGCGCGGTCGGCCATTGCGGACCTGGGTAAAGGCGCGGCGCATCGCTTCCGGCACGGCTTCGGCCACGGTAACCTGTTCGCAGGATTTCGTCACGTGGCGATAATTCAAGGCGGAACTGAAATTCGGCTGGACCTGGGCGATGCGCCGCGGATAGCCGGCCGGCAGCACGACGATTGGCGCGGAATCGCCAAAGGCTTGCGCGACGCCGCCGAAGGCATTTTCGGATCCCGGTCCGCTCTGCATGCAGAATACGCCGATTTTTCCACCGGAGGTCACCCGGCTTATCGCATCAGCCATATGCAGTCCGATTCGTTCCTGTCGCACGATAATGGGACGGATGTCCAATTTCGCCGCGGCTTCAATCAGCGGGTTCACTGGATAGGCGAACAGGTACTCGACCCCTTCAGCTTTGAGAACTTTGGCAACCGCGTCGGCCACATTCATTCGATTGCAATTCCTCTAATGTGCAAAAAGCGCAGAGCGAGAATTATTACCGATGTTATCATGCGAGCCATGACAGGTCAAACTTGATGGTTATGGACATGCCCATTCAGTGGCAAACAAGGTTCCGCCTCCAAGTCGTGAGCCTCAACGGTTAGCGCTAAATCCCTTTACGCAAGCTGGGGCGATTGCGTCGCAGTCCGCGTCAATCAGCAGGATGCGCCTCAACCTATTCCAAACGCCGGTGATTCACTTCAAAGGTGAAGACATCGTCGCGAGCGTAGTGACCGGTGACGTCGAGGGTCATCTGTTCCTCCAATATGCGGCGCGGGTCGAGGTCCGCGTAGATGATTGTTTCCTCGCCAGCAACCGGCTCCACCAGGACCTCGCCGTCGGGACCGATGATAGCGCTGCCGCCATGCAAAAGGAGCGACTCCGGCTGAGCGCGCAAAGCATCGCTCAATTCGAGTTCATTGGGAATGTCGGCGACGGCGAGAATGCTGCCGGCGGCCAGGACAAAGGCGCGTCCCTCAAATGCGTAGTGACGGCTAGCGACCAGATGGCTCTCTTTCACAGCTGGCCAAAGCGCCACATGTACGATCTCGTTGCTGAGATGCAGGGCTTGCCGCGCATGCGGCATCCAATGTTCCCAACAGATTAAACCGCCAACGCGACCGACCGCCGTGTCCGCGGCTTTCAAGCCGGCGCCGTCGCCTTGCGCCCAAAGCATCTGCTCGCTAAATGTCGGCCGCAGCTTGCGATGGTGATTTACCAGTTCGCCGTCCGCGTCAATGACGAGCAGGCTATTGTAGAGGCTGCGATTGCCGCGCCCCTTGAGCACGCGCTCATTGATGCCCAGCACAAGGACGACGTCAAGGTCCCGGGCTAGCATACGGATCCTGAGCATTTCCGGACCGTCAACCGTCATGCTGTTTTCGCAGAGCCGCGCATAGAGGCCTTTGGTTGGCGCATGATCCCATAGCGCGGCAGCGGGCGCATAATCCAGCCAGGCCGGGTAACCGGGGAACCAGGTTTCGCCGAGCGTGATTAGTTGCGCGCCGTTGCGGGCCGCCTCTTCAATGAGCGAGCAGCCTTTTTCAAGGCATTTGGGCAGATCATAGTAGGGAGCGCGGGCCTGGATGATGGCGGCTCTGATTGTATTCGGCACAATCTTGCTTCCCCGGCGAATTCTACCACGATGCGGGAATTGACGTTATGTGTCAACAATATCGGAATCAGTCACCATTTATGGAGAAAGATTCGTGAAACGGCGCTCTTCGGCCCTAGTCGCTATCGAGAACCGCAGGTACGCGGAATTGTTCGCCGTCACTTTCGGGCGCATTCGCGACGACGTCGTCAAGCGGCAAGGCATCACCCGCCAAATCCGGACGCAGAACGTTGGTCAAGGGCAGGACCGAGGAGGTCGGATCGATATGTGATGTATCCAGTTCTTCGAGCTTCTGGAAGTAACCCAAAATCGCCGACAACTGCTGCTGATAGAGCTGGACATCTTCATCACTTAGATCGAGGCGAGCCAATTCGGCAATGGCGCGCACATCGCCCGCCGAAAGTATAGACTCTGACATATCATGCCCTCAACGCCGATAATCCGGATAGTGCCGCAAGTGTAGCTTTGGAATCCAATAGATTGTAGCGTCAGAATATTGAGTAGTGGATCCTTTTCGGTTGAAATACTTCGTGGCCAGTTCTCGACATGAGATCCTTAAGCGAAAACAGAAAGGATTTGTTCGGGGCGAGCGCTCTGTGAAGCGCAATTTGTCCTCGAATGCTGGGAAATTGCCCTCATTTTGCCCCCTTTTTAGGTGACTATATAGATACAGTATGTATACGGGGGGGGGTACCCCCTTCCCTGATCGGAAGCTGAGGACAGGCCAGGTTGAGAGCGGTAGGCTGTCGGCAGGAAAGCGGGAAATGCTGTGGCGATTGCGGGCGAGCCAGGGGGCGCGCACTGACCGCCGACACTGCCCGTCGACTTTGACCGCGGGGCGCCCCTCGAGTATTTCGTCGCAAGAGATGCCCGGCGATCGGCGCAGGTTTCGCTTTGAAGTTCCTTCGTTTTTGTCCATTTGCGGATCCAGCAAGATCGTTTTGGGAGTTTAGCGCCTCTTTTTGGACAATGTCGCTTGGTTTGAGCGGGGCCCTGGGCTGGGCGGCCCCGTGTGTTACAAGGTTGAAGTATAGAGCAAGGCGGGGAGAAAAGGGCGACTATATGGTCGCGGTTGCGGTTGCGGGCGGAGGGGGGGGGCGAGCCGCCGCTGCGCGTACAGGTCTTGACCTGATTGCAGGCGGTGATTTCGGGCGACCAGCGCGCCCATCGGGTTACTTTCTATGTTTCAACCGAAAAGGATACACCACCGAATACTGGACATCTCGAAAGCGCCGGCAGTTTCGTGTACACTCGCAGCTAAGTGGTGTATCGAAGTCGGTTGAAATTGGTCACGACAACCATCTGAAAGCCGGTAGCCGCTCGGCGGCAGCGAAAAGGTCCCAGGAATGTCGCGCTCACGCAAAATCGTAAGCCTTCTCGTCGCTAGAGCGACGCGGTTAACGTAAACAGGAGCGTTGCGATGAAACGCCCGCATAGAAGCATCTGAACGGATTTAGGGCTACTCACAGCGTTGCCCCTGAAGAATTATTTGTGCGGTTGGTTAAAGATCTCGTGTCGAGAGCTGTCCAAAAGCATTTCAACCGTAATGGATACCCTACCCGAACCCTAGACTACCAATCCAAGCCGCTTGGCGGCAGCGGAATTGGGCTGCCGCGCAAGTAAAATAACAAACCTGCTTGGCTACCGCATAACGCGGTCAAATAGATAAGGAGTTGAAAGATGTTGGCGTCGGTTAATCGAGGGGAAGCGTTGCGGTTGTTGAGAGTGGAACATGCCGCTGTTTACAGGTTAATTGATGATTTAACCGACACGGAGATGACGCGCCGCGACACGATTCGGTACGGATTGTACGCCGATCAGGATTGCTCCTTTAAGGATCTGCTTGCGCATCTTATATGCTACGAAGCGCTATGTTTGGAGGCGATCGCGGCATGGCGCGCCGGTGAAAAGCACTGGGTGATCGACGCCGTCGGCGATGCCCGATCCAGCCGAGACATTCACTTTGGCGGTATCGCCGACCGAGTCCGCCTCAGCCTGGACGAGCAAATTGACGAATATCGGCAGACGAGCGCAGAGCTGGAATCGGCGCTGGCCGATATGCTGGATGACCAGTGGCGCGAACCGGCATTTTATCCGACGCGCGGGGGCGCGAACCTGGGCGGTATGATCGAAAGCATCATGGTTACGCCGCCTCGACCCATGTATCGGCACTTGCCGGTCCACATTCCCGATACCAAGGCATACATCGGCAGTCTGCGCCAAAGTCGCGTAGCCAGGCCCTAAGATACGTCTCGTGCCTGGCCTTCGAGATGCTATGATATAATTCGCGTCTGTTTAATCGCGGAAAGACCGGCACAGCAGCGTCGAGCTGGCGCCGGCACAGGCCACATTGAATGCGCTTACCTGGTTGGCTATTGGGAATCGTGGGTTTGCTCGTCCTGGTCTTCGGAACAGGTCTCTGTTCGCTAACTGCATTTAGCCTGACAAGGCAGACGGCGATCGACTTGCAGGAGGTGGGCGATCCGGCGGTGACGCTGCGCTGCCTGATCACGGGCCAGTGGCCCTGCGCCAACATGGGCTCAGTGGATCCAACGGGCCAGGGCAGCGCGCCGGTACTGAAATTAACCCCGCTCGTCACGGCTGCTCCCGCGACCGACCCCCAAACGAATGAGCCGCCGCCCGTCGTCACATCTTCTTTCAGCCTTGTCGACGCGGCAACAGCGCTTCCGCCGACCGACGCGCCGGCTGAATCCGTCTTGCCGATAATCACCGATCCCCGCCAGATTCGCATCCTGCTTCTAGGGATAGACCAGCGCAGCGCCACCGGCGAGAGCGGTCCCTTCCGAACAGATACCATGATCTTGATGAGCATAGACCCGGTGCGCAAAACGGTCGGCGTGCTTTCCTTGCTGCGCGACCTGTGGGTGACGATACCCGGATACGAAGCCAACCGATTGAATACCGCGAACTTCATTGGCGACCGCGATGCCTACCCGGGCGGCGGAGGTCCCGCGCTGGCGATGGAAACCGTCTCGACGAATTTCGGGTTGAGCGTAGACAAATACATCTTGATTAACTTCGACGTATTCACATCTATTGTCGATGTGCTGGCGCCGGATGGCGTGCCAGTTACGGTGAAGGAATACATCAACGATCCGTTTTATCCCGACGCCGGCTACGGCATGATCCACGTTGTATTTGAGCCCGGGGAACAGCGCATGAACGCGGAGACGCTGCTGCAGTATGCCCGGACGCGCGCCACAGAGGGCGGAGACTTTGATAGAGCCAGGCGCCAGCAGCAGGTCCTCGATGCCGTGCGCGCGGAGGTGCTAAGCGCTGGCGGCATCGTCAACCTGGTTGCCAATGCCCCGGAATTGTGGAGCGAACTCTCAAACAACTATCGTACCAATCTCGAACTGAATGACATACTGGCGCTGGGTCAACTCATGGGCCAAATCAAGCGCGAAGACATTCGCTTCGAGGTTGTGAACAATCTGTATGTCAATGATGGTCTGAGCCCAAGCGGCGAATCTGTCTTGTTTCCCGACTACGCCGCGATCAGCGAACTGATTCAGCGTACGTTTTATCCCCACATTCAGTTGTCGCCGGCCGAAATCAAGGCGCGCGCCGACGCCGAGGCGGCGCCGATCTATGTTTACAATGGAACACAGATATTTGGATTGGCGGGCGCGACGCGCGAATGGCTCATCGCCAAAGGCGTCCAGGTGACCGGCGTTGGCAACGACACGAGCAACGATCTGGAACGGACCGAGATTCGTAATTATGGCGGCCGGCATCTCTGGACGGCGCGTTACATCGCGCAGTTGCTGGGCCTGCCGGACGAGCGGATCGTGCGCGCCGGCGACGGCCTGATTGCCGAGGGCGTGATGGTGGCGCTGGGGGAGGACGCTACCGCGATTATCGAGGGATGATCGACGCCAAGCAACAAGATTCGAACGCGCGGCAAACTCTGCTATACTCGAGTTGACGCGCAGCCGGGAGAGGCCCTCATGCTCCGCAAGATTGGTCTGAAGAACTACAAATGCTGGCAAGCGCTTGACATTGATCTGGCGCCGATTACGTTGTTTTTCGGGTCGAACAGTTCGGGCAAGACGGCCATTTTGCAGTCGCTTCTGATGCTAAAGCAGACTGCACGTGGATTTGATCCCAAGCAGCATATCAATTTTGGCGGGAGTGATCGAGATTACGTCGATCTGGGAAGTTTCTTTGACCTTGTATATGGTCATAACGAACAGAGAAGTATTTGTATAAGATTCTCTTGGGATCTTTCTCATGAAGATATTGAGGAATTGGCAGTTGCCAGATGGGTAGAAGACAAGAGTGACAAACGAAGTCTCTATCCATCAATGTTCATGCAGTGTGACATCTCCTGGGAACTGGATAGCAATGTCTTCGTCAAGAGATTGGGATACGACTTATTTGAGGATGGTCGCCATGAAAATAGAATTGAACTCGCCCACAGTCACGAAGATCGTTATAACCTGACTCGATACGTTCTTGACGCAGTAGCAAAACGCAGTGAATCGGAGCATGAGAACACGAGTCTTGTTGCAGCAGACAAAGTAGAGGTCGGACCTCCGCGGGGCGCTCACTTTATCGAGAGAGGTTTCTTGTTGCAAGTTGCAAACGATCATGTGACCACTAGTTCCGATTTCATTGGCATGCAGCTTGGCAAGTTACTGTATGAACTCTTCTATCTGGGACCCCTTCGACAATACCCTAAACGATCCTATCTATGGACCGGTGAAGAGAAGACACATGTGGTTGAACCCGATGGAGCCGACACCATCGCCGCAATCATCTCATCCGAACGCGATGACAGAACTCTGCAAAAGCAGGTTGCAGATTGCATGACCAAGCTGGGACTGTCTGAATCGTTCGCAGTTCGACCAGTAGACCAGAATAATAGATTCTATGAGGCGGTGGTCACGGTCAACGGTGAAGAGTCTGCGCTTGCGGATGTCGGATTCGGCGTATCGCAGGTGCTGCCCGTGATCACGATGCTTCTCTCGGCGCCGGAAGGGTCAATCGTCCTGCTGGAGCAGCCGGAATTGCATTTGCACCCCAACGCGCAGAGCGCGCTGGCCGACCTGCTGCTTTATGCCGCCGAGCAACGAAGACTGCAACTGATTGTCGAAAGTCACAGCGAGCATCTTCTGCGGCGCTTGCAGCGGCGCGTTGCCGAAGCGCAACCCGCCTTCGCCAATCCTGAAAACATCAAGATGTACTTCTGCCAGACAGGAGATGCGGGTTCGTCGATTGAAGAAGTAGAAATCGACCGATTCGGCCAGATTGCCAATTGGCCGGAAAACTTCCTTGGCGATATCAGCGGGGATTTGCACAAAATGCTCAAAGCTGCACTCGAACGTCGTGGTCAGGAGTTAGAGCGTGTCGGACATCGTGGTTGATACCAACATGGGTGATGGTTGACAATACAGTAACAGAAGTAGGAAACAGCGAAGACCGAGATTGTATCAGGGCTTGTCAATTGTGGGTCGAGAGCTTCATCGCTAATGACGATCGCCTGGTCGTCGATTCTTTCAAGACATACGAGATAATCAGCGAATACCGAAGAAATGTAGAGCGTGGCGGAGTAGCGGAAAATCTTCTAAATCAGCTGCTAAACGTACTGTTTGATCGTCTCATTCAAATAGAGATTCGATTTGGCGACGATGGCTTTGCCGAGCTTCCGGAGCAGTTGCTTTCGCTGCATGGAAAAGACCGAAAGTTTGTCGCCGTAGCCATCAAATGCGTTCCGTATGCGCCAATCCTTAATGCTACTGATACCGATTGGGCCCAAGAAAAGCAACTGTTGGCGGAAAATGAAGTCACAGTCATCGAACTTTGCACGGATTACATCCAAGCCAGAATGAGCAACGCTTAGCCCCCCATTGACCGGTAGTGTATCCCTTTCGGTTGAAATTCTTCGTAGCCGGTCCTCGACATGAGATCCTTAACTCAAAATACGAACGACGTTGGTAGGGGCGACTCGCTGGGTCGCGTAGACACAGACCGTCAGTCGCCCGATACTCATTCAGTTTCTACTCGTCGGGCGATCCATCGGATCGCCCCTACCGGCTGTCAGGCGGTTGTTGTTCTATATTTCAACCGACTTCGATACATTACCCATTGACCGCTTTGTTACCCCCCATGCAGCGCATTGTGTTACAATCCCCAGCACTTGTTCACAGATCAGGAAACCCTTGATGGCAGATCATCAAGGCGAAGCACGTGCCAAACTGGTATGGCTGGAGCCCTACTCCGGCGCCACGCGCGAGTTCCTCCTGCGCGAGGGCGTGAGCGCGACTATCGGACGTTCCGCTTCCAATGACATTCACATTGGCGAAAGCCATATTTCGCGCATGCACGCGGTGCTAACATGTCGCGACGGCGAATTCGTGATTGACGACCTGGATAGCGCCAACGGGACCTATGTCAATGGCGTCCGCGTCGAGGGCTCAAGCAAGCTGGCCATCGGCGATGAGATTCACCTCTTCGTCTCGATGCTCAAGCTGCTCGATCCGCGGGCGACGCCGGCCAAAGACGCACTGGAACTGGTATCGATGGTTGCTGATGACCGAGCGTCATTGCGCATCGTCAAAGGACCGCAGCGGGGCCAAGTGTTTGCGCTGTTGAAAGAAGAAATGTACATTGGTCGTTCCACGCCAAACGCCAATTGGGAGATCACCCTGCAGGACCCGACGGTCAGCCGCCCGCACGCTTTCCTGGTCAAAGAAAAGCATTGCTGGAAGCTCTTCGATTTGGGCAGCGCCAACGGGACCTCTGTCAACCGGAGGCCGGTCATTGGCGGCAAGGCGCGTGAACTCCGAGACGGCGACCATGTTATGTTTGGCGCAACCATGACGCTGTTCCGCTTGGGATACCCGCCGGCGCAACGGCGTAAAGACGCCAGCGAAATGCCGCGCGGCGGCAGCGAGAAGGACTGACGCGATCACAGCCGCTCGGCGGCAGCGAAAAAGTCTGCCGCACACACAATAACAAGCCTTCTCGTCGCATGAGCGACGCGGTCTATTAAAAAAGAGAACAATAAACCTGCTCCTTGCATGCGCAAGGAGGGTTGATGAATTAGGAGAAGGCATGACTCGGCCGAATATCATCCTGATCATCGCCGACGATATGGGCTACGGCGACTTTGGCGTCTTTAACGATCAAATCTCCTGTACGCCGCACCTGGACGCCCTGGTTGACGAAGGCATTTGCCTGACGCAGCACTATTCCGCCTCCCCGGTCTGCGCGCCGGCCCGCGCCGCGATGATGACCGGGCGCTACCCACATCGAACCGGCAGTATCGACACCCTGGAGGCGCGCGGGTTGGATCGGCTGCGGCTGGACGAGACGACGCTGGCAGATGTGCTTGCGAGCGCCGGATACGCCACGGGCTTGATCGGCAAATGGCATAACGGCGCGCTGGATCCGCGCTATCATCCGACTGCCAGGGGCTTCAAGGAATTCGTCGGCTTTCAGGGTGGCTGGAACCCGTATTATCGGTATCGCCTTGATCGCAACGGCAAACTTGAGTACGGCGACAAGGAATCGTACCTGACGGATGTCTTCAGCGAAGAAGCGCTCGCTTTCGTCGACCGACACCACAAGGAATCTTTCTTCCTGCAGCTCGCTTACAATGCGCCGCACTTTCCGCTGGAAGCGCCCGACGCGCTGGCAAAGAAATACTGCGATATGGGTTTCAGTCTCGGCGTTAGCATGATTTATGCCATGATTGAGGTGATGGATGAGGGCATCGGCAGGATAAACGAGCGTCTACAGGAACGTGGCATTGCCGACAATACCATCGTAATCTTCACTAGCGACAACGGTCCGGCTTTTGGGGCCTGGAACGGCTTGTCCCAGCACAGGTTCAACTTCGGCTGGAATGGGCAAAAGGGCAATACATATGAGGGCGGCATTCGCGTACCGCTGATCATTCGCTGGGCGGACGGCCTCGATGCCGGCCTGCGCAGCGACGAACTGGTACACTACACCGATTGGTTCCCGACCCTCCTGTCTATGGTCGGCATGGACGTTCCGACAGACTTGCAACTGGACGGCGCCAACGCGCTGCCCGTTTTGCGCGGCGAACGCGGCAAGATCAATCCGCTGCGCTTTTGGCAATGGAACCGTTACAGGCCCGTGAGCACATGCAATGCCGCTGTGCGCGATGGTGACTGGAAGCTGCTGCGGCCGCAAATCCACGAAGCCATGCAGGTCAGCCACGTTGACACGGCGCTGGATCATGCCATCAAGTATTTCCCCGAGTATTTCGACGGGATAGTTGAAGATCCCGAGCCGGAGCGGACGCTGCCCCCGCCCACGCCGGCACTGCTCTTCAATCTCGCGGATGATCCGGGCGAACAAGTTGATTTAGCGGCGGAATTCCCGGTCAAAGTCGCGTCGATGGAAGCCGCTTTGGAGCGCTGGTTCATCGATGTGACCGGGTTGTAGCGAGCGCGTGGCGTGGGCGCCGTCCTTTCACTCATTGACTCGAGCATGTTGGATCCGCGGCGCCGACGCTGCCCATGATCGATTGAACAACGATTTAACGACAACGAATCCACAATGAAGGACGCCAGACGATGATACACAGCTTGCTTCAAGAACAGGCCGACCTGGCCACCGCCATTGATATTCTGGACAAATGGACGGCCCACAACATGCGGGAAAAACATCTGCCCGGTCTGGCGCTGGGACTGGTCTACCAGGGAGAACTGCTCTGGGGCAAGGGATACGGCCTTGCCGACCTGGAAACCGGCCAGCCTGTCACACTCGACACGCGCTTTCGCATCGCCAGCATCAGCAAAACATTCACGGCGACTGGTATCTTGCAGTTGCGCGACGCTGGAAAGCTGCTACTGGATGATCCGGTGTCACAATACCTGGAATGGTTCGACTTGCGCTATCGCGACGCTCCGGAGATCACGATCCGCAATTTATTAACGCATACCTCGGGCTTGCCGCGCGATTCGGTCAACGCCATGTGGACGGACTGCGCAGCCCCGGGCTGGGAGGAATTCGTCGCCCAGACGCGCTCGCGTCGGCCCACCCGCGCGCCCTATGAAAATTATGCTTACAGCAATTTGGGATACTCGCTGCTGGGCGGGATCATCGCCGTCGTCAGCGGGCAGTCCTGGGCGAGCTATCTGCGGCATCACGTCCTGGAGCCGTTGGGCATGAGCGAGACACATGCGGTCCCGGAGGCGGATGACGCGCAATTGGCGACCGGTTATACGCGCGAAAGGAAGAACGGCAAGCGCGACGCCTTTCCCTTCTGGAAAATGAATGCCTTTGAAGCATCGGCGAATTTCGCCTCCTCGGTCAAGGACCTGGTCAAGTACGCCGCATTTCACCTGGGACTGCGGGGCGACGCTGTGCTCTCACCCTACACCCTGTTTGACATGCACCGCGTACATTGGCTGGAGGAAAGCTGGAAAGGCGGTTATGGCCTCGGCATGGGCTTGCAAAAGATCGAGGATTGGGTCATCAGCGGTCACGGCGGCGGCTATCCCGGTTATCTGACCGCCTTCACCATCTGCCGCGAGCACAAAGCCGGCGTGATCGCGCTCAGCAATGCGCTCGGCAGCAATCCGCATCAAATAGCCGAGCAAGCTTACAAGCTGGTCTTGCCGGAATTGATCAAGGCGACTGGCGAAGCGAAGCCGGAAGCGAACCCGGTCTGGCAGAAGTTTGTCGGCGACTACGCGAGCGAATGGGCCCTGCAAAAAGTGGTCATCCGCGAAGGGCAACTGCAATTGCTTTATCTCGACGATCTGAATGGCAAGCCGACCTTGCTCGAGCCAACGGACGATGAGACCGTATTCGTCTTGCGGCAAGCGGGGCAATCGAACGAGACGCTGCGCTTCGAGCTGGGCGCGGAGGGCGAAGTCATCAGGTTGTGGGAGCGCAACGAATATAGTCTACCCATTGACTGATCCACGATTGGGAGGCGCTCTTCATTAATAGCACTTGCGTTCTCTTTGAGTGTATGTTATATTAAGGAGGTATATTTTTCATAGAAAAAGGTAAGATTATGGAAATAGAATATCTAGGGGTGCTGGCGGCATTGGCAGCGCCGGTAATGTTGGGGAAAGTTTCACTTAAGCGCGGCCTGTGCATAGTAATCGCGCTAGGAATTGTTCTTATCGCGCTCAATTGGGCGCACACTAGGATCCAAGGCGTACAGGCGATAGAGCAACTTAAGGGACGTGCACGGGTACAGTCCGAGCTTGAGCTGTATAGCACCACACCGCCGTATGCTCGAGACCCGCTGCAATGCGCAATGAGTCAGAGTGAATGTGACCCATCGAAGTCTAATCATTTCATGTTACCGAAGAGCTCAATTCCTGCGTGATAGCCAAACGCCACAATAATGGTCAAAATAGTTGAGTCAACAATGGTTACCTGTCCGGCATAGAAACTAGCGAAAGGCGTAGAAACGCGGACACGTAGTCCAAAATGCACTGGCGACCGCAGAATTGACTAGTGATTGAAGGGCAATTGGCGGCAGCGGTGGTTTGTCGTCTCTAGCTTCATGGCAATCTGGGCATTTACCGTCACATCTGAATGAATGGTGTGCAAATGCTTCCGGAAGTCCTCCGAGTTGATTGCTTGCTGGTGGTTAGTTGTGAGAAAATGTCACACCAGTATCACAAAAAAATGGGTCAATCGACTTAAAGGCGCGTGAGCTATGTATGTTCAGCCCGCACACCGATTACGTCGATATCGCGGCACCCGCATCTAGTTGATACTAGTCCGCCTTGCACGTTTCGCAATGCTTAATGAAGCCGACTGCCGTGACGGAGATCGCTGTCGAATGCACATACATGGCGCACATCCGCCGCGATTGGGCGTGTGGCCCACAAGCGGGCTGGAGCAGATGGTCCAAGCAGGTGGGTTTGTGCTCTCTGAAGCCGGACAATTGAACGGGACGCTGGACTTATCCTAATCCACAAGGCAAACTGTCAAATATGGACATAAAGAGTTTAGTCGACTCGATACGGGATCTTTTCTTTGGAGAAGATTCTTGGTCGCTGAAGGCCGCCAACATTTCAATCGTATTGGCAATGATAGCCTTGACAGTGTTCGCGCTAGAAAGTGCAATGGGTTTGATTACCATTGGAAGGCTAGAAAGAAAGGTAAACCTATTAAAGGAGCTAAATGCTATTGCTGATACAGGCGTCGGAAATCTGGACAGTCATTTGGTTCTTGACAGTGTATTTGATGACTCCTTAAACAGTCTCAAGCAATATAGAGCGTTTGATCTAATCGCCTGGATACATGGAGTATTGGATGATAATCAAGAATACATACGCAACATCACGCCGGGTGCTACCGCTTGGATCTTACTCGCGCTCATAGCTCCCTTTGTAATGAAAGATGGGTGCTTGGTGCGGGCTCTTGTAACCATCCTGTTGCTCGTTATTGCTGTTGTGGTCGGCTTCATTTTAGCCTTGGTTTTCAGTTTTGGAGATTCCGGCACGAATGCTATACTAAGGTTAATAGGTAGTTTCATTTCCATCTGGTTGTTAATCAAGTTTTCGAATCAGCGAACCCAGAAGCAGGCGGCCGAGTCAAGTGCAGTGAATCAGTCACAAAATTGATAGTGTTAGGTAGGGTCAGTCAATACTTGCGTTTGGAAACTATCCAAGGGAGATTTTATGCCAACGATTCACGCCAAAAAACTGCAACCGACCATCGCGGACATCCTGGAAGCGGCCGGCGCGACGAGCGAATACGCCGAGATCGTCGCCGAGCATCTGATCAACGCCAACTTGGCCGGGCACGATTCGCACGGCGTCATCCGCGTACCGTCATACGTTCAAGCCATTGAAAACGGGCGCTTGGCGCCAGCCGGCGTTCCAAAGGTGGTGGAAGAGACTGCGTCGATGGCGCAGATTGACGGCGCCAGCACCTTTGGTCAGGTCACGGCCAAGATCGGAACCGAACTCGCGATCAAAAAGGCGGCTTCGGAAGGCGTCGCTTTGGTGACGATGTACAACATCGGGCATACCGGTCGGCTGGGCACCTATGCCGAGATGGCCGCGGAAGCCGGCATGGCCGCGACGGTATGGGACGGATGCATCGGCGGGAATCGATCGGTCGTCATTCCGCTGCATGGGCAAGGGCGCAAAGTCGGCGCCAATCCCATCGCCATGGGTTTCCCTAGCGAGAAATACGGCGCGACCATCCTCGATTTCGCCACGTCGATGTCCGCGGCCGGCAAGGTGATGGTGGCCAGGGACAAAGGCGAACGACTGCCCGACAAGTGGATTGTCGACAAAGATGGCCGTCCGACGGACGATCCCCGAGAGTTCGAAAAAGGCGGCGCGATGCGGCCGATGGGTATGCCATCTGTGGGGCATAAAGGTTACGCGCTGGCGATGATGGTCGGCTTCATGACCATGATGGCCTCATTGCCATCGGGCGCGAAGATGCCGAAAGAGGATCGCTGGGGCACGGTCATTTTGATGATTGATATCTCGCGATTTGGTTCGGTGGAACAATTCCAACGCGATGTCGATGCGGCGATCGACTATGTCAAGGCCGATCCGCTGGATGGCGAGGTGCTCTACCCGGGCGAGATTGAAACGCGGCGACGGGCTGAGCGGCTGGCGGCGGGCATCGAGTTGCCGGATGCGACCTGGCGCGAGATCATGGCCTGTGCCGAGGGCTTGGGACTCTCGCCGCGGTTTTAGGTCGCTACAGCGTCAGGCGCTGACGAGGGCACACTTTTTTGCCGGGAAAGGTTTAGCCAGAAAATATGTACTTATTCCGGCGATTTTCGGGCGACCTGATAGGTCGCGTAGACACTGACCGCCGACACAGACCTTCGGGAACGGCCGGGAAAGGGGTAGAAAACATGTCCCCTCCTCAGCCCATCGAGAGGGAGGGACCCGCGACTTTTGATGGCGCACCCGTGATGATAGCGGCAGATGCCTACTCAATCTGAACTGTACGAAGCGTTACGGGCCGAGACCGGCATCGCGGCGCGGCGCGATATCGCGCTGCAATTGCTGGCGCGGACCAACAGTCGCCAATACCTGGACGAGTGCCTGCGAATTTTGCAATCCTCGGCGGTCGTCGCGACGCTCGACGAAAGTCATCGGCCCGTGCTGCGCGACAAGTGTTTCAGCTTTTACAATGACAGCAAGCGTGACAAAGCGGGCATTCTGCGCGAGAGCCTCACGCGGTTGCTGGTGCATATCGAGCATCCCGATGACATCGACATTTATCAGCTGGGTGTCGAGACTTATTACCTACAGCCGGTTGATGACGTTGCGCAGAACCTGCGGGCTGTGGCGCTGGCCGGCATGGCGCCGATTGACCCCGCCCTCGCCTGTCTTTACGCCGCCCGCTTTCTGGGCGAGCCATTCACTTCGGTTTTCAATTGCGAGCCGGCCATGACCGCCATTGACGCGCTCGTCGCCTCGAACCAGCGCCTGCCGATCTACCAGTTCCTCTTGCACAGCGGCGAGGGGATGGCGCGAACGGGCCGCGGTGAATTGACCGGCAAGGCGCTGGAATCGCTGGACGAGGACTTTCCGCCGCGCTTATACGAACAACTGATCGAGAAGTACCAAGCAATCGACCAGCCGACGGCGAGCATGGGCATCATCAATTGGGTGATTGATCGGCGGGCGGAGGAACTCTATGATCGCCTGGAATCGGTGATCATGACGAGCAAAGATACCGATTTGCGACGCTATGGCCTGGTGATGATGGCTGCGGCGCGAGACGGCGAACTGAGCGAGCGACTGCTGCGCCTGGCGCGGCTGGCGTCTTGGGAGAACGTGCCGTTGTTCATTGAGGCGCTGGAGATCTGCCAGCACCAGGAGCGGGATATGACACTTGCTCTACTGCGGCGCCGAGCGGGAAGCCGCTAGAGATTAGACCCCCGCAGCGCGCCGCTAGTCAGCGGATTTCTCCCTGAAATATGCTAGCTAGCGCCCCTTCGATCTGCAAAGACAAATTGTTCAAGAGCGCCGCTGCCGGCACTTGATCCAGGATCGACTCGGCGACCAAGACATCAATGGTCACGAGGTAGCGCCCCCGCGTGTATAGCGACAACAGGTGGACGCCCTCTTCGCCGTCGCAGGTTTGGGCATCGCGGCGGTAGATGGCGGGGGCGGAAGCATCGCGCTCATAGTCATAGCTGTCCAGCCACAGCCACATGAATTCGTCAACCGCGGCAGCGCCAGCGGATTTGGCATCGTCAAAAACATCGACCCAATAACCGAGCGCCGAAAAGAAAATCGAGGCATCACAGCCGCCGTTAGCGATTTGCATTCTATAGCGATACCGGTGTCCGTGCTGTTGGGAAAATTTCGCGAAGCGGCCTTGCAACTCTTCCGCTACGGAGGCCGCCGCCAATGCGTCGGTCGAGAAATAGCCGGAGCGTTCATCGACAAGTGACATTGCGGGCGGCAGCGTGCCAGTGAAAGACTCGAATGCCGCGCCGACTTCGTCTTTTGTGGCCCGCGCGATTTCAGCCTCAGCGCTGTCAACCAGTGACGGATCGGTGATGATGAGCACGGTATGCAGCGTTTCCCCCGGTCCGCTGGCCGTCTGTGGATCGCGCTCGCGGATCGCCAGGACGTTCTCTTGCCCGGCCAACACGTCGCCAAAGATCGTGTGCTTATAATTCAGATGCGGTGTTGGCGAAGTTGTGAGGAAAAACTGGCTGCCGTTGGTGCCGGGACCGGCATTTGCCATCGCTAGCAAGCCCGGCCGATCAAATGTCAGAAAGCCAACCGGTTCGTCCCCAAACTGGTAGCCGGGACCGCCGCGACCGGTCGCGGTAGGGTCGCCTCCCTGCGCCATGAAATCGGGAATGACGCGATGAAAGCTAGTGTTATCGTAATAGCCTTGTTCGGCTAGAAAAACAAAATTGTTGACTGTGATCGGCGTCAGATTTTCATACAGGTCTAGGTAAATCGCGCCGGCGCTAGTGCACATTAGGGCACGGTAATCCAGGGTCTGGTCGATCACCTGTTCCGCCTGGGCGAATTGCATCATGGCCAGGTCGGACGATTCCGCCGCGTCGCAGAGCGCTTGCGGGCTTTGGCTCGCCTGGGCCGTCACTATTGATACTATTCCCGCGCCGAATATTAGCGCGAACAGTAAGAGTTTTCTCTTCATTGAGGCATCCTTAGCACCAAATGAGGGGTCAAGATTAGGCGAAGGCATTGTGCCCCAGCCCTCGTCGCTTGTATAGGCGAGATATTCCCCGGTCGCCTGTCATTGACAGCGCGAAGGCATCGGTTAGAATCACGAGTAGCCTGCCAAGCCTGCGAGGAAAACAATGAGCGACTTTGCCGGATTCCCGGTCGAAACGCAACAATTCCTGCGTGACCTGCGCGAGAACAACACCCGAGACTGGTTCGCCGCCAACAGAGCCCGCTACGAAGAGGCGGTCAAGGCGCCGGCCCTGGCTTGGGTGGCCGCAATGGGCGCGCGCCTGCAAGCGCTGGACCCGGACTTGATCGTCGATTTGCGCGTCAATGGCAGCGGCTCTTTGATGCGCGCGGCGCGGGACACGCGCTTCAGCAAGGACAAATCGCCCTACAAAACCAATATCGCCATGATGTGGTGGCATGGCAGCGGCAAGAAAACGCAGCACCCGGCATTTGGCATGCAACTCACGCCGGACGATGCCGGCTTGATGACGGGCATGTTTCATTTCTCCAAAGCAATGCTGGACGCCTATCGCCAGGCGGTCGTCGATGCGGAGCTGGGGCCGGCTCTGCTAAAGGCAGCCGACGCCGTCGCGTCCGCGGACTACAAGATCTCTGGCCGGCATTACAAGAAGATGCCCAGGGGGTTTGACATGGACCATCCCCGCGGAGAGTGGCTGAAGTACAACTCCTTACATGCCTATAAAGACGCGATCACCTGGGACATCGTCTCCTCGCCGGTATTCATTGATTTCTGCTTTGATCATTTTCAGCGGATGACGCCGATCTTGAATTGGCTGGTCGGCGTACAAGATCGCTTCGGTGGCGTCTAGCGAATATGCGATGTCGACCTGCGCTATGGCAGGCGCCGCGAGCTTGAGACAGTAGACCCAAGCAACAACCGATCCTTCACGCACTTCCAACTGTTAATCGTCAATGAAAGTATCTATAATCTGCGTATTTTGCGCTGGTCGATGACATAGCCATTTGAATGGGTTAGTTTTGGGCCATGTGTTGGCGTCGCCAATGCCTCGGAGAACAAAACGTGAAGCAAATTAGCTGGGTTGCACTTGCCGTGATGATCGTGCTGCTGCCATTGGGCTTGGTCAACACGCAGGACATGGAGGCTATCTCGCTGGATGTGATCGGCATCGATTCAACCGATCTGGAAGATATTTCCATCAACGCCAGTATTCTCGACGCCAGCGGTCAACTCATCTCCGGTCTGGATATCGACAACTTCTCGATCGGGGGCGATCTAGCGGGTCTGGCCAATGTGACGCGCGTGGAAAACGTCACAGACGACGATTTGGCATTTGCCAGTGTCCTGGTGATTGATACAAGCAGCAGCATGGCCGACCGTCCCTTGCGACAAGCAAAGCAAGCGGCCAGGCAATATGTCAAGTCCCTGCGGGCGAATGACCCGGTGGCCATCGTCACCTTCAGTACCAAGGTGTCGACGGTGGTGGATTACACAACGGACCGGGATCTGCTCCTGCGGGCCATCGACAGCCTGGCATATGGCGGGCAAACCGCGCTCTACGACGCGACGCACCTTGGCATCGAAATCGCTAACCGCGCGCCTCTTCCACGCCGCGCAGTAGTGATTTTGAGCGACGGTGGCGAATTTGGCGATGTCAGCGCCCGCAACCGGGATGAAAGCATAAAGGCCGCGACCGTTAACGGCGTACCTGTGTACACGGTTGGCTTGGGATGGTCGATTGACCGCCGCTTCCTGGAAGTGGTTTCTGCGGAAACGAACGCCGAGTTCTATGACTCGCCAAGGCCGGAGCAACTGCTCACCATATTCCAGAGCCTGGCATATCTTTTTCGCACGCAATATATCATTACCATGAATGCCGATGTTCCCGCCGACGGAACGCGTTATGACTTTTCCCTGGAAGTTATCGTCCCGGACGGTCGCTACACATCCGGTATGGCGATCTTGCGCGCGCCAATCCCTATACCGCTACTATTCTTGCCCGACGACATTTTCGCGGAAGCGCTGCGCGAGAATACACAGGTCAAGGTCGAGATCCTGGCCGACCAGGAAATTGAAAGCATCGAAATCGCGCTTGATGGCGAAGTCGTTTCCAGAGAAGAGACTTTCACAATTGAACCAGTCAGGGCAGCGCCCGGCGAACATCGGCTGGATATCACCGTCAGCGATGTCGAAGGCGATGTCGGCCGCTTAAGTACCGAATTCGAGATTGCGGCATTGCCGCCGACCGTTTCCGACGATTTCGAACCGGCGCCCCGGGCCGAAGTCCGTGATGTGGAAGTTATTAGAGTTAATGCAGGTGGCCAGACCGAGATCACCAAGGTGGAGTTTTTCGTCGACGGCCAGCTCTTTGAGGTTGATGACGAGGGGCCCTACGAGTTCAATTTGGATCCCTTCGAACTGAGCCCTGGGGAGCATACGCTAAGCATCCGCGCAACCAACGCCAGCGGTCAGAGTACCACGGTAGACAGCAAATTCGATGTGGATGTCATTGCGCCGCGCCTGGAAATCGAAGGGGTGGCGGAAGACGCAGTGATTAGCGACTCCGTCGTTGGCAGCGTCGTGGCAACCGGGCAGTCGCCAATCATGTCCATAAGCACCGATCCCGGTGTGGCCGTTGTCGTCGAAGGCAACCGGATGCAATTCACCTTGAATCCCGCCGACTTGCCGCCGGGGAGGAATACGATCGCCCTGCGCGCGGTGGATGCCGCAGGCGCGGAAATCGTCAAGACGCTGCAATTTGAAGTCGCCGCGCTACCGCCGACGGTAGAGCTCAGCGGCGTAGTGGTTGACGCGATCTTGCCGGGCGCCCGGGATGTCGAAGTACGCGCCGGAGGACAGACGGACATCACACAGATTGAAGTCTCTTTCGACGACGGGCCGCGTGAAATTATCCGTGACGAGGTCTTCACGATTCCGGCGGAACAGTTGGGAGATGGCGAGCACGAAGTCCAGGTAACCGTGCGCAATGCCGGTGGAGAGAGTACGACAGTTACGCTGCCCTTTACGATAACGCTGCCGCCGACCCCGACCCTCACTCCGACATCGACGCATACAGCCCTGCCGACGGATACGCCAACGTCGACACATACATACACGCCCATGCCAACGGACACTGAAGTACCGAGCCAGACGCCATTGCCAACGGCAACCGAGCTTCCGGCCGCAACTGACGCCCCTACGGCCACAGATGATCCAACCGCTACCGATGCGCCAACGGAAGAGGCATTGTCCGTAGTCACGGACGCGCCAACCGAGCCCCCCACGGCAACCGATACCCCTGTGCCGCCGGAGACCGATACACCTGCGCCAACTGACACCGACACGCCCCGGCCGACACTGACAAATACATCGCTGCCGACGGCGAGCTTCACGCCTGTTCCGACCGACACATCCGTCCCAACGGACACGCCAATGCCGACCGATACACATACGCCGGAGCCGACCGACACATCCGTCCCAACAGACACGCCTGTGCCGACTGAATCCGACACGCCTGTGCCGACCGATACTTTCACGCCCGCCCCAACCAACACCGGAACCAGCACGCCTGTGCCAACGGACACCGACACGCCTGTGCCAACTGACACGCCTGTGCCGACTGACACCGACACGCCTGTGCCAACTGACACATCCATCCCGACGGACACGCCTGTGCCG